>JAOAAA010000076.1 GCA_026419115.1 Gemmataceae bacterium
GCATAAACGATCCTCGAAGGCTTGTGAGTTAGCCTATCAATTTCGTTTGAAACCGAAACCCCATCCGAACGTAGTACGAGAATGAATCCGAGCAGAATTGAGAGGTTCGCTGAACCGTTGACCGTGATGATTCTCCAGACTCACACGAAGGAAGTCAGTCATCGTTGAGTGCGAGAATCGATCGGGAGTTAACCAAAACAGTCTGACTTTGGGGTTTCCCATATGGGGACAAATTGATTTCACAGAACTAATGGTGAAATTTCATCGTAGGAAATGGGGCTTCCCTCTACCTAACTGAAATGGGGTAAGTAAAACAATCAACAAATCACTTGAAGAATTTTGAACTCAGGGATTGGTCGCACAGAAAGGGAGCATCAAAAGTATGACGCTCGGCGAGTTCCAGCATCTCATCCGAGAAACGTTTGGTGCCAAGGATGCCAGTCGTGGGGTTGCTGGTACCTTCATGTGGTTTATGGAAGAGGTCGGGGAATTAGCCGAGGCCCTGCGTGGGAATCATCCACCGGAGCAATTGGCAGCAGAATTTGCCGATGTTTTGGCTTGGTTGGCCACCTTAGCGAATATCGCGGGGATTAACTTGGATGAGGCCATCGCGCAGAAATATCAATTGGGTTGCCCCAGCTGTAAAAAAATCCCCTGCCTTTGTGCGGCCACTGAAAAACCCTAGGAAATTGTTTATGCCGTTTCGCTTCATTTTGACCGTGTTTGCCTTTTTCTGGGGGTGGTGGGTTTGGCAAACCCCTGAAATCGTTGCACAAAATAAACGGATAGAAATTACCGATCTTCGGGTTGGGTTCCCTGCAGGACCAGTTCGTTCTGGTGGGAATGTTCGGGGAGAAACCATCTTCAAACGGGGCCAATGGGCACCTATATGGGTGGGTTTAGAATGCTTCAAGGATACGGATGAGCCGGACCCGTTGTTGCTCACCGTTTCGACCGTTGATGACGATAATAACCTCACTGAAGTCACGCTGGAAATCCCTCCTATGGGGAAAGGTGAAACCAAACAAGGCTTCGAGTTGGGGCCGGTTCCCTATCTGAAATTGGCTCGTCAAAGTTCCGATGTTACCGTAACGATCCGTTCCAAAAAGACCAAGCGAACCTTGGCGACCTTAGAACGGGTTTTCTACTCGGTCGATCTTCGGAACTATGTGGTGTTGGGGATCGGTAACAATTTAGGGTCGTTCGAGTATCGCCCCGAGATGGCCGCCAACATCCGCGAGAGCGAACGTGTAACGGGTGTCGATACGGCCACGATCATGAATGTGGGTTACATGCCCGACCGATGGTTTGGCTATGGGGCCGTTGATTTAGTGGTACTTTCAACGGGCAATCGCAGCTTTTTCGAGGCATTAGCTCAAGATAAAAAACGCTGTCAGGCCCTTGTCGAATGGGTCCGGCGTGGGGGAAGCCTTGTGATTTCAGGGGGGCTGAATCCCGATGTTCTCAATGCAATTCCTGAGCTGGTCAAACTTTTACCCGGTATTCTGGATGTCGGGGCCAAAAAACAGGTGCCCCAAATCAATATGAGTTGGCGGGTCTTGGAAGGAGGCACGGGGGGGGGGACATTCAATCTCATTGGCAACGACAAAAGCCCTTTGTTTGTGACCCCTTTGAAGCCCTTTGCTAATCGCCGTTTTCATGTGATTGGCGAAGATGGGAACGATAAACTCATTGTGCAGTCGGCTTTTGGCATGGGGCGCGTCACTTATGTCGGCTTCGATTTGGATCGTCCCCCGTTCTCAGAAATTTCGGGCCGAACCCCTTTTTGGACTCGTCTGATTACGAATGCAGGCCCCCCGCTTCCCGCCTTGCCGGAGAAAACCAACTCGGTTGTTTACGAGGACGACAGCACCAAGGATTATGCCAACCTGCTCCAAGGGAGTTTGGATTTCTTTGAAGGGACGCCGCCGATTTCGTTCGGATGGGTAGCCTTGTTCATCTTCATTTACATCATTTTGATTGGCCCCGTGGATTATTTCATTCTGAAGAAGGTGATCCGACGGATGGAATGGACTTGGGTGACCTTCCCCATAATTGTGATTGTGACCAGTACCACGGCCTATTTTGCTGCCTACTATCTCAAAGGGCGGGACCTGAAGATCAACAAGGTGGATGTGGTCGATATTGATCTCGGAAATAAACGGCTGGAAGGTTACACATGGTTCACCCTGTTTGGCCCCCGAACCCAGAAATACAAAATCGGGATTGAACCCGCAGGCCCCGAGAAGGACGCCCAGAACATTTGGACGCCGGATGACGCAGTCCAAAGCGTTGGGGGTACACTCCTTTCTTGGCAGGGACGTTCCGACAATCGGGAAAGCCGTGGGGGCAGCTTCTTCCAATCAACATACAAGTATCCCATTTATCCCAACCCGAACGATCCGAACGAAGAACTCTATGCTTCGGGGCTGAGTGGCGTTCCCATCAACGTATGGACGACCAAAAGTTTCCACGCTCGTTGGAGTGCCAATGTCGATGCGAAACTTCCCCCATTCTCCGCCGATTTGATCAGCCGCGGGAATACCCTTCAAGGAACCGTAACCAACAATACAGGGATCGAACAGTTTACCGATGTGGCTCTCATTTGGCGGGGACGGGCCTTGAATTTGGATAAAGAATTCCCCAAAGGATCGAGCAAGCAAGTGGTGGTTGCAGCAACAGAATTTGGGAAAACAACGGGTCGCTTTTCGGAATGGATCGGTTCGCCCGATCGCTGGTCCACCTTACCGGTCAAGCCGTCGAATTATAACTACACGAACTATTCCAGTTACCGCATCCCCGAAGGAACCCCCTCGAATCCAAATTTCCGCTTGTGGCGGGTCTTGTTCCACACTAGTAGAACGGAAGTGCTGAACGATAAATCGGAACGGGACGCCAACGCGAGTCTGCGCTACCTCGATCAATCGTGGCGTGTGCAACCCCAACGGGAAGACTATGCCATTTTGGTGTTGCGAGTCCCCACTCGTGAGGGACCCGCCGAAACAATGGCGACCGATCCGGCCAGCCCCTCGCGATTGTGGTTAGGGGCCATCCCTGCCGAAAATCCCGAGGTCACCTCGCGACCGAGTTTGCAAGGGGTTCTCAAACAAGAAACCTATATTCGTGTGATTATTCCTGTAAAGATCGAAGGCAAATAACTTTGCCCTCCCCAATGAGATTCAAGAGAAAAGAGCATGATAGAAACACGGGATTTAACCAAAAAATATGGTGAGCTATACGCCTTGGATCGCCTATCGTTGCGATTGGAACCGGGAGATGTTTATGGGTTCATTGGACCGAATGGGGCGGGAAAAACCACGACCATGAGAATACTGGCCACGTTACTGAACCCCTCATGGGGGGAAGCGAGCGTGTGTGGTTATTCGATTTACAATTCGTCCAAAGAAATTCGTCGGTGTATCGGCTACATGCCCGACTTCTTTGGCGTTTACGATGATATGAAGGTGATCGAATACCTTGAGTTCTTCGCCGCTGCCTATCGGATTCGAGGCGCCGAACGACGTAAAAAATGCGACCAAGTCCTAGAATTGGTTGATTTGGGTTACAAACGCGATGCCCTTGTGACCAGCCTCAGTCGCGGGATGACCCAACGGCTGGGCTTGGCCCGAGTGCTTCTCCACGAACCCCAAGTGCTACTCCTCGACGAGCCTGCCAGCGGTCTGGACCCTCGGGCACGCATCGAAATGCGGGAGCTTCTCAAAGAGCTTCGCAAAATGAAAAAAACCATTATGGTTTCCAGCCACATTCTCCCCGAATTGGCCGACATTTGTAATAAAATCGGCATCATCGAACGCGGGAAACTTCTGTTCAATGGGGATGTCGAATCTGCCATTCGACAAGTCCGCTACAAAACCGTTTACTTCGTTGCCGTTCAGGATAACCGCAACGAGGAAGCCGCCCGAAGGCTGAACCAATTCCCCGAATTGGAAAGTGTTGATATTGTGGACGAAGGAAAACAAATCAAAGTCACCATTCGAGATGGGGTTCCCGATGCGGGCTTCGTGGCCGATCGACTGATCGAACAAAAGTTTCGCTTGAAAACCTTCCGAGAAGAAGAACCCAATCTCGAAGATGTCTTTATGCGAATCACCAAAGGGATTACGAACTAACTTGTGACCCCTTTTACCACATATCAAGCCCTAGCCCGTTCGCAAAACTGATTGGCCGAACTTTGTTCAGAAGTGGGAAAGCCCCGCTCTCGGTCATAATTTTGCCTTTTCCGAAAACCTCCCTACGGACAATCGAGATTGGTCCTATACATTACACAAAGTTAGACCTTTAGATAACCTCATCCGAATTTAGCTTTTATGAAGATTCACGAATATCAAGCCAAAGAACTCATCGCCGCCGCCGGTGCCAATATCCCCAAACATATCATGGTGACAAACGTTACCGAGGCAGAAAAGGCCTTTGATGAACTCAGTAACGGAGGGGGAGTCATGGTCAAAGCGCAAATTCATGCGGGCGGACGCGGAGCCGGTCAACTCAAAGGTTATCCCGAGAAACTCGGAGGAGTGAAATTTGTTTCCAATAAAGAAAAACTCCGCACGGTCGTTCAAGCCATGCTTTCCCATCCCTTGGTGACCAAACAAACCGGACCCGAAGGCCAACCCATTAGCCGACTCATCATCCAAGCGGACGCCGAACCAGCCAAGGAATTTTATGTGGGAATCGTGCTGGATCGGGCGATTGGCGCCCCTGTGTTGATGGCCTCCGCCGAGGGGGGAATGGATATTGAAGAAGTGGCCCAGAAACATCCCGAAAAAATTCTCAAGGTTCCCTTTACCCCTGAATCGGGCTTACTCCCTTTTCAAGCACGACGTTTGGTCTTTGAATTAGGCTTCACCGGAGAACAAGCCGCCAAGGCCGAAAAGATCATCATGGCGCTGGCAAAGGTCTATTTAGAAAAAGATGCCAGCTTGGCCGAAATCAACCCCTTGGCCATTACCAAAACCGGTGACGTGGTCGCGTTGGATGCGAAATTCGACTTCGACGATAATGCCAGTTTCCGACATCCCGAGTTGGCCGAACTTCGCGACTACGCCGAAGAAAATCCCGTGGAAATCCGTGCCGCCAAAGCCAACTTGAACTTCATTCAACTAAGTGGGAATATCGGCTGCTTGGTGAACGGCGCCGGTTTAGCCATGGGTACGATGGACATCATCAAGTACTACGGCGGGGAACCGGCTAACTTCCTCGATGTCGGGGGGGGGGTGACCGCAGAAGCCGCCATCGAAGCCTTCCGCATTATCCTTGCCGATCCCAACGTCAAAGGTATCTTGGTCAACATCTTCGGGGGGATTGCCAAATGCGACCTGATTGCCGAAGCCCTCGTGAAAGCGGGCCGCGAAGTGGGCTTCAAAGTTCCCGTGGTGGTTCGACTTGAAGGAACCAATTCCGATAAGGCTCGTCAAATTCTCGAAAGTGTTAAAGCCGAATTGCCCATGATTCGCTCGGCAGCAGGCCTTACCGAAGCCGCCCAAATGGTAGTAGCTGCGGCCAAAGGGCAATAAAAATTTTCACCATTCAACCTGAGAGAACGACTGAGAGACTCTGATATGCAATATCGATGCGCCTTTTTAGGATGGGCTTTATTGGGGCTTGTGATCGTCACCGGTTGCGATAAAAAATCTTCCGATAAAAAAACCGACGACCCGACCAAAAATAAAGGGCAACCCACCTCAACCACCGGAGGAGGTCCCTCGGGCACAACCTCGGCAGATGGGGCCAAACAAGCCCGTAATTTTACCGATCAGGTGCTAAAAGATTTAAGCGAAGGAAAGGCCAAAGCTAGCGACTATAGTGTTTCCTTCAAAAAATGGGTGGGAACTCCCATCACCGAAGAAGAACGAAAGGCAGGCTACAGCGATCCCGAAACCGAAGCATGGCTCAAAAAGCATTTTGAAGGCGCGAAATTCACCATCAACCGCGAGCCACAGTCGGGAGAGACCTTCTACTATCATGGTCGAATCGAAAAAGATAAGAACGTCGGCGCCTTTGCCTTATGGGTAACCAAAGAGGGGGGGGGCTATAAAGTTTCTCTGTTGTGTAAAACAGAACGATTTCTTGCGAATCCCCCTATGACAAGCGAAAACACCGTAGCTGCCTCGGAATGTACCCAAGCCTTTTTGGATAATCTTTTAGGAGGAGATTTACGTTTTTCTCTAGCCTTGGCCGATGAAACGTACAAGGTGAAACTCGCCCCCCCCACCGATGACCAAAAAGCCAAAGGTTTAAGCTACGATGCGGGTTTTGCCCAAGTGAAATTACGCTCGCTCAAAGGCGATTTCTACGAGTACAAACTGACCGAAATCAAAGCCGATACTGTCAGCGGAGTTTTAATCGGTTCCAATGTCGCAGAAAAACCTTTCACAATCAAGTTAACCAACCCCTCAGGCCGACCCCTTGTGAGTGATTTTGAAATCAAATAAATAAGGTACACCGATTATTCTGATTCCATTATGTGTTTTCCAAGACCCTCAAGTAAATAATTCATGCGAGCAGGAAAATAATGAGTCTGATTTATGGCTAAATCATCCTCACCGAAGAAAGAGAATCTCCCTTCGAAAATTTGTCTGGTGTGTGGACGCCCTTTTACTTGGCGAAAGAAATGGAGCAAAAACTGGTCGGAAGTGAAATACTGTTCGGAAAAATGTCGCCGCTCGAAGGGGTAAATCCCGTCTGTTGAACTTAATCAACGATTTCCACTTTCACATCTTGCTTAATCGATTTGATCATTTTTTCCAGCGATTCTTGAAGAGCAGGCCGAGCAATTTTCTTGGCATTTTCAAGATTATCCTGAGCGTACCGATTCGCAACTTCCTGTGAGGGTTGCATACGAACCCGTTGCCAAAGCTCATCCAAACTGCTTTGCGATCGTGCCCATCCTTTGAAGGAGTCTGTGATTTCCGCACGTTCTTTATCGGGAACGGGGCGATGGTATCGAACCGGAGGCATTTTCACAAACACTTTGTTCGTTGCGGGATCATATTTCAATTTCACTTCTTCCAGATCAACGTAGTAAGTGATTTGAACAGGAACGAATCCCTTTACTTCGACGGAGCCTGCCCAATTGGAACCATCTCGCCCTTCCACAGGAATTTTGGCTTGAATCTGACCCACTTGCAAACGGCCAACTGGTCGAAGTAAATCCGACAGGGGTTGACGGACCTCAAGTTGAGGTTGTTGGTTCTGTTCGCCCAATGCATACTGGACCAGATGTCGGACTGCCCCGAAACCGAGGCCCCGTAAGGCTTGTCGAGCGACCGCGACTACCATCGGGTTAGCATTTGCAGAGCTGGGAATCACAATCAGCGTCGTTAAACACAATAACAGGCTAAATTTTTTCATAACCTTATTCCTCAAAAAACAATTGATCTCAGTGAGATTTAATTTTCAAACAGAATGGGGATTGTTACCATAAAAATCCCCGATCACTCAACTGATTTCTAACATGTGAACATTTTGATAACATAATTTAGAAACCAGAACTTCTCTATCTAACTATTACTAACCAGAAGTTGTTGTCTCTATGACGGTTATTATTGATGAAATTTCTACGAAATCATTCTTTCAATAATGTGTGAGGATCATTTGACCCGATCCATTTCTCAGTTATCTTGCATTCAGTTATCTTTATAAATTTTTTAGCCGATCAATCAATGATTTCCACTTTCACACCCGGCTTCATTTCTTTTAATTGGTTCTCCATAATCTTTTGAAACATGGGGCGACCAATTAACTGAGCGTTGTTCAGATTATCTCGAGCATATTTATCCGCGATGGCTTGGGAAGGTTGATTGCGAACCTGTTCCCAAAGATCATACACACTGCTTCGAGCACGAGCCCATCCTTTGAAATAGTATGTGATCTCGGCATTTTCAGGCTCGGGAACAGGACGATGGTATCGAATCGGCGGCATTTTCACGATCACTTTGTTGTTTGTGGCATCGTAATTCAGCTTTAGATCAGCCATATCAAAGTAGTAAATGACCTTAAAGGGAACAACACCTTCTACTTCGACGGAACCTGCCCAATTAGAACTATCACATCCATAAACCGGAATTTTGGCAGTCAGATGACCAAACTCGATACTCTTCACCGCATTGATCGGGGCTGGGTCTGGATTCCCAACGCGCACATCAGGTTTGCCCTCGAATAAATCCCCGACAACCGATCTGGTGATTTCTCGAGTGATCTCTCGACGTACGATTGGCAGTATGGATTGAGCGCTTGCAGTGTCGGGCATCGCGATCACCATTGCCAACCCGAAAGTAATCAATGTTCGTTTCATAACGCACCCAAATAAAAATTTGTTAATCATGTTCAAGTTCCATGCTGTAAGGACTTAATGAGGTAACTGTTAGAACTTTTATTGTTCTCCGTTTTGTTTGTTTTTCGTTTGATTCAGTCTGATGAAGTGATATTCTGTCTCAATCCTTAAACTCAGGTTTCACTTCAAATTCTTTGTCTTCAGATTTAATCACCAGATTCATCCCTTTTTTGAGATCCTTCAATTGTTCGGCGTTGAACTCACCTTGAGCGGTTGCCTTTTGATCATCGTGCTGGATAACATCCATTTCAAATTTTCCGTCAGATCGAACCAAAAATCGACCAATCCCTTTAATGAAACGGGTGATTGTGACAACGAGCTTGTCCCCTAACCGAGCAATCGTAAGAACAAGTCTGGTGGATGATCCTACAGCAGGAACAACCCCTGCTCCACCACACCCCGCACCGACGACAACAGTAACAAGGCCAAGACCGGTGAGCTTGACGAATTCTCGACGATGAACAATGTTTTGGTTTGAATTATTATTCATATGTCTCCAAGTAGAATTCCTCAGTAGGAATTCAATACACAAAACAACACCTTTCCTTGTCTCTCAGAGGAGCCTAGTCTCAGCGAGACTGACTCAACTCCGCTTTCAAGACACAGCAACTTTTGTTGTTTTCTTGAGATTTAGAAATCCTCAAGGAAGTCATTCAATTTTTTGGTTTGTTAGATAGGTGAATTGAAACCTATCCTGTAACCGTTCTTTGTTGTCGAACTCAGTTGAGTTTGCATTCATCCTTGTATTGAATGCTTAAAAAATGTACTGGAATGATTTCGGGCGAATCCTCCTAAAATTTTTCTTATTTCTAACACTTGCTTTCTAACAGTATTGGTCTGAACCAATCCGAGTAATGACAAATAAATATCAAAAAACCATCAATATTCTCGAAATTACTTTCTATATCCTGTCATCCCCGTTGCGGTATGTACACATGAAAGATGTCCATGATGACAAGAAATCCATTTTTTTCCACATTTCTGATGTCAATTCTCATAATCGAATAATCAAGTAGATTCCCCAGTCTAAGTTAGACTGGGCTTTTCCATTACATACATGTCAGAACATTAACGTTTATTTTGTTGCAATTCTCTAAATAACTACTGAATAGATACTTAGAAAAAAAATCAACCAGTACTCATATGTTCGCTTGTCAATTTTTTTAGGTTGGGAACACAGATGGGGTTTCACTTTTTATCTTTTGCCTCACTAAACACTGTCAAAACTTGGTAAAAAACGTCAATCTTTCGTTTGATCGGCATCACACCGAACCGGTCGGCTCTTGCAATGGGATCGGCCGCTCCGAGGCCATTGAAACGTGAGGGGGTGCCGGAATCCGCTGCCGAACCGATACACTTGCAATAGGGTCGGCTCTTGCATTGATAACCAAGCAGATGCCCCAATCTACGATAGACTGAGGTTATCCATTTCATGAGAGGAGTTTTGATTCTTTAGTTAGTTGAGTAAGAACATAAGATTAAAGGCTTCAGGATTTTGAGTCAGGCTCAGATAAAACTTGGTTTGTGGTGAAAAGGGTTATTTATTCGGGGCATACTGGCCATTATTGGGATTAAACGGTTGAAGCCGTTCTCCTCCAGGCCCTGCCGGTTTCTGCGGCAATTCACCCCCGCAACCGAACATTCCAGTAATGGTAATCGTACAGAGCATCACATACAAAATTTTCTTAACCATAAATGGTTCTCCTGATTAAAAATTGATTCCCCATGAATCAATTGGAATTATCTCTGGTTGGATTTTTGCTTATTCTCTTCCCTATAGTTATTGTACATATCGTATCCGGATTGAGATACATTACTCCATAGATCGGAATTGCGAGATTTCTGAGGTTGATAGGGAACGACTATGGGCATTCCCTGCTTAGCCACAGGTTGTAAATTATTACCCTGAGAGATGTTATTTAAGTTTCCTACGGGCTTGGTAGCATTTTGCCCAACCGTCACGGACTTCTGTTTAGTGAATGCCTTAACGACCGCTTGAATTATCTGAGGGCGGCAACCAGTCAGCAAGGATAAGCATAATCCGACTGCAATAATGGTAACGGAAGTTTTCACGAGAATCTCCTCATGAGAGTATCGGTAGAAATTCTATTAGTGAAGCAACTTGAACGTGGTATCATTCGTGTTGCTCTAACAAGTCTCCAATGATTTTCTGAAGTCGTTCTTTCACACGACTGCGATATTTACTAACCGTATTAGTTTTAATTCCGAGTTTTTGGGCAACCTCTCTGATCTTCATTCCATTGAATTCGGTCCATTCAAAAGCCTGATAAGTGATCGGCTCGAACTCACTTTTGACGATCGTTATCGCCTTTTTGACCATACATTCCCGATATTCCGTCTCAATCATTTTTTGAAGCGGATCGTCTTCACATAAAGAATCTTCGTCCAGTTCAGGTTGGACACGTTTTTTTTTTTTTAGTTTTGTGATCGCGTTGGAAACCATTTGGCATAGATAGTCTCGGAAACGTCCTTTTTTCGGATCGTATTCAAATCCTTTGCAGGCTCGAAACCATTCCATACAAACCTGTTGAACAATATCGCTCGCATCCGAATCTTGTAGATTTTGTCGAATACAAACCTTTTTTATGAAGCCTGCATAAAGAGAAACAAACTCGTTCCAACTATCCTCCTCATCCTTTTTCAATCTTGCCAAGAGTTCACTTCGGGTGGTAAGTTCCATATCGTCTAACCCTTATTAGTCACAGGAACCTTTTCATGTGACAGAAAAATTCAAAAATCTTCAAAAAATCGATTATTGCAATCAACGGTTCGACATTTTTGCCTGCTTGTTCTGAAACGATTCTTTGTTATTCAAATCAGTAACAACAACAAGAAAATCAGTACCAAAATTCCTACGAAGATAAACCAATCTATTATTTTGGACCGCTTCCGATTTAAAGGGGAAAATGCTTTCTGAAATGCTCTCTCGAAATCAAAGATATTTTGATACCGATTCTTCTGATTCAGCGAACAAGCCTTGTTCCAAAACCGATTGATCAAGAAAAATACTTGCAATTGTTCGGGAGATTTCAGCAAGTCATTCGGAATCGAAGGAAATTCTTCGACTCCTAAACCTGTCACACATTGATAAGTAATTTTTCCCAAGGCATATAGGTCGGCCTCTGGCCCTATCGTTCCATCCAATGGTAGATAACCCATCGTACCGGCAACACCGATCGTAGAGCTATCGAAAGTAATTAACCCCGTGTCAGCCAATTTGGGGATTTGCTTGACAAACACGATGTTTTGGGGTTTTAGGTCGCGATGAACTAACCCATTGGCATGAAGTGATTTGAGACCTTCTATTAAACCTTGAACAATTTCCTGTGTTTCTGCAAACGACAGTCTTCCCTTGTACTGGATACGATGGGCCAGAGTATCGGGGAGATAGTGGTTCGGATCATCTTTTCTGCTCGGTACCGTATCAGCCAAATCCATCGAATAGATCAACTGCTGGGGAGAGTCATCCCATTCATGAATGCCAATTAAGTTCGGGTGCGAGGGTAGCATCTCCTTGAGTAGGCGGATACCCCGCAATTCTTGATTCGCTAATTCCTCGGAACCGAAGCTCCCATTCTCGATGATTTTGATGGCATGGGATTCCCCCATCGGATTTTGCCCCACCCAAACGGTTCCATAGCTCCCGCTCCCTGCGTAGGCACATATTTTGTAACCGAGAACCGTTTTTCCGATCCAATCGCTTCTTGTCGAAGTGAGATTCCCAAAGGTATCCGTTATCGATCCTGTGTTTGTTGAAATGGCAACATCAGCGAAGGGTTCATTGTTGGGCAACATGATCTATTTGGATATTGAGGAGGGTGACATCAATTTCAAATACCACCCCATTGTAAACTCCCAATTGCTCGATTGCAACCCTTTTCCTGTCATTTCGGTTCGTAGGGTGTTCATGGGGGCTGTCAGAGTGGCAGAACCAAACGAGAACGATTCCGAAACTTTATTTGTAAACACCTATAGAATATGATTTTAGATCAAGTATATTCTTGTCCGGCACTGGAATTGCTTGCAACACCGAATCTATATCGAAAAGAAATACTCTGGGCCTGTGCCAGAGTTTTATTTGACAGCCGTGAGGAGATTGCGAAGTGGGTGCAAAGCAACTCAATTATGCCGATGATGCCCGTCAAAAATTGTTGGCGGGGGTAAGCAAATTAGCTCGTGCGGTCCGCTGCACATTAGGGCCGCGTGGTCGCAATGCCGTTTTAGATAAAGGTTGGGGTTCGCCGAACGTCACCAAAGACGGTGTGACCGTTGCCGAAGACATCGAACTCAAAGACCCTTACGAGAACATGGGCGCGCAACTGGTGAAAGAAGCCGCCAGCAAGACCTCGGACGTTGCCGGTGATGGTACGACCACCGCAACGGTCCTTGCGGAATTTATCTATCGCGAAGGACTCAAAACCGTGGCGGCTGGGAACGATCCTATGGCTGTGGTACGCGGTATTCAAAAAGGGGTCGATATCGTTGTTGCGGAATTGGCCAAGTTAGCTCAAAAGGTCGATCCGAATGACGAAAAGGCCATTACGGAAGTCGCCACAATTGCTGCCAACAACGATCGGGAAATTGGGAGCAAACTCGCGGAAGCCATGAAGAAGGTCGGTGCCACCAATGGTGTGATTACCATTGAAGAAGGCAAGACCGCCGAGACCGAAGTGCATGTGGTTCAGGGGATGCAGTTCGATCGGGGCTATCTCTCGCCGCTTTTTGTCACCAACCAAGAATCGGTGACCTGCGAATTCGAGAACCCCTACATCCTCATCTACGAGGACAAAATCAGCAACGTCAAAGACCTGATTCCCTTGCTCGAAACCTTCTTCAAGAAGAATGAACCGTTGCTGATCATCGCCGAGGATATTGAAGGGGAAGCCCTTGCCACCTTGGTGCTCAACAAACTCAAAGGTATTCTGAAAGTCGCTGCGGTGAAAGCGCCCGGCTATGGCGATCGCCGCAAAGCCATCCTCGAAGATATTGCCGTTCTCACCGGTGGCAAAGCGATCTTCAAAGACTTGGGCATCAAGCTCGAAGGAGTGAAAATCGAAGACTTGGGTCGAGCGAAAAAAGTTCGGATCGATTCGGAAAATACCACCATCACCGAAGGATTTGGCTCGCAAAAAGCGGTCGAAGGTCGAGCCGAAAGTATCCGACGGGAAATTGCCAAGACCGAAAGCGAATACGACCGCGAAAAACTGCAAGAACGTCTCGCAAAACTCGCCGGCGGTGTCGCTCAGGTCAAGGTCGGTGGTGCTACCGAAACGGCCATGAAAGAACGCAAAGCCCTTTATGAAGATAGCCTTCATGCCACCCGAGCGGCTCTGGCCGAAGGGACTGTTCCCGGTGGTGGAGTGGCCCTGTTGAATGCTCGCAAAGCATTGGATCAGGTCAAACTCGAAGGGGATGAAGCGGTTGGTCTGCGTGTTCTGTATCGTGCGTTGGAAATGCCCACCCGCATGATTGCCGAGAACGCCGGTAAGGATGGCACAGTGGTGGTTTCTCACATCCTCCGCAAGAACGATCCGAACTGGGGATATAACGCCGACGCCGACCGCTATGAAGATATGCGGGCTGCTGGTGTGATTGACCCCGTGAAAGTGACCCGTAGCGCACTGCAAAATGGGGCCAGCGTCGCTTGCCTGTTGCTCACCACCGAAGCCTGTATCGCCGATATTCCTGAACCCAAGAAAGACGACCATGACCACCACCACCACGATCATGGCATGGGTGGTATGGGCGGCATGGGCGGCATGGATATGATGTAACCCATTTTGAAAACCCTTTCTTGAAAAGGGTTTTCTTTGATAAGTTTATTAACCTGATAATTTGATAATTTCACCCGAACGATTATTTGATAATGGAGATGACTTATGGCGATTCGTCCTCTTGATGACCGTGTTTTGATCGAACCTTTGGAAGCCGAAGAAAAAACCGCAGGCGGCATTCTTCTTCCCGACACCGCCAAAGAAAAACCCCAACGGGGTAAGATCATTGCCGTAGGCCCCGGCAAACTTCGCGACAACGGTGAACGAACCCCGTTGAGCGTGAAAATTGGCGACGAAGTTTTGTTCGGTCGCTATGCCGGTAGTGAGATCAAACAAGGCGATAAAGAATACAAAGTTATGCGAGAAAGCGATATTCTCGCGAAAGTCGTGTCGTAAGGCAGCCTCTAACCAACCAACTAACTTGAGAAAATAGACCATGGCAAAACAACTTCTTTATACAGACGATGCTCGCAAGAAACTGTTGGCTGGGGCCGAAAAATTGGCAAAAGCCGTCGGCGTTACCTTGGGGCCAACGGGTCGAAATGTGATTATCGATAAAACCTTTGGCGGTCCCACCGTCACAAAAGACGGGGTCACCGTTTCCAAAGAAATCGACTTGGCCGACCCATTTGAAAATATGGGCGCCAAACTCGTCAATGCCGTTGCTCAAAAAACCAGCGACACCGCAGGGGATGGCACCACCACCGCTACCATCTTGGCGCTGGCCATCTATCAAGAAGGGCTTCGCGTTATTACCGCCGGGGCGAACCCCATGGCCGTCAAACGCGGGATTGATAAAGCCGTCGAAGCCGTTGAGAAATTCCTCAGCGAAAAGCTCACCAAAAAGCTCAGCACCAAAAAAAAAATGGAGCCCGTCGCTGCCATTTCTGCCAACAACGATCCCGCCATTGGGAAGTTAATGGCCGATGCCTTTGCTAAGGTGGGTAAAGATGGCGTTATCACCATCGAAGAAGGAAAAACCTCGACAACCGAACTGCAATTCGTCGATGGTATGCAGTTCGACAAGGGGTATATTTCTCCCTACTTTGCCATCAACAACCCCGACCTGAAGTGCGAATTTGAAGATGCTTATATCTTGATCTACGAAAAGAAGATTTCGAGCATCCGCGACCTTTTGCCGATTCTGCAAGAAGTCGTCAAGACCAACAAACCCTTGTTAATCATCGCCGAAGATGTCGAAAGCGATGCCTTGGCTGCGTTGGTGGTGAACCGCCTGCAAGCCGGTCTGCAAGTCTGTGCCGTCAAGGCCCCCGGCTTTGGTGATCGTCGTAAGGCCATGCTTGGGGATATTGCGGTTCTCACCGGTGGAACCTTCATCAGCGAAGACCTTGGTATCAAGCTGGAAAACGTCAAACTCGAACACTTGGGCCGAGCCAAACAAGTGGTGGTAGAAAAAGAATCGACCACCATCATCGATGGCCAAGGGAGCGAAAAAGCTCTGACGGAACGCATCCAACAAATCCGCACCCAAATGAGCCAAACCGAAAGCGAATACGACAAAGAAAAATTCTCGGAACGTTTGGCGAAATTGGTCGGCGGTGTGGCGATCATTCGTGTGGGGGCTGCAACCGAAGCCGAAATGAAACAAACCAAAGCCCGCGTCGAAGATGCCCTGCACGCCACCCGTGCTGCCGTGGCAGAAGGGATTGTTCCCGGCGGTGGAACGGCCTTACTCCGTGCGGTTCCGGTCGTCAAAGAATTGGCGAAATCCTTCGAGGGGGATGAGCGTCTCGGTGTGGAATTAGTGGCCCGGGCTCTCAGCAAACCGATCCGCACCATCGCCGAAAACGGGGGACGAGATGGCGCCGTGGTCGCAGACGATGTTCATCTTGCTGGCGAAAAGAATATCAACAGTGGTTTCAATGCCAACACCGGCGAAATCGTTGATATGTTTGAAGCCGGTATCATCGACCCCACGAAGGTGACCCGCTCGGCTCTTCGCAATGCCGCCAGCATTGCAGGGCTGATGCTCACCACCGAAGTGATGATCACCAAGATCGAAGAAGACGAGAAGAAACCTTCTGTCGCCGGCGCCGTTGCGTGATAGAATAAATTACCGTCACCTTAAGGAAAGGCGGCCCCTGTGCCGCCTTTCGCTTTGATATTGTGAACTACCACTAAAGAATCTCCCCTCGTGGGAGTTTCCCGAGATTTAGGTTGAAACACTATGGCCAAGGCCGACTATTACGAAGTGTTGGGTGTATCCCGAGATGCCGATGCCGAGGAAATCGGAAAGGCCTACAAAAAGCTCGCCCGACAATATCATCCCGATCGAAATATCGGTGACCCCGAGGCTGAAGCCAAATTCAAAATGGTTGTTGAAGCCCATGAAGTCCTCATCGATGAACAAAAGCGACAAATTTACGACCGCTACGGTCACGCCGGACTCGAAAACTCCGGAGGGGGGGGGCCAGGTTTCGGACCCAGTGCCACCTTTGCCGACTTGGTCGATGGTTTGTTTAGCGCCTTCATGGGAGGGGGGGGGCGTTCTCGCGGACCTCGCGGACCTCAACGCGGTTCCGATTTACGCATGCCCATCGATATTACCTTGCTCGAAGCCGCCCAAGGAATCCGCAAATCCGTCAAAGTCAAACGACTTGAAACCTGCCTAGAATGCATGGGGAAAGGCTCTACGAGCGGCAAAAAACAACAATGCACACGCTGTAAAGGACGTGGCGAGATCATTCAAAGACAAGGGTTCTTCGAGTTCCGTCAAACCTGCTCGACCTGTAACGGTTCCGGCGAAACCATTTCGGACCCCTGTAAGGCCTGTAGTGGTGTGGGACGAGTTCAGGTCGAACGCTCGGTCACGGCAAACGTCCCGCCGGGAGCCGATACCGGTTTACGTCTCCTTCTGGGCGGAGAAGGAGATGCTGGCGATCCGGGTGCCCCTCGGGGAGACTTGGAATTAGTCGTGCGCGTTCAAGAACACGAAATGTTTGTACGGGAAGGCAAAGACCTTTATCTGCCAGATTTCCCCATTACCTTTAGCCAAGCCGCACTCGGGGCCACCGTTGAAGTCCCCACGTTAACCGGAAAGGTCTCGCTGACCATCCCCGCAGGAACCCAAAGTCATACCGAGTTCCGAATTCGAGGCGAAGGGATGCCAGAATTGCGAGTCAACCGTCATGGTTCACCCATCGAAAGCACCAAAAAAGGTGACCTCGTTTTACGCTGTACGGTCGAAGTCCCCACCCAACTTACCAAACGGCAAGAAGAGCTTCTTCGCGAATTGGCCGAAATCGAACACAAACAGGTTTCCCCAACTCGTAAGAGCTTTCTCGATAAAATCAAAGGAATTTTTCATTCGGACCAATCTTAATTGATGCATTATGAATACCGAAAATCAGACCACTACCGATACACCTACGCCCCCGCCGGAAACTCCGACCGATCCGAAGGATGCGCGCATTCAATTCCTAGAGAATCGCGAAAAGGAATTGCTCTATGCTTTGGCCGAGTTTCAAAACTCGAACAAAGAGATGCAAAAACTTATGCGACGGAACGAGCAGGAGACCGAAGCCAAATTAAAATTTGCCTCGGAGAAACTGCTGCTCGATTTGCTCTCGGCCTTGGATAATCTGGATCGGGCGGTTCAGGCAGCCAAACAAGCTGGGGATAATAGCCCCCTGACTGTAGGGGTCATTGCCACCCATTCACAGTTCCTTGATATTTTGAAAAAACACGGCGTGCAACCGATCGAGGCGCTTGGGCAACCGTTTGATCCCAATTTGCATCAGGCCGTCAAGCAGGCCCCCGCTACCGAAGGGATCGAAAGTAATCGGATTGTTGAGGTTTTCCAAGCAGGGTTCCGTTTGCATGATCGGGTTTTGCGTCCGGCTTTAGTCGCCGTGGCTCAGTAACCTGCACTTCTTCCTTTGCAGCTCAGACCGAGATAAGTTCACTCGCCCGATGTACTCGCCGTGGTTCAGTCCCCTCGCTTCTTCCTTGTCCCTTTGCTTATTTCGCTGTTGCATGACCCCAGAAGTGATTACCATTTGGAACGATGTGCCCCCCCTTCTTTTGGGTTTGCTCATTTTGTTTTTGCACGGACCGCCGTTTATCAACTACAATGACTCCTAACAAGAACATATCGGCGGGAGATGCACTTGAGGATGAGGCGGGCATTACTCATTCTGACGATTGTGACGTTCTCATCCCTTGCACCGCAACAAGGGCACGGGCAACCCGTTGCTTCCGATTGGCAATTCGACGTTCTCGTTTTGAAAAATGGGACCGTTTGGAAAGGGCTATTATTAGAAGAATCGACACAATCGATCCGATTCCAGATCGTGAATCGGAATCCGGGTCGCCCGACCTTTGCCCTCACCACCTCGGTTCCACGCAGTTTCGTTGAAAAAGTCGAACGCTTAAACGACGAAAAACGGGCCGACCTGAAGGCCAAAATTTCCGAGCTGGACCCTGCCGGCGAAATGGAAACTCGCAAGATGGAGAAACTCGATCTGAGACGGGTGGAATGGAAAGGCGAAAAGGATCGAGGGTGGTTCTATCAGTCGGATTATTTCACCATTCTCTCGGATGCGCCAGAAGAAATCGTCCGTCGGGCCGCTATTCGGATCGAGCAACTTTACGGCGCCACCATTCGATTTTTTCCACCGCGCCACAAGGGGGGGGCACCGGTACAAATTATCATTCATTCCACGCAACAGGGTTATCAGGCATCCGCCCCCGAAGGGATCAAAAATCCGGCCTACTTCAGCCCTTTGGAGAATCGGATTGTTTGCGGAACCGATCTCGGCAAGCGGGGCGAAGACTTGGCCCTGTTTCGCAAACAATTTCGGGAAATGCTCGAGGAACTGGAAAGCAAAGAAAAACAAGCCCGAAAATTTTATAGCAAAAATCCCACAGAATTAGAACGTCACTTGGCCCCCATCCGAGCCGAACGCACTCGCATTCGCAATTTGGCCTACGAGAACGAAGTCAACTTCGAGAAATCGACCTCGGGTTTGTTCTCCCTTCTCTATCATGAATGTTTCCATGCCTACATTCATTCCTTTGTTTATCCCCCGAATAAAGGGCCGGAATTACCTCGGTGGTTGAATGAGGGGTTGGCCCAAATTTTTGAAACCGCCATCGTTGAAGTGGGAGAACTGCGGGTAGGTCACCCCGATCCAGAACGTCTGAATCGGCTGAAAGATCAAATCCGCGACAAGAAAATTTTGCCTCTCAAGGACCTTTTGCAGAGCGGACCGAAGCAATTTGCCGTACTGCACGGGCTTGGCAAACATGATGCCGATCAATTTTATCTTGCGAGCTGGGGGTTGGCCCTGTATTTATGTTTTGAAAATGACCTGTTAGGAACCAAAGAATGGGATACCTATCTCACCGAGTTAGCAAAAGGGCAGGACCCGATAAAATCATTTGAAAATCTTGTCGGTAAAGACCTTGCGGCTTATGAAAAACAGTGGCATCTATGGTTATCTCGATTACAAAAAAACGGGAAATCGAGCCAACAAGTTCCTTCTTCTCGATGAGACACACAATGAATTTGACCAACTTCAATCATATCACAATAGGTGCGCCCGATTTAGAGGGGCTTGCTCGATCCCTTCAACAAATGGGGTTTACCCTCAGTGAGTGGCGACCCGATGGTTTACCCGAAATTCTGTTGGGTACCCCCGACGATTATGTTATTTTGCAATTGTATCCGTTTGCTCCTGCGGGGATTCATGCCGTCGGGGTGGTGCCTTCTCGTGCGGACCTGCCCCCTTTAGATGCTCGCACCAGCCTTGAGCTTTACGGCTATCCCCTCTTCTCGACTCGCTCGCCGGGCACTCCCCCTGCCGAGGTCTTCCAACATACCAATGGGGCGGCTCGACTGGATCATTTGGCTTCGGTCGCACCCGATCTGGAGGCCAAAACGCAAAACTGGGTCGAAAAATTGGGGATCACTCCTCTTCCGGATGTCCACCATCCGAAGATGTTAATACGCCCCCTTCCGGTGGGAACCCGCGTTTTAGAGTTGTTAGCACCCAACGGACCGGAATCTCCGATTCATTCGCGCCCTTTTGGACCCACTTCCTTTATCTCTGTGGAGGTTTTTGACCTAGATCGTGTGCTAAACTTACTTCGGAAGGTTGATTTGACGTTTGAAGGTCCGGTAGAGGGTTTCTTACCCAACACTGAGATTATCACCGTCCGCGGCGAACATAATTATGGACTGACCGTTCAGTTCCTTCACCGTATACCTGTAACCCCCTCCATACC
>JAOAAA010000077.1 GCA_026419115.1 Gemmataceae bacterium
AGATAGGCTGAACCCGTGCCAGGGACCATCCGAGGAATCATGACATACGGCGGCAGCTCCGGTGTGGTATGCCCCAGTTGCTTGGCAACAATCGAACCACATGAGGGATAAAAATTCTCGTCGGGGGCTGGTCCGGGCTTGTATCCGGTGAAGCAAATTTGATCCCCTGTGGAATGCCCTGCATCCTCATGGTTCAGGCTTCGGATCAAAGCCCATTTATGCATGATTTTGGCCGACATGGGGAGCAGATCAGTTAAGCGAACCCCCTGAACAGTGGTTGGCATGGAACCGAATTCCCCGCGATATTCTTCGGGGGCATCGGGCTTGGGGTCCCACATATCGATGTGGCTGGGGCCTCCCCGCATCCACAAAATGATCACGGAAGTTTGACGTTTCGCCAGTGAATCGCCGGCTTGAGCTTCGTAACGATACAGCTGCGGCAAGGTCAGACCCATACTGCCTAAAACACCGGCTTTGACAAAACTACGCCGGTCCGGACGAAGTGTACGTTGGAATTCGGAACAGGTATATTTCTGGGACATAGAACGCCCATGGAAGTAGAGGTTGGTAGGTGAATATAGTGTAACCAATTTTTGAGCGAAAAACCAAGGAAATTTTTTTTAATCCGTAAAGGCAAGGGTCGTGGTCTGATGTTCGCGACCAATCACCACATGGGGATAAAGTGCCTCCGCTTGCGGGCGGAAAAACTCGGGATTGTGGTTGGCAGGACTAAAATGGGTCAACCAAAGTTGTTTGGCCTGAGTGGTGACCCCTACCAAGGCGGCCTCGGCGTAGGTCATGTGTTTGTTCTCAACGGCCTTGGGATAATCGGCCGGATCACCATAAGTTGCTTCACAGATGAGCAAATCGACCCCCGAAAGGAATTCCACCAAATTTTGGTTCGGGCGTGTGTCGGTCATGTATCCAAGTGATAAACCCCGTCGCGGTGGCCCTAATACCTCATCGGGATAGAAAGTTTTGCCTTCGTAGGTGACGGTTTCACCACGTTGGAGATGTTTCCAGTACTTTACGGGTAAACCGGTGGCTTTGGCTTTGTCAGGTAGAAATGCCGGCCCTCGATCGATTGAAAGCCGATAAATCAAACAGGGAATTTCGTGATCTCCTATGCAGGAACGAATTTTCAGACCCCCTTGGTTAATCTCGTCGTGGGGATCGCCGGTCATCTCCCGATAAATAATCGGGAACGGCAAATAAGGAGCAATTACCCGCAGCGATTCAACGATGTGGCGAATCCTTTTGGGACCAACAATCGTCACCGGTTCGGATTTACCCCGTTCGCTATTGCCAATGGTGAGCAGTAGACCTGGCATGCCCGAAATATGATCGGCATGAAAATGGGTGATAAGAATTGTGCCGATTTCTCGTAGTCCCCAGCCGAGTTTCCGCAGACTGACTTGGGTTCCTTCGCCGCAATCGATCAAGGTCAATTGACCCTGATAACGAACCAACGCACTTGATAAAAACCGATTGGGTAAAGGGAGAGTTCCTCCCGTTCCGAGTAATGCAACATCGATCATTGAACGCTCTCTGAAATCAGGAGTATTATCCTAAAAAGAGAGGGCTAATTGGTTAGGGTTCAAACCAGAATTTTCAGACTCCTCAAGGTATAATTTTTGTTGAGTGATACTCAATTGCAAAGCGAGGGGATGGTCATGATCGGCGCATTGCACCGATTATGGCTGCTCTTGTCAAAACGAAAGAGGTAGGGGAATTAATCATCCACAGGTAAGCGGGTTAACTTAAAAGGTTTGGCTTTATTTGGGTTAATGGTACCATCACTCCAACGAAGATTCAAATATCCTTTGAGAGGATCCAGCTTCAGGTCACCGAGTGCGGCATTAATTTGGTATTTCAGCACAGCACCGCTGGGGATTTCTGCGGGAATAGGGACCTTGGGGAAGGCAACCACAACCCGTCGACCTTCAGGGAACCCAAGTGTGGGTCCCAAATCAACTTCCACTAAACCTTGGAGAAATCCGAGGTTGTTATCCACTTTGATGGGTTTATCGGTCTTGTTTAATAACTCCCAGTAAAGTAGGAGCTCGCCGTTCGATTTGATGAACCCTTCGAGTTCGCCAATTTCGAGTGCAGCAAGATACTGACCAATTTCCGGTGACGAACGGGGGCTTTGGTTGTTCGCGATGCGGTACCCAATGTGAGCATTCCAAATCCGAGCTTCGTTCTCGCTAGTCGAAATAATCGTTTGTCCCTCCCCGAGGAAACAAACGCTACAAATCATTCGTGAATGACCAGTCAAGGTGAGTAATAACCGCTGCGAGGCGACATCCCAAAGTCGGACTGTGGAATCAAAGCCTCCGGTGACCAATCGCTTCCCATCTGGAGAAAAAGCCATACAGGTAACTTCGCGGTTATGCCCCTCAAAGGAACTGATTTGGTTTCCGTTTTTGACATTCCAGAGTTGAACCACCCCTCGGCCGCGAATGGCACCACAGACCCCAATCATCGAACCGTCTGGGGAATAGCAAAGATTTTCAACGATGATCATTTGGGTTTTAAGATGCGAAAGGGGTTCTCCTTTATCATCAAGGACGACGACCTCGTTATTCATCGCCGCGGCCAGCGTTTTTCCATCGGGACTATAGAGAAGTTGTTGAACCCGTTTGCCCGTGCCCGGTTTGACGATGTGGTTCCGTTTTTCAGGAATTTGGAAATCGTTGATGAACTCAATCGTGTCTGCTTCCGTGGCAACCGCTAGAGTTTTTCCTCCGGGTTGAATGGCTACCGCAGTTGGTAGACCTTTGGTAGGTTTGAGCGTGTAACTCAGAATATTCCTGTCGTTGAAAGAGTGCCAACTGAGTAAGCGTTGGTGATCGTTCCAAATGTAGGCTGCCGTTCCACTTTTTGGATCAAGTGACAAGTTCATTGCGATCGGAGCCACAAATCGTGGCATCGGTTTCACAAACGATCTTTTGATTGGTAAGACTTTGGAATCCATCAGATGTTGCTGAATTGTTCCTAGACTATCGAGGAAATAGGTCTGATCTTTGCCATGGGGAAAAACTTGGTTCCAACAGTTATTGAAATCGGTAAGAATGCCGCCAAATTCGTCTTTGGTAATATCCCAAGTGGCTAGGACCTGATCATCTCCGATTGAGCATAGGGTTCGAGCATCCCGATCAAAACATAAACCACTAATCCGAACGTTATGAGCAGGGCGACGCCATTTCAGCAAACCCGTTTGACAATTGTGTATTTTGATAATCCCCGAGTTTCCCCCGCTGGCACAATACTGCCCATCTTCAGACAGAGCGATGGCATGAACGTGGTCGTTGACCACGGGGATGGTGTTACGCACTTCTTTTTTATCGATGTCAATGAGAACCACATTCCCTGTTGTCGTGCCGATCGCAGCCAAGGGTTTGTTATTGGCTCCTGCGACGGAAACCACCCCTGAAAAGGTGCCCGCCAACGACAGGGAATAGTGGACCTCTTTGGTTTGGGTTTGAAAGATTAGGACTTGCCCCGAATGTTCCCCCACAATCAGGTATTTCCCTTCCACTGCCAACGCGATCGCATTGATGCCACCGGTGAAGGCTTTTCCTTCCTCCGCCAAGCGGGATGCAAAATCGTGAGAAATTTCTCCCTTCTCCGGATCGATGGCAAGTACTTTCCCAGCCGATTCGGGGTTGACTACCGAACCGATACTCACATAGATCGTTTTCCCATTGGGGCTAAAAAGAAGGGATGTTGGATATTGTTTGGCTGCCAGATTTTTGAGGGTGATTTTTTTATTGAGTTTCGGATCGGCTCGATCGATGATTTGAATGGTCAGTTGATTGATAGAGACCGCCTTAGGTTCTAGATGTTCCACCTCAGCAACGGCTAAATATCGAGCATCGTGGGAAATACCAAAGCAGAAAATTCGTCCCTTAGGGTTCTGATATAAAGTCGTCATCTTCATGGTGGTCAGCGAGAGTTCATACACCGCATAACGATCTGCTGTCATCCATGCACTTTTGAGGGAACTCACACCAATCAGAGGGCGGTTAAACACTTGATGCATCAGGTAAGACTTCACGAGGCTTTTGAGGTAGTACCATTCAAATCCCCGAAGCGATTTTAAATCAGCAGATGATTCCAGTTTGTTGAGAATATCGATGGTATTATCAATCTGACCCGATTGATATTCCGAATGAGCTAGGGCCATCTTCACGGCATAAATTTCCGATTGAAGTTGAGTGCTTAACCGATTGGCTTCTTTCGTTTTGAGTTGGGCTTCGTTCTTGGCTTCATTTGCTTCTTGAGTGGCTTTATCCGAGGCGAGCTTCGCAGTTTCTGCTGCTTCACGCTGCTCGCGTTCGAGATTCCTCGCTTCGTCGGCCTCTTGCGCACGCTGGCGGGCTTCGTTTGCGGCCTTTTCGGCTTGCGTTGTTTTTTCCTCTAAGAGTTTCGCGTTCTTTTGGGCCTGTTCCGCATATCTTGCGGAACGCAAGGCCAAAATCGATGCTACTAAAGTCCCCACAATCAGGATCAAAAAGGTGCTCGTTAAAAGGCTCGCCACCACGGGGTTTCTTCGACACCATCGATAGGCTTGTTCGGCATAACTAATCCGACGAGCCTGAACGGGAAGCCCTCGTAGATAACGGTCCAAATCACGAACCAATCCTGAGGCGCTCAGGTAGCGTTCCTCGGGATTCTTCTCCAGACACTTCAGGCAAATCGTTTCCAAATCCCGAGGAATTTTGGTCTGATACCGGTTCGGCAAGGTCGGGGTTTCGCTCACAACCTTTTGCATGATCTCCACAGGATTATCGGAATCGAACGGAACTTTGCCCGTGAGCATCTCGTACAAAATGACCCCGATGGCATACACATCGACCGCTGGACCCAATGGAATATCTTTGCGGGCCAATGCTTGTTCGGGGGCCATATATTGGGGGGTGCCAGCAGCGATTCCCGTTGAGGTGAGCCGAGAATTTTCTAGGAATCGCTTGGCAATCCCAAAGTCCGTGATCTTTGGTTTCCCCTCCGCGGTGAATGAAGTGAGCAACACATTCGAGGGCTTCAAATCTCGATGGATGATACCATGCTCATGCGCATGCTGTGCCCCCAGTGCAATGCCGATGGCAATCTCAGCGGCTCGGCGAGGGGGCATAACTCCTTGATTCAAGAATTGGGCTAAAGTTCCCCCCTCGACATATTCCAACGCACAATAAGGGAAGCCGTTCGCTTCACCCACCTCGTAAACTTGAACGATATTTTCATGTTGCAGTTGAGCCGTTGATTCCACTTCAAGCCGAAATCGCTCGCGATCCTCTGCCGAAGCAAACGAACCCGAAAGCATCACTTTCAGGGCCACCGTGCGATTCAATTTCGTTTGGATGGCCTTGTAGACCACACCCATTCCGCCTCGACCTAACTCGCAGAGGATTCGGTAACCCTCGATTTCTGGATTAGCCCCGTGCTTCAAGGTGGGAAGAATGGATTGGCTTCGGTTGAGTTGAGCGGTGTTCTTCGTCTCTAGATATTCTGCCAAGCGATCTGAAAGCCAAGGAAATCTTTGATAGTATTCTTCTTCAATAATGGCTTGCTTAGCAGCACGTCGGCATTGAATTTCCCGAATCACCAAATCGTACCAATCATCGGTATTGGCAGAGATCGCTCGAAGGTCTTCTTGAAAATGTTCCACCCGAAGACCATCACCCGACTTCCAACTGGTCACCAATTGTTTGATAACCTCTGCAAGTCGATTTCGGTTGGCAGAAGTGGTCTCAATCACGATAATCCTCTTGGTGCGGCGTCGAAAAGGCTGTGAAGTTGTGGTCGTTTTTCGATCAGAGGCAGTCTACTTTATAAACAGGTGTTGTGAGGGGATTTCGTTCCTTTCATGAGAAATTTCGTGGAAAGAAATTTCCTCGGGGAACAAAATTTCTTCTGGTGCCTGAAGTTTTCAACTGTCCTCAAAAAATCGGAACCAGACCAGACACCCAAAACGAGAAACCTTCCTTCAAAAGTGGGGCTGGACTCGAAATTTGAAAACACTTTTTGAAAAGTGGGGCAGGACCTAAAATCAGTTTCGGGACTGTTATGAATGAGTTTTGAGAGTGGCTCCCTCTTACCAAGTTAAATCAGCGTGAGATGTGTCACGTTGATTGGCCAGAGTTATTGTTCCCTTATACCAAGGTAGATATGTCGTTTAGCTTACAATTAGCCGATGCCGTCAGACGGGTTGGCAATCCCCTTTGTGTGGGTTTGGATCCGCGCTGGGAATCGCTGCCCCAATTGATCCGAGCCACCTATGCGGATGGAACCTTGCAGGGGATCGCCAAGGCCTATGAAGCCTTCTGCATCAAAGTGATACAAATTGTTGCCAGAAGAGTGGCCGTGGTGAAGCCCCAAGCGGCTTTCTTTGAAGCCTGTGGTCCCGATGGTTTTGTCGCGTTACAAAATGTGCTTCGAGCAGCGAAATCGTATGGGTTGCTCACCATACTCGATTCCAAACGGGGAGATATTGCTTCGACGGCTACCGCCTATGCCGAAGCTGCATTCACGGGTCCCCAATTTGAAGGGCGGACCTTACCCGTTTGGGGGGCCGATTCTCTGACGGTGAATCCCTATCTGGGTGAAGATGCGGTGCAACCCTTTTTAGACACTGCCAAAAAAAGCAAAAAAGGTGTATTCATTCTCGTGCGGACTTCTAATCTGGGTTCGGGGCTATTCCAGAATCTCGTCAGTGAAGGAAAGCCGTTGTATCGGCACGTTGCAGAAGCTGTGGCCCGATGGAACGAATCTACCCGAAATGAATCAGGCTGGGGGGATGTCGGTGCGGTCATCGGTGCGACGCATCCGGCGGAGCTGGCAGAATTACGCAGCTTACTTCCTCATTCGTGGTTTTTGGTCCCCGGTTTTGGAGCACAAGGAGGCACCGCTGAGGATGTTAAGCCGGCATTTCTCAAGGGGGGCCTTGGAGCCGTCATCAATAGTTCTCGCGGAATTACCTTCCCCTTTCCTCCCGAAGAACCTCAATGGGAAAAGGCCATCCAAAATGCTTTGGAGCAAACGATAGCCCAACTTCGTTCTGTTGCGGGAAATTGACTAGGGGATTATTTCAATCAGTGAGCCTTGGAACAGACCCTAGCGAATCTTCGTTCCGTGGGAGTTTCTAAGGTCTGCTTAATTTGTCAAACTGGGTAAATCATGTCTCTAGAAAAAGCTACCGGCCTGATTATTCGCACAACTGATTGGAGCGAAAGCAGTCGGATCGCGACCTTTTTTACCAAGGAATTTGGCAAGATACGAGTTTTGGCGAAAGGGGGGCGACGAATCAAATCGAACTTCGAGGTCGCTCTTGATTTACTCAGTGTCTGTAGTATTGTCTGGCTACGAAAACCTCAAGGGGGATTAGAAATCCTCACGGAAGCGAGGTCCGAGGAACGATTCAACGGCCTAAGAAGTAATCTTCCCAACCTGTACGCTGCGTATTATTTGGCTGAGCTTGTGAATGAAGGATTGCAAGATTATGATCCCCACGAACAGTTGTATACACACACCCTAGAGGGGTTACGCCTACTCAATGCAGGGGGAGACCCGATTGGTGTGATTTGTTGGTACGAAATGTTGTGGCTAACCGAATTAGGTTACCGGCCCCGATTGAATGAATGTGGAAGTTGTGGCCAAGCGATCCTGCGAGCATCGGGCCTGAATTACAGCGCGGGGGCAGGTGGGGTGATTTGCCCAAGCTGCGCACCGAGCATCAAAGACAAACGCCCCTTATCAGCGGAAGGATGGCGGGCTTTAGTGGAACTAGAAAAGGGACATGTTTCCCTAACTTACGCACAAAGACATGAATTAAAATCGGTCTTGGAACAAACGGTTTGTGTGGTATTAGGGAAGCGTCCCCGTTTGGCAGATTACATTGTTGCCTAGTCGGGTGGTGAGGTTTTCTTTACAAGGACGATGGGAGAAGTGGCTATGGATTTGGCCGTCCGAAGTCTGGTCTATCTTGGTGTGGTAGGGAGTTCTCTGCTGGCATCGGGATGCCTCGGTTCCCGTTCATCCTTTGTGGGGGGCAGCGATGTGACCGGCAAGATTGGGGCCGGTGAGGTGATCCCTGCTTCCTCAAGCGATGAAGTCACCGATGGCAAGACCCGTACTTCGGAAAGCAAGGGGAATAACCCCATGCTCGATGCGGAACAGTTGTTCAAAGCTGGTAAATTCTCCGAGGCCGAAAGCATCTTTGCCGACATTGCTGACGACAAACGTAATCGGCCCGAGGTGGCAGAAAAGGCCCGTTTCTATCAAGCCGAATGCCTGCGCGAACGGGGCTATCTTCCCAGTGCCGTCGATGGCTATAATCGCTTACTCAAGGATTTCCCCAACGGTGTGTATCGCGAACGAGCCTGTGGCCAGATGTTCTTGATTGCGAATGAATGGCTGGAACCCACGCGGCAAGAAATTCGCAAACTCGAACGGGCCGAACGAGCTAAAAAGGGGCTTCCCACCGAACCCGAAAGCGAAGAAGAAAAGAAACGTCGCGAAGCCTACGAGAACTCCTCGAAAATTATTCCGGTCAATTTCGATCGCCGACTGCCAACCTTTGCACCTGAAGCTCGTGCTTTGGAAGTGCTGGAAAATGTCTATCAACACGATCCCACCGGACCCTTTGCCGATCAGGCTTTGTTCATGATCGGTCGAGTGAAGTTCCACCGTGGGGAATACAGCGATGCCGATACCTTTTTCAGCCTATTGGTCGATCAACATGGGCGCAGCCCCCTGCGAGACAAAGCGCTGGAATTGGCGATTCTCAGTAAAACCAACAGCGCCGGAGGACCTGAAGCCGATGGCCGCCCGCTCAAAGAGGCCATGCGACTGATTAACCTCGCCAAATCAACCAGCCCCGAGATGGTCCGTTCTCGGGGCGAAATGCTCGACGAACAAACCAAAATGGTTCGTTACCAACAAGCGGAGAAGGATTTTAACACCGCAGAATTATACCGCCGAACCGGTAAATACGGCAGCGCTTGGTATTACTACGATTTGGTGATTCGACGTTACCCCGACCAACTCACTTGGGTCGAAAAATCGAAAAACCGAATGCAAGAAATCCAGACCGAGTTGGAACGCTCGAAAGACCCCAGCTTCATGGAATCGACCCGAAGATTCATGTTGAAGTATGTCCTCGGTACGCCGGCACCGACTCTCCCTGAAGGGAAAGAAGTTCCCAAAATTGCCCAGCTTCCCTCGGAGCAGTCAACGCCGAAGGATGCACCGAAGAATCTTCCGAAAGAATTACAACCGCGTCCCTAGACCGAGGGAATCCGTGCCAACTGCAAACCCTAATACCCAGAAGAGTCCGATGAGCCAGACCCTTTCACCAAAGAACTTTTCTCTCGGGAGACGCCAATTTCTTGCAGGCCTAGTGGGGGCAGGGTTCCTTTCTAGCTTGGGTTGTCGGGCAGGGCGGGGATTTTCTCTCTTCGGCTATTCCACCGAATCCCAATTCGATTCCAACATCCGCAGTGTTTATGTGAGGATGTTCGCTAACAAAGTATTTCAAGCAGGGCCTTATCGTGGTTCGGAGTTTATCTTGACCCGATATGTGGTTGATGAGATCGAAAAACGAACCCCTTGGAAGGTAATTAGTGATCCCGATTCGGCAGATACCGAACTCCAAGCCACGATGACCACACTCACGAAGAATGTTCTGGTGCGAACCCCCTTTAATGGTTCCCGAGAAATTGAAATCACCGCAGGAGCGGAAGTTGTCTGGCGGGATTTACGAACCGGAGTCGTACTCAGCAATCCGCGCCCTACAAAGACCGAGGAACTCACGACCGATATTCCCGCATTCGACCCAACTGTTCCCCGTGCCAAACCGATCCCTGCTCCTCCACAACCTGTCTATCTTCAAGAGGTCGGGCGGGGCTATCTCGAAGTGGGCGAAACGAGTACCACAGCTTTGCAGATGGCCCTCAAACGCTTGGCGGTTAAAATCGTCAACGTGATGGAACAACCTTGGTAACCCTCAGCGATCGATAGGCTAGCTTTATTTGACCACTTTGTATCGATGAGCGCTAGTGCGATAGATTGATAGGATGGATCGCTAGGTTGATAGGCTTGCTTTATTTGACCACTTTATGAACCGTAAAAACATCATCACACAGGTGCATCTCGGTTGGCGCACCTCCGAAGACCTTATGTCCGAGTTCCTGACCGGCTTCCTTCATTAACGTGACGTAGTCGGGTTCGTTCCATTTTCCAGACGCGAGTACGATGTGAACTTCGTAGGTCGAATCTCGTTTAACAATCTTGAAGGAGGCCTTAGAATTTTCTGGTTTCCCTAGGATGGGTTGTAAGTACTCGGCAAGGTGATGAGCATCGGTTTCTAAGTCGGGTTGGGGATAAAACACTTCCACATTCTTATTTTGAACCACATATCGTAAATCGGGTCGCAACGGGAAAGTGCTCAGGGTCTTAAATCGTTCGTCACAAATATGAATTTCGACATCGGCCTGATTCAAGGCCTCGTGGGAAACCCGTGTGCCGAGAATTTGCATCGATACATGCGTTCTGGGATCATTTTGTAACGGGGTTTGAATGACCACACGGAGTTGATACAAACCGTTCGGCTTCTTTAACTGAATCGATTTCTTACCAGAACCTTCCGCGGTTTCTTTCCTGAGGATCGCAGCGACTTTGGTGGCTTCCTCCATCGTGGCCCCATCGGTGTAGAACACTTCAATTGGGCCATTTTCCACCTTCGGGCCGTATCCGGAATCCAACAAGGAACCACAACCAAGAGCCATCGAAATCAACAGAATCAGGCTTGTGAAAAGGGCGTGTTGCCGTCGTTTTTTCCGGTTCATGGTCGGTAACCCAATGGGTTGGTAACCCGTTCAAGGAGGAATCTTTTAATCAATCGTTTGTTCTACTTTGCCAACCCTAGATTATCCCAGTTTCCCTTGTTCACCAAGAAGAATCTCGAAAAATTTATCGATCGTGTGCTTCTGGGGAATAAAATGCTGAATACCTACGACGGTGAAATCGTCTGTAATTGAGGATCGGGCTTATGCCGAATGACACGGACGAACTTCTTTTGCAAAGGGTTGCACAAGGGGATCAAACCGCTATCGATATTTTATTCTATAAATATCGAGATGCTGCCTATCGGGTTGCTTACCGACTACTCAATCATGAGGCCGATGCCCTAGATGCCGTTCAGGAAGCGTTCATCAAAATCTTCCGGCGAGCCAAAGATTTTGAGCAACGCAGTTCCTTTAAGACGTGGCTCCTCCGAGTGGTGAGTAATGCCGCCTTGGATATTGGCCGAGCGAGAAATCGTCGGCTGAACCTGTTGGCCCACACCCGAGAACATCTCGCGACCCAGTCGGACCGTAGTTTACGGTCGGACCCGATGGAACAGTTGATCCACGAGGAATTGCAGCAAGCATTATCGAACGCACTCCAAGAATTATCTCATGGGCAACGAGAAGTTTTCGTCCTTCATACCGATGGGGGGCTGACCTATCGGGAGATTTCCGAAAGTTTGAATCTCTCGGTGGGCACCGTGATGAGTCGATTATTCTATGCACGCCAAAAGTTACTGAAGCTCCTTGGAAAACGAGCCGAACTATGAAATGGCCTACAGACGAATTTCCCGATTCTCCTATCCCACAACCCACCGAGGCTCAATGGGCCGAGGTGCTGCGGATGATCCACCTCTCGTGTTCTTCTACTCCTTCTCAGGGGAAACTCAGCATTTCCCCGATACCGGCTTCGACTTCTGTTTCAACTCGCCCTGATTCTCCCAAAAAATGGTTTTGGCTGATTTTGCCGACGGCTTTGCTTGGTGCCTTGCTCGGTTGGGCCTTACGGCCTGAAACGGTTGTATTACCAGAAGCGATTGAACCTGCCCCGCAGCTGAATTTCCTAGAAATGACCCAACGAAAGGTTGAGGATACCTTGGCCTTTGAGAAGATTGAGATTGCTAAAGCCGAGGAAATTGAGATTCATTCGGTTTCAGGAAACATCCTTTTCTATGTAGGGCATCACCCTGCAGGAAATGAGCCTGTGAAAGCGGCCCAACCCGGAGAGGTGGAATTCCATCATGAGCAATCTAGCTCTCATGGGCGAACCTATGTCGTTTCTGAACCGGGACATCCCCCGATGATTTGGTCTAAACCCAACCGATAAGACTCCCCTATGCGTTCTGTTTTGCTTTCTGTGATTCTGCTGACTTTCGTGGGACCGATCTTTCCGGCGGAGGAAGAAATTAGCGTGACTACCTTGGTCATGATTGCTACCGAGAAAAATGCCATTGTGGAAGAGAAGCTCAAATCGATTTCCGAAAGTATTCGTGTCAAGGAACCCAAACTCACGGGGCTGACTTTGGCACATACTTACCACCAAAATATCAAAATCGGTGCCTCGAAAGAGATCGATTTGGGCGACGATAAAAAGTTTACGATCACGCTCATTCAAAAGAAAGATAGCGACAAGGTTACCCTGCGGTTACGGCCGCCGGTTGGGGGCGAAATTTCCTACACCTGTACTTGCGGCGCCTACGTTCCCGTCTGCACGGGGTTGACCAACGCCAATGGGGATCGCATTATCGTTGCAGTCATGGCAAAGCCGTGCATCATCAAATAGCCCTTAGCTCATAATGAGGTGTGTTCACCTGAGCGATCCAGCAGGTGGAATCGCTTCGGAATCCCGTAGCGGCACCCTCCCACCTAATCCCGATGGGCCGCTACGATTGCAATTACTTCCTTCGCACCCGCTTGTTTAATGACCCGAGCCGCTTCGGAGAGTGTGCTTCCTGTGGTCAACACATCATCAACCAATAATACTTTTATCCCCTTAAATTGCGACCAAACCGTAGTACGAAACGCCCCGATCATGTTTTTTCGTCGCCGACTGGGGACTTGCTGCGTTTGAGGAGGGGTCGCTCGAACCCGTCGCAGCCAACGGGGAACATGAGCGATTCCGAGTTCCTTTGCCCATGCCTGCGACAAAAGTTGGGATTGATTAAACCCACGGCAAAGCCTTCGCCACCAATGCAACGGCACAGGCAGAACGACATCGGGGTTGTGTTGAGCGATTCGCTCCCGATCGGTTTTGGCCCAGAGCCGACCTAACGCCTCTCCATAGATCGGGAGTTTCCCGAATTTTGCCCGTAGTAAGACTTCGCGGAGTAAGTTCTCGTAGGGGCCGAATCGGTAGGCAAAATCGAAATGAAATTTCACATTTTGGCAGCGGGAACAACCATCAGAAACATCGGTAAATTGACCCACGGAGCTGGTGCAGCGGGGACAAGTGTAGTGGTTTTCTTGGGTCAGGGATGAAAGGCAGTCGTGGCAAAAATCGTTTTCCCCCGCATGGAGCGGTTGGTCACACGCTAAGCAAATTGGAGGAAAAACAAGGTCGAGCATCCTGAAGGGCAATCACAACGCTAAGAAATTGAGGGATCGGGAATGATCCCAGAGAAGCCCCCGCATGGGGAAGCAATTAGTACTCGCGATTCTTCTTCCGACCCGGTTCCGGCACGGGGTATTTGCCATCTTTATCGGGTTCCACCGGAGGCTTGGAATCTTTGGTGAGTTCATCCAGTTTCGGTGCCAATTCAATCGGATGTTCGAGCATCTTTTCGCGAGTGATCACTTGCCCCGTGTGAGCGGCAAATCGGCCCATGGCAGTGGCCAAGCTGGCTTCGGTCCCTCGTTTGGCTTCGTTATGGGCTTTCTCATTTCGGATCGCGTCCATGAAGTGATCCCATTCAAGTTGGTAGGGGTTCGGCTCTGGTTTCCCAAAGGACCAAATTTGATCCTTTTCCAACAGGCTTTGGGTCTTGAATAACCGGCAGTTGGAAGGGGCATGCCCCGAAGAGGAGATAATTGCCGAGCCTTTGGTGCCGTGAGCATAGGTTGCAAATTCTTGGTGGCAACCATCGATGCAGCGCCCTTCGAGGAAGAATTTGGAGCCGTCGGCAAAGGTGAACTCGGTCGAGTAAGTATCGAAGTTTTGATCGATATTATTCCCACGATAGTGACGTCCACCGCTGGAAACCGCCTTGACGGGCCAAGCATCTTTGAACCAGCATGCTTCATCGATATTGTGAATCAAGAAGTCGCTATAAGAACCTCCCGAGGCCCATAAGAACGAGTGAAAGCGTTGAATTTGGTACATTAAATCCGAAATGCCGTCGGGTTTCGGTGGCGAGAATTCGAGAGCCGTTTTACCAGCCATCCGGTAAGCCCGCAGCAAAACTAAATCGCCAATGGCCCCATCTTTAACTCGTTTGAACATTTCGTTGCGAGCATCGCAATGGCGGCACATCAGCCCGACGGCCACCTTTAGCCCCTTCTTCTCGGATTTTTCCGCAAGCTCAAACATTCGTTTGCAGGTGGGACCGTCCACGGCCACGGGTTTTTCCATGAAGACGTTCAAACCTTTTTCAATGGCATATTGGAAGTGAACCCAGCGGAAGGCCGGCGGGGTCGCGAAGATAGCAACATCGCCGGGACGCAAGCAATCCATCGCTTTTTTGTATCCATCAAAGCCAATGAATCGCTTTTCTGGGGGCACTTCGACTTTATCTTTTAATGCTGGTGCCTTGGACAAGAAGTTGTAGCTGTTGTTCAGCTTGCCTTCAAAAACATCGGCCATGGCCACGAGTTTGGTCGGGCCTGCGGTTTTCAGTGCGTTCTCGGCAGCGCCGGTACCGCGTCCCCCGCAACCGATGAGAGCAAATTGAACCGTATCGCCACTTGCCGCGTGGACACCCGGACCGGACAAACTAGCAAGCACCGATGCGGCCGCCACGCTACCGGCCACTTTCAGGGTATCGCGTCGGCTAGGAGAGGGATCAATCAACATGATTTTATCCTTGAATAAAAAGAGGAACTCCCGAAGGAGAGGTACTACTTAGTCTTTGCTATGCAGAACAGACTCATAGTCAATAACACGGCCCATTTCCCTCAATCCCGAAATCCATGAAATGAGATTATTGGGACGATCGAAAGGGGAGGCCGATACCCCTCACCCTTAGCGAGAGAAATCCTTCATTTCTGATGCTGCCGTCAGGGGCATGCCACATATTCCATTGAACTCCCTCGTCCTTAGCGAGAGAAATCCTTCATTTTTGATGTACCCTTTTGAAAGTATCCGTGCTTCAGAATCCTTTCAAAAATTATGGTGAGTCTCCACAACATGCCCGAACGATTCTGTTGGGTTCCTAAAAAATTCCCGATTTGCCTAACTTCTTTACCTCACCCTTTGTGAAATGCCCGAACGATGATTTCTTCAATTTCCCGAATGTGAAATGCCGAAATGAATTAAGTTAAGGATGTGAGTTTCTAGAGCAAGGATTGCCATGAGTACCGGCTTGTTACCCGATTGGATGATTGAACGCGATGTGAAGATCGAACCGTTCGCTGCACAACAGGCTCGGCCGGGGGTCATATCGTATGGGGTGACTAGTTACGGCTATGATGTTCGCGTGGATCGTCATTACAAAGTCTTTACTAATGTACACGGGGCATTAGTTGACCCGAAGAATTTCGATGCCCGTTCTTTTGTGGACGTGGTGGCCGATTATTGCATTATTCCACCGAATAGTTTCGTCTTGGCCGAGACCGTTGAATATATCGAAATCCCTCGTGATATTTTAGCTATTTGTATCGGCAAATCGACTTATGCTCGCTGTGGAGTTGTGGTGAATATCACTCCGCTTGAGCCAGAATGGCGGGGGAGGGTCACCATCGAATTGAGTAACACCACTCCATTACCGGCCAAAATTTACTCTGGCGAAGGCATTGCCCAAATGATTTTCCTCCGAGCCGCAGGCGTTTGCCGAACGAGTTACGCAGATAAGAAAGGAAAATATCAAGATCAACCGGGGCTGACACTTCCGTTGGTCGATGGAATGAAACAATCCTAGGTATCGAACAATCACATGGATGAGATAATCTCAAGTCTTGAACAATCGTAGGGATAAAACCATTTTGGGTATCGAACATTCCCTCCGACCAATCAAACGATGCAACGGATCGATCATTCCTTCTTGGCAATTCAAACGATGCAACGGATCGAACAATCTTAATTCCTTCACAAATCGGGCTTTGCAAATCCCATAAGATAACCTGGGCATTGAAAGAACGCTTCGTCGAGGTGAGAGCATGTCGGCATTAAAATCTTTGGTTGCGACTGGTACAAAACTCTGGTTGGATTCGATCGATCCGGAAGAAATCATCCGAAACCTCGCTTACGGGGCTACGGGGGCCACTTCCAACCCAATTATCATTGCTGATCTGATTCAAACAGGGCGGTTTGACAAGGAACTCAAAGAGCTGATCGCAAAGGGGCTTGACGACGAGACGATTGCTTGGACGTTGACCGATTCACTCGTTCGGGCTGCCCAAAATTCTTTTCACGAGGTGTGGAAGAATACCCATTGCGATGATGGCTGGGTGAGCTTTGAGCTGGACCCTTTGATCGAAGACCCTGCACGAAATCTATCTTTGGACGAACAGAAACAGCAATATATCACTCTCGCGAAGAAATGGGGCGCCGGTCACGATAATCGGATGATCAAAATCCCTGCGACCCCTGCAGGGTTAGCAGCGTTGGAGGAAATCGTTGCGGCAGGGATTACGCCGAATGTCACCTTGATTTTCACCATGCGACAGTATCATGCGGCTCGCGACGCCTGTTGGCGGGGCGCACAACGTCGCGATTCATTGGCTCGCTTTAAGAGTGTTTACAGTATCTTTGTGAGTCGTGTCGATGTGTACACGGAAAAGCATGTTCCTTCGCTCAGTCCCGAAGCACAGGGGTTAGTCGGCATTGTCAATGCGAAGCAAATTTGGCGAGATAATACGGCTTTTTGGGCCTCGAAAAATCTCCCCCTCAAGCAAGAAATCATTTTCGCAAGTACAGGTACAAAAAAAACAACGGATAGCCCTTGGAAATATGTCGAGGCCTTTGCCGGTTCCGATATCGAGACGAACCCACCTAAAACCAATGCCGATGTCGAAAAGAGCGGCAAGATTTTCACTCGTCAAGTCGATCAGATGCCCCCCTCATCCATTCTGGAGGAGATCGCCCAAAAAGTGAATTACGAACACTTAGAAGAGACCTTGATGAAAGAGGGGATTCAAAAATTCGCCGATCCGCAAAAAGCCTTATTGGCCCTGATTGCCAAAAAACGGGCCGAGCAATCACGTTGAAAAAAAGGTGCTGGGAGTCATTCCGCCGAGCAATCACGTTGAAAAAAAAGGTGCTGGAAATTAGTCCGCCGAGAGAAGAACGTCCGTGAGTTGATGGAAATCCTCAAAGATGCGATCCGGCTGGGCCGCGGCTAAGGTCGCTCGATCATGTGAACCGGTCGGCAAGACCCAAACGGCGATCCCTGCATTCCGTGCGGTTTCAATATCGATGGTCATATCCCCAACAAATAAGGCCCTTTCGGGTGGTGTGTTCATATCTTTCAAAGCATGAAAAATCATTTCAGGGTCCGGTTTGGGCTTGAGTTCGCCGGGGCCATAAACGCCCATAAAAAACGGAGACAATTCTAATTCGTCGACCAATTGTTTCGTAAAGCGGGGGGGTTTATTACTGCAAACGGCCATTTTGACCCCCGCAGCAAAAAGTTTGGGTAGCCCCTCTTCCACACCGGTCAGCAATCGGGTAAGCGATGCCATCACTTGGGGATGATGTTGCCGATAAAGTTCGGCGTTGTGTTGCGGGTCCCCCGGCGCGACTTGTTGCATCAGATGTTCTAGCCCATGCCCGACGAGACTCCGCACTTCTTTTTCGGTGAGGCTTTGCCAGCCATGATACTGCCGGACATGGTTCACACTTGCGGTGATCGCTCCAAAGCTATCCGCCAAGGTCCCATCGAAATCAAAAAGCACAGCCGAGTATCGCATGAGCAGGGGTTCTCTTTTACCAAGAATAAGTCGTTTTTCTTTTTACGAAGAATAAGAACTTTCTCTTTTGCTAAGAATAGGGAAAGGTTTTAGGCGGCGATTCGAGGAGCCAAACTTCCTCGAATCGATTTATAGGCCCGAAGGATGAGGTATCGACCGGCCACGCGCTCAAGCAGTCGTGGGGAAAGCCAACGGAGTAGGGACGGTAGTTCTCGGCGGGAAAGTTGTCTTTGCCGAATGATCACATCATCAAACTCAAGAGCCGCTGCCCGAAGGTCTGCAGGAGTAAACCCCAACGTGATATTCGGGGCTAAACCCAACCATTTTCTCCAGAATAATAAGGTTCGGGTCCAATAATTGGCGTTACGCCAAGCCGGTACAGCAAGGTCTAATCGTCCCCCCGGTTTCAAAATTCGACCGATCTCTTTGATGACCTTATCCAAGTCCGGCGGAGTTTCGGATAAGATGCCCGAGACTACATCAACGGTGGCATCGGGCAGGGGTAAACGATCGTAGGGGGTCAGATGGAAATGCCCCGCTAATTGCCGAGCCGTGAAATGAGCCTTGACCAGATTCAAACGATCTTCGATCGGATCGCATACATGAACCGTGTTCGAGGGTTGATCCGGTCGGGCCTGAGCAAATCGGACTGCCTCAATCCCAATCCCTGAGGAAAGTACCACAATGTTTTGTCCCGAATAGCGATCGACATGAAAGAGTTTGGGAATCCAATAACCCTGGTGCTGGTAGCGTCGCTTTTCGAGATGATTGAACCATTCGACGGTACCAATTTCCAGAGCACCCCCTGCCGGTTTAGAGTGTGGGTATTTTCGCCAAATCTCCTCAGTGGCCAGTTTCTCGGCGAACTCTTTGTCAATCGGCTTGGGGGTATCTTCCTCTGTGGAAATGACAATTTTCATTTCCGCGCGCGACGGGGGGGGCAATTGCCAATCGTAGTCGATGTGTCGTGGGGGAATAGTCATGGTGTTACTAAATCGATCCATCCTTGGCTTGACCCGTCTCACTCAAAACCGATACCTACTCTGAGTAAAACAGTTTATAGTTCACATACCTATTTTGAGTAGGAAAATCAAGACCTTCCCACAAAATAGGTATTTCTCTTCGTTGACTATTTTACCATGCCTACGCATTTTGTTACAAGAGTAGATTCGGATGAAGATCGATCTACCGATCTGAGCCTCCTTGAGTGGACAAGCCCTAGCCAAAGGTAAAGTCTTCCAATCTTCAACTCATTCTTGAGACAATTTGAGTTCGTATCGACCTTGTTTTTCTTGGGGCATCCCCCAAATCCTATACCCATCACATCCGACACCCATTTTGGGCGATAATGTAATTTCGTGACACTACTTGCTCTTATCTCGATACGAATATCACAGCTTTACCAAATCATCTACTCCCCCTTAAGAAAGACTCGCAATTTTCGATTCCTCGCTTACAATTTCTCCCATCCCACCCCTTTTCCTCTTTCAGGGAGTCTCTATGTTACATCGCAGCTGTTTCATCACACTCTTTAGTTTCAGTTTAGCCACTTTATTGCTTGCTCAACCTGCAAAAATGAAGGAATCCCTTCCGTTTGATCCGAATGTCATGGCCACAACTCCTGAACGAGCCAAGGAACTCCAGATGGGCCTTCAACAACAACTTCGTGAACGTCGCGATCAGGTGAACAAAAACGATCTTCAAGAATGGCGAAAGATTGAAAATCTTCAACAGTGGCAAACTTTTCGAGATATTCGGATCGAAGCTCTTCGGAAAGCAATTGGTGAATTTCCCGCAGCCCCAAAAGAAGTTCCCGTTCACGTTACGAAGACCATCCAAGGGGAAGGGTACGAAATCGACTGTTTGCTTTATGAATCTCGGAAAGGGCTATGGGTCAGTGCGAATCTTTATCGCCCACAGAAAAGTAACCAAAAGGGGCCGGGCATCATCATTATCCACAGTCATCACAACCCAAAAACCGAAGGCGAATTGCAAGATATGGGGGTCACTTGGGCGCGGGCCGGTGCCACCGTTTTGGTGGCCGATTTATTTGGTCATGGCGAACGGAGAACCCATCCTTTCGTTGACGAGAAAAGTTATCCGCAACCGTTTCGAGTGAGCCGACAAGATTATTGGTTCCGATATTTCACAGGAATGCAACTGAGTTTATTGGGTGAAAGTTTGATCGGTTGGTTTGCTTGGGATACCATGCGTGGTCTGGATGTGTT
>JAOAAA010000078.1 GCA_026419115.1 Gemmataceae bacterium
TTTGCTGAGGTGGAGGTTGGAAGAAATTTCTGCTGGAGAAATTGCGTTCAGATCGATGAGGTCAAATCCCCCCCCTTGAACGGCTCGACTCTCGATTGGGTTCGTATGAGCCAAGGCGACGGTATGTCCCCGTTGCGCAAGGGCTTGCATCATGTAAAATCCATGCACATCATGCCCACTTGAGCGTGGCCAAGCCAATTGATCTTTGAAAAACAACAATCTCACGGGTCACCTCAACAGGGGATTCTCAAAAGTAATTTAGAACAAGGAACTGTCGGAGCGAATCTGAATTCAGAAAATTCGCAAACCGCGTTCCCCATACCTTCAATCAAAAAACGGCATCTATCGGGTACGTTCGGAAATGATCGGATGACTGGCTTGTTTGAGGTGGTAAATCAGCTTTTGAAACGCTTCCTCACCCATTCAGCACAGAAGGCTCAACTACTTACCGCCCGAGGGTGCAGGCAGGTGGGAATCGTACACTTTGACGCTCTTCCAAGTGGCTTTGTTCTCTTCGATAAATTTGATGTGGAGGGGATGATCCTGATATTTGTCGTGAGACTTTTTGTCCTTGAACACCAAGTGTAAGGCAACATCCCAATCCTTGGCATTGACTTCCCGATCGAATTCCTCGGCGCGGGCACCTGCAGAAAAATATATGACCCCTTCATGATCTTTGAGATACTTCTCGCAGGCCGCGACCAATTTGGCCCGATTCTCTTTGGTATTCTCCTTGAGTTGGAAAAAGACCATGTGACCAATCGCAGGATCGGCAGCCTGAACGCGAGAAGCCGATGTGAGAAGGGTCATCCCCAAACCTAACAGCATAGCCAATAAAATACGGGACATGGAAATCTCCTAAGTGGAAGAGGTTTAATCGTCCCGTATGTTTTAGCGGACAAACCCGATTTTGGATAGGATAACAAGCGAAACCAACAATCGAAACCTAAACAAGGCAAAAGAAACAACCCAACCGTTTACTTACAGGAACTGGATTATGTCAATTGAAAGTGTTCAGGCAGGGAAAACCCGTGTGGGCTGGATTGGAACCGGTGTCATGGGGCGTTGGATGTGTCAACACATCATGAATGCAGGTTACAAGGCCACAATCTACAACCGCAGCGCCGAAAAAGCTCAACCCCTTGTCGAAGCCGGTGCCAAGTTAGCTCGAACTCCCAAGGAAGTTGCCGAAAATTCGGATGTCGTTTTTGCAATTGTGGGATTCCCCAGCGATGTCCGCGAAGTATTTCTTGGGGAGCAAGGCGCCTTAGCTGGTTCCCGCGCCGGTACCATTTTGGTTGATATGACCACCAGTGAACCCTCGTTGGCCATTGAAATCTACGAGAAAGCGAAAAGCCAGAAAGTTTATGCGCTGGATGCTCCTGTTTCGGGTGGCGATGTCGGGGCCAAAAATGCGGCCCTTTCCATCATGATTGGTGGTGATGCCGAGGTCACCCACGCGATCCGCCCGTTATTGGAGTGCATGGGGAAAACGATCGTCCATCAAGGTCCCGCCGGTGCCGGCCAACACACCAAAATGGTCAACCAGATTTTGATCTCCTCGAACATGATTGCTTTATGCGAAGCATTGCTTTATGGGTATAAATGCGGGCTAGACCTTGAGAGTGTGTTCAAATCCGTGAGCGTAGGGGCCGCAGGGAGTAAAGCCTTAGAAGTCCTAGGCCCCCGAATTTTAGCACGAAATTTTGAACCGGGGTTTTATGTGGAACACTTCATCAAGGATATGGGGATTGCTTTGAAAGAGGCCGAACGGATGAATCTTTCGCTTCCCGGTTTAGCGTTGGCCAAACAACTGTATGAAAGCGTCCGTGCCATTGGTTATGGCCGGAAGGGAACCCAAGCGTTGATGTTGGCTTTAGAAGCGATGAGCGGAATTAAACGGTAGGATGTTCTGAGGCAAGCCTGTAACAAATCAGGCATCGGGTTTCGATAGATTCCGTTACAACCCGAATGAAACGATATACTCATGAGAAGTAGCCCAACGCATCGTTTCCCCACTCATTATGCAAGGGGTGCTTCACGAAGCATTCGGCAATTCAAGGCGGAAACGGGAACCTCGCCCCAGTTCACTCTCAACATTCAGTCGACCACCGAGACGATCCACATATTCTTTCACGATGGCTAAGCCCAAACCGGAATGAACCCCCGTTGCGTTTCGCGAGGGGTCCGCACGGAAAAACCGCTCGAAAATCTTTTCTTTCGTCTCGGGACTCATGCCAATACCTGTATCAATCACTTCTAAAATCAACCCCCCGTCCGAGGATTTTTGGGCTTTAAGTTCGACACTCCCACCAGGGCGATTGTACTCGATCGCATTATGCATGAGATTCATCACGATTTCACGGAACTTATCGGGATCGGTTTCGATGATCATTTGATTAGGCGTTTCACAGGAAAGTTTAATCCCCTGCGCTTCAGCCAAGGGCTTACCGACCGCAGCACATTCTTGCACCAAGGGGCCAATTTCAACCACTTCGGGACGAACCTCCTCCGATCCCGCATCGATCCATGCCAATTTCAGCATGCGATCGACCAACCGAGAAAGGCTTCGGGCAATGGTCAAGGCATCTTGGATGGCCTCCTGATATTGCTCCGGCGAACGTGTTTTCTTAAGTGTCACTTCCAAAGTGGTTCGTAGGGCCGCCAAAGGTGTGCGCAATTCGTGAGAAATATCGGCAGCGGCACGTTTTTCCCTTGTGAATGCCGCTTGGAGCTGATTGAGTGTGTGAGAAAGTCGATCCACAACCGGTTGAAGTTCGCTCGGGAGTTTTTTAATATCGACCGACAATTGGAAATCTTTTGGTGTAATTTGGCTGACCGCTTCGGTAACTCGGTTCAAAGGTCGCAGTCCAACGGTAATACTGAACCAAACCCCAAGAATCAAAGCGACAGAAGAAAAGCCCGCCAGCCATGCGAGACGTTCCCTAAGGTGGGCGAGTTCGGCACGAAGTTGTTGATGGGCATATTGGATTTGGGCATCGCGTTTCATTTGCAGATCATTCAAGATCGGATGTCCCGATTCCTCCCAAGCACATTGGATCGTCAAATTGGGAACCGTCAGATCAAAGGCAGCCGGCTGAGGAACGGGAGCAGGTCGCGTTCCCCCCCCGAATCGCCGTGAAGGAATCACATAGGCCAAGCCAATAGCTCCCTTGATGGCAGGAGTCGGCGCCGCTACCGGTCTTCCACCTAAAAAGGAAATAATCGCAAAGGTCGAGGTATTGAATTTTGTCAAAGGGACGCGAATGGTTACTCGCCGAGCTGTTTTTCCATTCGGTAAGCTAATATCATCGAATCGCGTTTCAAAAATATCGCTCCCTTCATCGATAGGGGGGGGGGGCAAAACGAAATTCCCAGCCCGGAGAGCAGCCGATACCCACCCTCCCCCACTGATCCCACCAACTTGAATAAATTCATGGGGGGCGGTCTCGGCTTCCCGATGGATAATTTCCTCGTCGATCTTTAATTGAGTTGCTAAAGGAAGCGTTCTTGTTGACCAAGTCGGACCTAATCGGGTGGAAACAAAGAAATAATGGTTCGTCAAAACGGAATTCGGCAAAAAGCCATTGAGCATCAGAAAAACTTGGTTGGCACGGTGGGCAGCGGGAAGCAAATCGGGATTGAATTGAGATTGGGCCGTGCGACCCAGTAAACGGGCTTGTTCTTGAAGGGCTTCATCCCGTTTTTCCTCGTAACTTTGATTGGCAGCATTTATAGAATGCGCCCATTTTTGTTTAATCGCATCTTGAGAAGAATCGTAAACAATCGCCCCCACCGCCACGGTGGTGCTCACGAACAAGAGAGTGACCCAAAGCAAAAGTGTCCGACGAATCGAGTTCATGTGGAAACTTCTTCTTCATCATCGCCACGCAGCATGTATCCTTCTCCCCACTTGGTGAGAATGAGTTGAGGGGTAAAGTCGCGGTCGATTTTGTTACGGAGATAACGTATATAAACATCCACCACGTTGGAAACGCTCTCATCGTGCTCATCCCAAAGGTGTTCCCAAATCATGGTTCGAGTGACCACCTTGCCACGATTAAAAGCCAGAAATTCCAACAGGGCGTACTCCTTTGGAGTCAGGTGTACGGGTTTGCCTGCCCTTTTGATCGATCGAGCTGCTGTATCAATTTCGAGATCATAAATTTTGAGAATGGGGTCTTTAACTTGATGCTTCCGACGGACCAAGGCCCGAATCCGAGCCAACAATTCTTCGAGTTCAAAAGGTTTCGTTAAGTAATCATCGGCACCAGAATCGAGTCCCTTAACTTTGTCATCCAAAGACCCCCGAGCCGTCAATACGATCACATGCGTTGAGATATTGGACTCTCGCCAGCCTTTCAATAAGGTTAAGCCATCTTTCTTAGGAAGCATCAGGTCCAGAATCACTGCATCGTAATTGGTGGTGCGAACTTTATGGTCTGCCTCTTCCCCATCTTCTGCCCAATCAACAGCAAAATTTTCTTCCTCAAGCCCTTGTCGAAGTGCGCGGGCAAGGGGTTTGTTATCTTCGACGAGTAGTAGTCTCACAACGTGTCTCCAAGTAATTCTTCATAGATTAAAATTAACCTTTTTGCTATGAGAACCTAGTGAGAAATTTCCTTTCCAAGTGAGGCACGAGACAACCTTCGGGATAATTTGGAATTTTCTAAGGATTATTCTACCCCAAACAGGCCGTTCTTTGGAAGGAATTTTGCCCGTGATCGAGTCATTTCCTAAAATAAGAATTTAATTATTGAACCCTATTGTGGATAGATTAAAACTCTCATGCGTGGTTATCCCTTGCTGGTGATTGTGTTATTTTCAGTCCTTTGTGTGCTCTTTCGATTTTTACCTGCACATCTCCCGTCGGAAATTCGCATTTGGGTGATTCCTCCCCTCATGGGATTCGCCTTGTTTTGTGGGGCAAGACTTTCATGGACTTTAGGGGCGGCTTGTTTGTTCACCTCGGCCCTTGTGGGCGACTTGCTTTTATACCTCTCCCGTGGTTGGGAACCGGTACCGATTGTTTATCTTTGTTTGGCTTTGAATCTTCTACTGGGGAAAACTCTCGTGGGGGGGGCATCGAACAGGAATTGGTTCCGTATTTTTGGAACGGGAGGATTGGCCACCCTTTTGTTTTTCTTGGTCACGAATTTTGCTTCTTGGGCGGCCAAAGCCCTTCCGGAGTATGAACCAACCTTCTCCGGCTTACTGTACGCTTACCGAAAGGGATTGGAATTTCTCCGTGATTATCCCGGCTCGGCACTTAGTGAACTCGTGTGGTTTCCCGCAATGATTTGGACCTATGATTGGGTGATGGCTCTTGCGATGGACTCGGAAAAAGTCGAGTCCAAAGTATAATCATCCGATCTCGCAGGGAGGTGAATTCATGGCGACTTGGCTTTTCAAATCGGAACCCGACGAATACTCGATTGACCATCTCATTGAAGAGAAATCCACCGATTGGAACGGTGTCTCGAACCCCGTGGCCCTGAAATATCTGCGAGCGGTGAAAAAGGGGGATCGGATTTTCTTCTACCATACGGGGAAAGTGAAAGCCATCGTAGGTGAAATGCTGAGCAAACAGGATGCGAAACTCACCGAGGAAGGTCCTCTCGTTACCGTTCATAAACCCGTTCGATACGAACGTATTCTCACCCTAGCAGAGGTCAAAGCTGACCCCGTATTGAAAGATTGGGAACTAGCACGATTGCCCCGCCTATCGGTAATGCCCGTCTCCGAAATTCAACTCGCCAGAATCACCGAACTGTTAAATTTGTAACCGGCGTCTGAGAACTCTACCCTCACTCAACATCTTCAAATGGGAAAATATTCCCCTGTTGTGACAAAATCCTTGCTTGTAGTTCCCCTTGATTCAGACAATAATATCAGTATCCTCGGGGGAGCATTTTTATGCCGTTGACTTTAACAAACCTTTCCTCCACCGAACTGCAAGTTCGGCGAGCGCGTCATCGTTTGTTGGCCCAAAACCTGATGAATCATCTAGGGTTTGCTTGGGGAATGGCATGGGTCGTCGCGGGATTCTGTCTGCTGGTACTCCCGTTTGTGTCCCCTCAGAGTTCCGATACCTTCAAATGGTCGATCTTCGTTGGCAGTACCTTAGTGGGTACCGTCTTGGCTGTGATTAAAACCGTTCGCCAAGCACCAACGGAACTCGATGCGGCCTTGGCGGTTGATCTCCGTTTAGGGCTAAATGAACGTACCTTGACCTATCTGAGCCTCAGTTCCGAAATGCGAAAAACACCCATCGGTTTAGCTCTGGCAGAGGATGCAGAGGAGGCCTTGAGAGGGGCCTCGATCAAAGAGAAGTTTCCTCTGAAGATGGGAAAACGTGCTTGGTTCTTACCGATCTTGATGCTGGGAATCCTCGCATTAATCCTCTTTTATGAACCATATCTTGCGGAAAATCTCCTTGCCAAAAATAACGTGGAAGAAGCTGTCGAGTCTAAGAATCCGACAACGCGAATTCAAAAAAATCAAGCGGTTCCAAAACCATTAGCTCTCAAACCTGTGGTGGAACGGCCTACGAAATCAGAAACCCTGAAACGGCTCGAATTGGAATTGGAATTAGAACGAAAATATGCCGAAGCCCAACAGACGAATTCTCCCCGTGGTGAGTCGGGTCAAGTCGAACGTGAACGGATTGAGGCCATCACCCAAGCCGAGGATAAACTCAAAAAATACGAACAGGACCTCGCTACCAAATTCAAACAATTGGAAGAACAAGTGGCGAAATATAACACCCTTGAAAAAGGGGAATCGCGTAATGATGGTCCTGCCAAGGAATTTGAGGAGGCCTTTTCAAATGGGGATTTGAACAAAGCCAAAGAAGAAATCGAAACCTTGAAGAAAAAAGCGCGTGACAAAAAACTCAACGACGAGGAACAAGCACAGTTAGAAAAACAACTCGAGAAGATGCAGGAGAAACTCGACAAGCTCAACAAAGAGCAAAAAGAGAAAGAGCAACAACTGAAAGATGCCATAGAACAAGCCAAAAAAGAGGGTCGCGACCCCGAAAGTTTAGAGAAAGAATTAAAGGATCAGCAACAAAAAGGGGAAAACACCAAAGAACTCGAAAAAATGGCCGAGACTCTCAAAAAAGCCAAGAAATCCCTTGCTAATAAGGATCAACAAGAACTCGCACAACAACTCGAAGAATTAGAGTCTCAGATTGGTGGCTTACAAAACGATCTTCAAGATTTAATGGATACCCAAGATCATTTGGATAATCTGGAAAAGATCAGAAAAGACCTCACCCAACAAGCACAGCAAAACGAACTAAGACGTGAACAAAACGCCAGTAAAGACAGGAACAAAGGTCAAGGCGGCGCTCTACAACCCCATGATCCTGACATGCTGACTCGAAATCAAAAGGGCATAGGCATGGGCGATGGGGATGGTTCCGGCATGAATGGAATGGGCGGAATGGGGATGGATGGAACGGGAACGGGCGGAATGGGGATGGGTATGGGAGATAATGCAACCGGTGGTGGTATCGGGATGGGCCGACGACCAGAAAAGAAAGATGCCAAAATTGGGGACTCGACCGAAGAACGAATTCGAGGGAACTTCGATCCCAAAGGTCGAAAGAGTTATGCTGGCGCCACGACGGGGCCCGCGTTTAAGAAACGTACCACGACCGAACTAGGCGAAGAGATTCGACAAGCGGTTCAAGATGCACCAGAAGCCGTCGAGGTTCAGCGACTTCCCAAAGCTGCCCGAGAAATGGTCAAGGAGTATTTTGAAAAACTGGGTGGCCAATCACCGCCGAAATGATTCTGGAATGACCTTTCAAGTTTCGTTACAACTTACACTCAACTTTGTCTCGAAAACCCTTCGACCTGCTTCCTTAACCCTTTTGATCTGCCTCCTTTTGAGAGATTCCATTGTGAGGGATCGATTTCTCTTTTTTTATAAGGGGCTTCCTGTAAAACTTCTTTTTGTTATGTATTGGGAGAATACCGTTTATGAATCTGCTGGTCGAGGTTCGCGAAGCGTTCCGTCAAGCCTTATCCCCCCTTGTGAACGAGCCTTCCAAGGTAGACACCTATCTGGAAATGATCCGACCCGCTCAGAATCTGCAACATGGTGATTATCAAGCGAATTTCGCAATGGCTTTGGCAAAATCGCTTGGGAAGTCCCCAAAAGATTTAGCACAGGACATCGTTAGTCAACTGAAAGGCGAGCTTCCTTTTGACCCTCCGACCGTGGCGGGGCCGGGCTTTATCAACATTCGTTTGAAAGATGATTGGTTGGCCCGACGATTAACCGATTTAGTAAACGATCCCCGACTTGGCGTTCCTGTCTCGAATCGAATCCGAACCTACGTCATAGACTATTCTGGTCCGAATGTGGCCAAACCCCTTCATGTGGGGCACCTCCGCTCTACGATCATCGGAGAATCTCTGTGTCGCATCTTACGCTTTTTAGGGCATCGCGTGATTGGCGATAATCATCTCGGGGATTGGGGGACTCAATTCGGGATGCTGCTTTTTGGTTACAAGAACCTTCTCAATAAAAAGAATTACGAAGAGAATAAGGTAAAAGAATTAGCTCGGCTCTATATCCAAGTCCGTAAATTGGCCGAGTTGGTTGGAAACTTGCAAACGGTGTACGCGAAATTTATCGATCTCGAAAAATTCCAAAAAGAACCCATCGAAGAACTCACACGCGGATACATCAAATGGATTGGGAAATCGACCGCTTCGACCTCGGAAGATGATGATGCTACCCCTGCCACCAACCCGATTGCTTCGGCCTATCGGGAAGAGACCGCCAAGCTGCATCGGGGCGATCCCGAAAACCTGCAATTGTGGAATGAATTTATGCCGGCCTGTATGGAAGAGGTTGAATCGATCTATCGCAGGTTAGGCGTTCAATTCACACATCAATACGGGGAAAGCCATTACAATCACATGTTGCCCCATGTGGTTGAGGACTTACTGGAAAAGAAAATCGCCACACACAGTCAAGGCGCCGTGATTGTCGAGGATGGAAAGAACGTAGCGTTGATTCGTAAAGGTGACGGAGCTTTTACTTATATGACTACGGACCTTGCCACGATTCAATTTCGTGTTGAAACCTTCAAACCCGATGCGATTCTCTATGTGGTCGATTTTCGTCAGGCGGATCACTTCAAATCCTTGTTTGCGATTGCCCGAAAATGGGGTTACAACAATATCGAGTTGGAACATTTGAGCTTTGGCTCGGTACTCGGACAAGATGGCAAACCCTATAAAACTCGGGAAGGAAATGCGGTAGACCTTCACACCTTATTGGATCAGGCCATTGAACTGGGTGAAGAGAAGTACGAGCTTTCCCTACAAATCCGAGACATCAAAAAGCAAGAGATTCCGAAACTCTCAGCCGAAGAAAAACGACATATCGCCACCGTCGTGGGAATCGGTGCCGTGAAATATGCCGACCTCAGCCAGAATCGTACTAGTGACTATCGATTCAGTTTCGAGAAAATGTTGGCGACCGAGGGGAACACGGCCACCTACATGCAATATGCCTATGCCAGAACTCGGAGCATTTTGCGAAAATCGGGAGAGGATATTGAAACCCTCCGGAAAAGCGGGGCCTCCCTCCTGATTTCGGAGAAAGAAGAACGTGCCGTGATCTTTCAACTGCTCAAATACACCGAAACCCTTGAGGCGACTGCCAAGGAGTACATGCCCCACTATATTACTTCCTACCTCTGGGATTTGTGCAAAGCCGTCAGTACCTTCTACTCTGCTGAGAATTGTCACGTTCTTGAAGCAAAAACTCCGGAACTTCGAGTCAGCCGATTGTTGTTGGTAGACCTTGTCGGCCGAACCATTCAGCATGCCTTGAATTTATTAGGAATCGAAACCGTCGAAAGTATGTGATTTCACCTCCCCATCTTTGTAGCAAAAGACTAGAGAAATGCGCGTTCACCATGAACTCGCTTCAAAAGAGAAAAAAGCACCTCATTCAAAGTTTTTTGACTGGCAAGTTAACCATTGAAAAAAGATCGTTAAGAGGAAGCGTCCGCTTGAGGGATCGGGGCAACTTCGGAACTTGTGTCGGTGAGGTGATGCGGATTGCTGAGGCGATATTGTTCCTCGATAGCCTCTTTCATTTCGGAGACACTCGAAAACTCACGGCAGCGCATTAGATCGTAAGCCAGCCACATTAAGTTGGCACAAATATCCACAGGGACTTGACCCGTATTCGTTCCTAAGCCAGGTATCGCAACAGAGGTGATACTGTCGGGTTGGTTTTTATTCTGTAATTGAATGATGTAAAACACTGCAGCACACGCTAAGGCCACGTTAATGGATTCAATCGCTATCCCGTTATAGGGGGTGGAGATCGTCGGAGTTGAAATTAAATATGTGGGATGTTTCTTACCTGTAGGGATACAGGTAGCATGACCTACTGGAAGAGAACCCTTGTGATGTTTTTTGATTTCAGATTGGAGTTTTTTCTCGATAGCATTTCCAAGGTAGCTTTTAATCACTCCATCAAGTCCCCCGTCCATACTCCCGCGAGAATTGGTAGGAGAAACCCAGGCATCGGTCGATTGGGTCAACATACTGGCATGAATGATCTCGACTTGGGGCGCCTGAACGAAGGCATCTCGCCAAGCCTCAACCATAGCGGGGTTCACATCGACGAGTTTGACTTTGAGATTCACAACCAACTCCCTATTTATTGAAAGATTTTCATAGTTGTAGATTTTCACCTGAGATTAACCGGATACTTCTACAAGGTATTCCAATCGTTGTTGTTCCGTTTGGTAGATGACAAATTCATCGTCATCAAACTCCGAAAAGTCCTCATCCGTACAGCGCACACCATGACAACTATGATACCCCTTAGGGGGAGCTTTTAAACCATAGGTAATCTCGCGATAGGTTTTGATCTTTCCAAGAGCCACACGGGCTAAGGCAATCAATTTTGTTTTGTGCTTACCCGCAGTCGCATAGAAATGGCTGGTGCAAACAGCATCTCCAAAATAGATCCCCGAGCCAAGCCAACCTTCATCTGTGCGATTCACTCCCATGCTCACAACAATTTTCGGGAGCAAAATTCCGCGTGACAGAATCCCCACCCAGTTTTGAATTCTCGAACCATGAAAAAGGAGCCTTTCGTTACCAAGATCGGTTTTAAATTGATCCCACTCACTCGGGCGTTTCAAGCCATAAATCGCCTTGATTTTTAAGTGATTCGTCTTGATTTGGCTTTTCAAAACATATTCAGCTAGTTTTTTATATTCGTCGCTTTCTCGTGGAATGTCCCTAATTTCACACCCAAGTGCTTGATATTCTTGATCGATCTTAGCATTGAATAAAACACTGCCTCCCTCACCATTCACTTGCAGCATATCCTTCATGAGTTGAAGGATATTTTGTTTCTGTTCAATCGCAGTCAGATTGTTGATGATCGCATTATTCACTGCCGATCGGGAACGACCAATCCTATGGGGAATTGCCGTGTAAAATTCACCCGAAAGACGTTCAAACTCGGCAGGCTTCTTCTTTTTCTTCTGGAAAAGTTGATAGATTTGCATCAAAATTTCTTCGCCTTTCTCGATCTGACCCAAGGTCAAAATTCCCAAAGGAGTTTCAATACCATGAGCGGTAATTTTGGCCGCGAGTGTATTGGTCAACGCCTGAGTCGCTTCATCATAAATGTAACGTACTAAGTATTGGACTCTCTCAGGTAATTCACTTTTTGGCTTGCTGACCAATGCCCCTTCGCTTCCTTGAATTTTTGCTAAAGTCCCCTCATCTATTTCACCGGAACTGGTTCCCCGTGCTTGTTGTGAACCGATCTTCGAGGATGCTAACGATACCTCCTTATAGCCTTTTCTTGGTGAGGTTTTTTCTCGATAAATGCTCTCATAACAGTTTTTGGCCTCGATTAGGTTGTTAAAAAAACGGCACTCTTTCTGACCGGCATCAGGATTGGTTTCGAGATCATCGGTACGACCATAATGAGTAAAAACACGGAAGATCGTTTTTCCTTTTTGCTTGCCACTATGAAGTTCAATGGCATAGTATTTGTTATGGTTCGATTTAATGTCTGTAACTTGAAGGACAGCCTTTTGAAGAATCTCAAACTCTTTTGGAAATTTCGGAGCACTCGGGTCGTTCCATTTCCACGATTTCACAGTTGCCATATCATTTATCCTAAAATTGAATTGAGGATTTGAGCGTATTTTACTAGGATTTCTCTCGTAAAACTAACTCAGTTGAGATAAAATTCACTTCCTTTACGACTGGATCAAATCAGTATCAAACCTCGATTTCTGAGTTGTGTGTAAAGGGGTAGAGCTTGGATTATGTCATTTGGATAGGAGTATCAAACTCGGGCTATTATCTTTTGAGAGTCTGATCAAAATTTCATCATGTTATTCAAGTTATTCGAGTAGGGGATGATCGCGAACAATCAGGTATTAAAGATGAGTAAAAGAGAACAACTAGATTACAAACTTACTTCTGCATGGAGGTTCGTTTTTCTTCAGCAAAGAGGGCATCGGCCTTGTCGGGTTTGGCATGAGCGTATTTAGCGACCCCGCTAAAAAATGCCAAAAGTTGATCGGCCCCTGCTTGGGCCATTTTGGGAGCTTGGTCACCCAGAGCTTTTGTCACCATGGCCGCTGCTTTGCTATCCGTTTGCATGAACAATTCCACTTGGTGCTTGATCGTAGAATCGGCATTTTTCGGATTGGCCTTCTCGACATGTCTAAGTACTGCCACCGCTTGAACGGGGACGCTGGGAATTAACACACCAGGTTTAACTCGCCCCTCGGCAAACCAGATTCGACCGGCTTCGGATTTTGCGACACATTTCCACATCATCTCGGTGCCTTGATCATCCTTGTAGATAAATCCCCCATCGCGGGTGCAGCGGATATCCATTGCCTCGATACCCAAGCGACGCCATGCAATGGCCGTGCGATCGGGATGATCCAATAACCATTGATAAACATCATTATGAGCGACAAACTCCTCCGCTTGGGCCAACACCGTTACGGTGGGGCTTTTCATCACTTTTAATATGGCTTCTCGGGTCGGTGCGGGAAGTTTCTCCATCGGAACCGGTGAAGCCAACTTGCCCGGAAAGCTATCTCCTCTCGATTGCGACCATGCAAACAAGGGGGATAGAGCTAATGTGAGCCACGCAAGGTAGAACTTCATGTTTCCCTCGTCGCTTGCCAATTGCCTAGAATCACGAAACTCCTCTATCTTATCGATCAAATTCAAGTAGTAACGTGAGTCATTCGGAAAAATACTACCGGAGTTTTTCCAGTACGAAGTTTTGGAAACATCCGAATTATAACCTTTTTGTCAAATCTTAGTAAGGCAATCTTCGTTGTCCCTGAGCAGGGAGGTTAAATTGCGTAATTTGCGGGAACAAGTTCGAGTTGGTTCATCGATTCTAAGGTCTGTTTGACCAGCGAATCCCGAGAATCAAGATGATACACATGACGATACAAGCCTCGAACAATTTTCTGCAACCGATGCGGTGTGAACCACGTCAACGGCTTCTCCTGAGGAGCAATAAACAATTTCAGCTCCAAGGGGTGATTCGTTTCATTCATGTAATCGGGTGCTAAAAACTTCACCCCTTTGATCCAATAACCACCGGTCTTCTCAAATAATCTCAATCGAGCCTTCCAATTCTCCCATTCCTCCGGATCATCCGATTGCGGTGGATGACTTTCCCAAATCACAAACGGTAGCGTAGTCCCGTTCATTTGGGCATCCTCCTTCATCAGGGCGTAAAAATTCTGATAAAGGGCCGTGGCAACCCCTAATCCTCGGGCCATGGGGTCCACAGCCACATAGCAGATGTAGCCGCCAAATCGTGGGATATAGGTACCAAAGGTAAACCCCAGAGGTTTCTCTTCCTTACCCTTTGATTGAACCACTGTTAAATGACGGCGCTTTTTATCGGGTAACCAAGCACGGGAACCATCCGCTGCCCGACTAATCCATTCCCAAGGGATTTGTTCTCTCACGGACAACGAACTTTCGTACAACCTGCGAACCGCAGGAAGCACGACATCTGAAGAATCGAGAATTTCACGAATGTAGAAACGTTTGGTCAACATGACTTTTGCCCCTCCAATGGGGTACACCTCATTTTAGCCATGCCCCCCCCTCTCTGCTCCGCACCGGAAGTGCGCCCGCAAAGTATTTTCTCAGGCACTTCTTCCTTAAAGTATTACCCATCAATAATTTATATCTTCAACGAATCTTCTCAATGAAATGACCCCTTCCTCTTGACTCTCGACCCTTCTGACAAAAACATATCTATCTTTATCATCTAAGTAGACTTTTTGAGGGTTTCCCGAAATCGTTCGGGGTTTTCCCGTTTGTATTTCTTCTTTTGCAATAGCGATGGGGGCAAGAAACCTCACACACCGGCCCGAAATCGTTCAATTTCCCGTTTGTTCTTCTTCGTTTGCAGAAAACCCCAAGGAACCCAAATCACCCTGACCTCACTGAGGAAAATTCACTGGTCCTCTATTTCGATCCCATCGGATGGACTTGGCTTTCGCGTGGTGTACGGGATGAATCTATTGTCGGAAAATTCTTGGTCCCTTTTCACCGATCCTGTTACGACTCCTTGTTGGCGAAAATGGATATTTATGATTCCCACACTAGGGGATTTCTGTAAGTCAATCCATCAACGGGTTTGTTCCTGTTGTGAAACAGATGATATGGGGTTTTTGATGTCTGAATTATTGGATCGATTCTGTCGTTATTGTCAAATTCATACCGAAGCGATAGAGGGAGCTTCCAGTTACCCCTCTTCCCAAGGGCAACTGGAGTTGGGCAGGATGTTAGTTCAAGAACTTAAGGATATGGGTTGTGCCGAAGTCGAACAATCGCCCTTTGGGATTGTCACCGCCACCATTCCTGCCACCACTTCTAAAAGCGTTCCGGTGATGGCTTGGGTGGCTCATATGGATACCTCACCGGAAACGAGCGGGAAAAACGTCAAGCCAACGATCCACAAAAACTACAACGGGCAGGACATTCCTTTAGCGGGTGATCCCACGAAAGTCCTGAGAGTGAGCGATTCTCCCGAACTCTCGGGCTATGTGGGGCGCACCATAATCACGACCGATGGCACCACCCTTTTGGGGGCAGACAACAAAGCCGGTGTGGCCGTGATTATGCAAACGACCAAGTATTTGTTAGAACATCCCGAAATTCCGCATGGTAAAATTCGCCTCTGTTTTACCTGCGATGAAGAAATTGGTCACGGGACCGACCATATTGATTTGGTTCATTTAGGGGCCGACATTGCCTATACCCTCGATGGTTTCGGCGAAGGGGAAATCGAAGCCGAGACGTTTTCAGCCGACAAGGCAACGGTAACCATCACGGGTGTCAACATCCATCCATCTGTTGGCAAAGGGAAAATGGTCAATGCGATTCGTCTGGCAAGTATGTTTATCGATCGATTACCTAAACAGAGTTTGTCTCCAGAAACAACCGAAGGACGGGAGGGGTTTCTGCACCCGTATAAAATCGAGGGAGGTGTCGCCCAAGTCACTTTGCATATTCTGTTACGAGATTTTGAGACGGCCAATCTCACGACCCAAGCGAACCTATTAAAAGATATTGCTCGCGGAATCGAAGCCGAATATCCCAAAGCCCGCTTCTCGATCGAGATCACTCATCAGTATCGCAACATGGCCGACGGGATCAAGAAAAACCCGAAGGTTGTTTCGTTTGCCGTGGAAGCCACCCGTCGGGCGGGACTGAAGCCCAAACTGAGTTTGATTCGGGGTGGGACCGATGGCTCATTGCTCACCGCGAAAGGTCTACCCACACCGAACCTCTCAACGGGCGAACATAATGCTCACTCACCGTTGGAATGGACCTGCCTTGAGGAAATGGAGTCGGCCTGCCGCGTTTTAGTGGAGTTGGCGAAAATCTGGGCGGAATAAATTGGAGTCGGGGGGGGGGGATAGTAATTGTCTTGGGTCTAGAATCGCACCGAGAAAAATTGATCCTAAGAATTGATTCAGGCATCTATTTCAATATCTTGATGATCCTTATTCGATTTTGGTTCCGTCTGGGACGATCACACCTTTAGGAATCACGACGATGCCATCACGGATGTAGTAGCAATCGCCATCTTTACGAAGCTCTTTCCCTTTGTAGTTAATGGTCACACCGTTTCCAACTCGGCAATCTTTATCGAGAATGGCCCGTTCGATGTGGCAATCATCGCCTACGTTCAGGTTAGGAATTTTCTTCAGAGCGTTGCGGGCACGATCTTCATCGGTCTCGAAATGATCGGCCCCGATAATGACGGTTTCAAAAATTCGGGAACGTTTCCCAATCCGGCTGCGAACACCAAGTAAACTTCGCTCAATATCCGCACCTTTGAGGACAACGCAACCATCACTGAGAAGCACATCTTTCAGACGGGCTTCAATCACCCGACTGGCAGGGAGGAGTCTCCGACGGGTATAAATGGCACCATGAGCCGTGTAAAACTCGAAGGGGGGATTTTCAAGAGCCAACTCGATCGAGACTTGGTGATACGACTTGATAGTACCTAAATCTTCCCAGAAGCCGTCGAATAAATGAGTTTGGACTTTTCGCGGTCCGATGCTTTTTGGGAAAATGTCCTTGCCGAAATCTTTGTCGATCGGATGCACGTTCAACAAAAGATCGAGCAACACTTCCTTCCGGAACAAATAAATCCCCATGCTGGCCAGATAATGACGCCCCGCACACTTGATGCCACGGGCTTCGATCCACTCGGCCGGAGTGTAAAAAGGCTTATAGGCCTCGGGCGTTTGGGGTTTTTCGAGGAACTGAATCACTCGTCCCGCATCGTTACAGCGAAGCACCCCGAAAGCATGCACTTGGGATTCATGCACCGGAAGCGCTGCAATGGTAATGTCGGCTTTCGATTCCGTATGGGTTTTGATAAGTTCCCGATAATCCATCCGGTATAATTGGTCGCCCGAGAGGATGAGAACATGCTCGCAGTGGTCTTGTTGCACTTCAAGAATTTGCCGGCGAACCGCATCTGCGGTCCCTTCGTACCAACCGCTGCCGTCGATCGTTTGTTGAGCGGCTAGAATTTCGACAAACCCTTTTGAAAACATGTCGAACTTGTAGGTATTCGCGATATGGCGATGGAGACTCACGGAGAGAAACTGCGTGAGTACATAAATTCGATTCAGACCGCTATTAATGCAATTGCTAATCGGAATATCAATCAGGCGATATTTACCGGCAACGGGAACGGCGGGTTTCGCCCGTAATTGGGTTAATGGAAAAAGTCGGGCACCTTGGCCACCGCCTAGAATCAATGATAAGACCGATGTTTCAAGAGAGGTCATATTCTCGTGTCCTTACATTGCAAACCACAAAGAGAGGGAGTGTTCTCGAATGCTACCCACAATTGACCCTTTCGGGAAGGGGTCAGTTGCCGAGTTCATCCAAGAAATTTAATATCTTCTGGCTGAGTTTACAGGCATTTTCTGTGCAATCGTTGATGGCTACCCCAGAATACGAATTTCCACCGAGAAATAAGCCTTTGTGGGCTTTTTGTCTTTGTTCAATTTTTTCGACACGGCTCAAATGTCCCAAGTGATATTGGGGAATCGCTTTCGGCCAACGAATGATCTCAACGAAGTTGGGTTCTCCGGTAATCTTCATGGTCTCACGAAGTTCGCGAACAACCGCCCGAGTGAGTTGCTCATCATCCCAATTCAAAATATCCTGTCGATTCCAACCGCCACACAAGGCCCGCCATAACACTTGCCCTGCGGGTGCCCGATCGGGAAAGATGGACGAACACCATTGGACGCCCAGAATATCTCGTTTTGTATTTTGCGGAGCAATGTATCCAAAGCCATCCAGATTTTGAAACCCCACAGCGGCTTGAGGAAAGCCTAGAGCAACGACCACCACAGGAGTATATGGGATTTCGGAAATGAGTTGTGCCAATTCCGCATCACAATCGGCAACAGCGATGGCTTGCTCGTAGGCGGGATTGGTCAAAACTACGGCATCGGCTTCCCAAGAATCGGTTCCTTCGCCATACACTCGCCAAAGGTTGCCTTGTTTTTCGAGACGTTTGACCGTCACCCCCGTTTGAATACAACTAGCCAGCCGAGATTCTAGGGCGTCGATCAACACTTGCAATCCTTTTTGAAAAGACCACATGCGCTGCGGTTGGGGTTGTTCCCCTTTCGCGCGAGCCGATTTCCGTTTCTCTCGTCCAACGGCCGTGAAGCCCCGCATCACACTACCGTATTCTTTCTCGAATTGCACCATACGGGGAAAGGTGGCCTTCACGCTCAAAAGGGCAGGGTCACCCGCATGAATACCAGTGACGAGCGCATCGGCCAATAAGTCCGCCACCTCTCGCCCTGCACGCCGACTCGCGAAATCCCGAATGCTTTCTTCTTCGAGGCCCGTTCGGGGCTTGCGATATTTCTCCATCAACAAGGAGAATTTGCCACGCCAACTCAACAACGGAGAACGAATGAACGACATCAGGGAATTCGGAAGTGCCTGAATTTTCCCATCCTTCAGAACGTACCGGTTTTTGCGTGCCCCTTCCGAGGCCGCTATGAGTTGGGGTTTCAAACCTAAGTCGGCACAAAGTTCCAGCGTATAGGGTTTCGCATCAAGAAAGCCATTCGGGCCTCGTTCCACTCGATAGCCCTGACGATCCAGCGTGCCGATATTCCCACCCACCTTCGGATTTTTTTCCAGCACTGTCAGCTTTAAGGAGGGTCTTGCTTGGTGGAGACGATAGGCCAAACTGAGTCCCGAAACTCCCCCCCCCACAATCACCACCGAACGCGAACCCATTTCGTATCACCGCTTCTGATTGATTCTGAAAAGTCCGACCTACCTTCGGTTATTATGTAGCTTCATCCTTCAAGAGACAGGCTGAATTCTATCTCGATTGGAAATCTGAAACCTGAAACTTTGAAACCTATCTCCAAACCCATCTCCGCAGCTTTATCGTTCAAAAGACATGCTTCATTTTATCTTAAATGGAAACTCATAAACGCAGCTTCATCGTTCAAGATAACAGAGATATTTTTAGCGTGATTTGAAACCTGTTGAGGTTGATTTTGGTATCATCATTCAACAACATGAAGAAACCCTTTTCCGGAGAACGATTTTGAAACCCTCCCGAATTTTTACGATCATTTGTGGTCTTGCTTTGGCTCTCCCCTGCGGGAGCTATGCAGATGATCCCTTGAAAATGATCCCCGAACAACAAGCCGATGTGGTTTTGAAAATCAATAAGCCAACTACCTTGATTGAAGGGTTGCTGAATCACCCGTTGGCGAAAGAGGCACAAGAACTTTCGTTAGTCAAAGGGATTTTAGATAGTGACGACTTCCGAAAGTTTTTTGGCCTCATCCAATTCTATGAAAACGACCTTGGCATGAAATGGAATGAAATTCTGGAAAAAATCGCCGGCAAAGGGATGGCCGCCAGCCTGAATTACGGTGAAGAAAGCAAACAATCTTTGTTGATTGCCATGCGCGGTACCGATGAAAAGGTCGTGACCAAACTCGTCGAGTCGATCCTGACGATTCTGAAAAACGAAGCCGAGAAAGACCCCAAAGCCGAGAAGCCCGAATCTGGAAAACACAAGGGCATAACCGGTTGGAAATTAGGCAAGGATTTTTATCTCGCTCAACTCGGTGCAGGCCTTCTTTTGAGTAATCGATCAGAAGGGCTTAAAGCAGGGATCGATCAACATCTCGCCGGCGAAAAAGGAAGTGTTTCCGCCGGTCGGGCTCCGGCCGAGGCCAGCAAAATTCTCCCCAAGGATGAACTCGCTTGGTTGTGGTTGAACCTGAAACCCGTTAAAGAAATGGATTCCTTTAAGGAACTGTTCAAAAATCCCCGCGAGGATGTGTTCCAAACCTTGCTGTTCGCCGGTTGGTTAGATGCCCTGCGTCGGTCCGATTTTCTTGCGATCGGCTTCTATCGAGAAGGGCTAGGGTATTCTTTGAAACTCCGCTTACCAGCTGGCAAAAAAGGGATGGCTCCCGATGTGGCC
>JAOAAA010000079.1 GCA_026419115.1 Gemmataceae bacterium
TCGCAATTCCCTTAGAATGGCATCGTTCTGGAAAGGAAACAAGTATGCGAGTTGGTATTGCCTTCGATTTGAAATCCGCCGGTCCACTTCCTGCGGGGGCACCCGATGACCTTGACGAAGAGTTCGATACACCGGCCACGGTGGCTGCCATCGCACGAACCTTGCAAGAGTTAGGTCATGAGACGATCGAACTCGGAGATGGTCGCGAGTTGCTGCAAAAACTACTGACCCATCCGCCCGAGTTAGTCTTCAACATTGCCGAAGGGGTCGGCATTTCCCGCAATCGAGAATCGCGGGTCCCTGCGGTGTGTGAGATGCTGGGCATTCCCTGCACGGGGTCCGATGTCACCACGTTGGGAATTTGTCTGGACAAAGACCTCGCCCGCCGCACCGTTCAAGATGCGAATGTGTTGACCCCCAATGGGGCTTTGATCGTACTTCCGCAACGAGTTTACGATGGTGATTATGCGGAATTCCCTGCTCTTGTGGAGGAAACGGGTCTGCAATACCCCTTGATTGCTAAACCGAATTACGAAGGTTCTTCCAAAGGCATTCGCTCGAAATGCTTGATCGAGAAACCAGAACAGGTAGGACCTGTTTTGGTTTCCCTTGCAGCCGACTACAAACAACCGGTTTTACTCGAAGAATATATCGAAGGGGATGAGGTGACCGTTGGGGTGGTCGGGCACGATCCGCTCCGCATTCTGGGTTGCATGCACATTAAACCTCGGCAAAATCCCGAGCGCTTTATCTATAGCCTTGAAGTGAAACGGGACTGGCACGACCGTGTGGAGTATATTTGTCCCCCCAAATTTTCTGCCGACCTTTTGAATCAACTCGAAGAAACAGCCTTGGCGGCCTGTGATATTTTGGGGATTCGTGACATCGGGCGACTCGACTTCCGCATTCGTGACGGAGAAATTTATTTCATCGAGGCCAATCCTTTACCAGGACTCAATCCCGAAACTGGTGACATTTGTTTGATTACCAAAGCAATGGGTATGACCCATGCCGAACTTTTTCGAGAAATTATTGCAGCAACTTTGGCCCGTTCCTGATTAACGTTGCACGCGATACATCAGTTTTCCATCCAAGGCGAGGGCATATTCCGGCTTGGGGAGCGCTCCTTCGTTGGGCAGAAGTTTGATGATTTTCGCCTCGGCCAGTCGGCGTAAACCCTCATGAAATTCTCGCAGGGTCAGATAGGGGATTTTGTTTCGGATGGCCCCAAAAAGTTCCGGCAGTGAGCAATCCTCGGTGGCCCCCCCTTCTTTTCGGTGTTCGAGATAGGTCACCACGTCTTTTCCCCAAGGGACTAGCGAAAGTGTTTCTTCATCGACAGGCGGGGGCGCATCGTATCTTTTCAAAACCTCATCCACTCGTTTGCTGAGAGCATCGAGAGACAAGGTATTTGGCCATCTGCTCCGAGACATCGACCGCAAAGCGTTCCAGATTTTTTAAGACGGCTTCTTGCCACAAAGGGATGCCCGATCGAGCCGATCGAAGCAGTTCTCGCATCTCTCCCAAAACCGCCTTGGGGGAATCGTGCTGATAGAGAAATTCGATCCCTTTGGGGGTTAGGGTCACCCATTCGAGATGGGCGCGGCCACGAGTTTCGTCTCGGATATGTTGGAGGTATCCTTGGGCAAGCGCGAATTGGGCCGCTTCCCCAGAAAGACCCGACTTTGCGGGGAACAATCCTTCGTGTTTTCCCACTTTGTAGAGAAGATGTTCGGCAGGACCTCCGAGAGCGGCCCGCAGTCCCTCCAGTAGCAGGCGTTCTCTCTTTTGGAGCTGGGCTTCATCGAGAAACGCTTCATCCGACATGATCGATCCTGAAGATTACAAGGTGATGAGCGCCGAACCCCAAGTCAAGCCCCCCCCAAAGGCGACGAGCAGGATCGTTTTTCCGGGTCCCAGTCGCCCCTCGGAGAAGGCCTCATCCAGTGCAATAGGCACCGATGCCGCCGAAGTGTTGCCATATTTGTTCAGGTTGACCATCACTTTCGAGGCAGGAAAACCCGTCGATTCCAAGGCAGCATCGATAATCCGTTGATTCACCTGATGGGGAATGAGGTAATCGACTTCGACACCCATTCGGCGACATTCGAGAATCGCATCTTGCATCAACTCGGCCATTTTGCGAACCGCGAATTTGAAAACCTCACGGCCGTTGATGGTCATAAATTCTTTCATCGGTTCGCCGTTCACGGGGGGCGAAACCATTCCGGGCACATTGATGAGTTTGGCGGCTTCCCCATCTGAGTAAATCTTCACACATCGAACCCCGTAGTTGGGTTTATGCGAGGCACCCAAAATGGCCGCACCGGCCCCATCACCAAACAAGATACAGGTGTTCCGGTCGGTCATATCGAGTGTGCGGCTAAGAACTTCGGTTCCGACAAGTAATACAGTCCGAGCCGCACCCGTGCGAATATATTGCTGGGCAATCGAAAGAGCATACAGAAACCCCGTGCAAGCCGCAAGAATGTCGAACGAAGGGATCGCTCGGCAACCTAATGCCGTTTGGATTCGATTGGCATTGGCAGGACACATCGTATCTGGAGTGACCGTCGCGCAGATGATCAGATCAATTTCTTCAGGGGAAACTTGAGCATTCGCCAAGGCTTTGCGAGCGGCCTCGATACCCAGAGAGGCCGAGGTCTCGGATTCGACAGCATAGCGACGTTCTCGAATTCCGGTGCGGGTCCGAATCCATTCGTCAGACGTTTGCAAAAACCCTTCAAACCAGTCGTTAGGAACAACACGGGGGGGGAGGGAACTGCCAGTCCCCAATAGTGCGACGCTAACGAGATCGTTCATACTGTTTGGAGGGTCATCAATTTTTTTAATAAGGGAATATCTTACCCAGATTCTCTAAATTCCGCCAGATGGAATTTTTTGAGACGGGTTACTTCCCTTATCGGCAGCGTAATTAGTAGATAGTAATTATTTTTAGGTTTTGCGATTTCTGCGTAGAAGGGAGAATTTTTGCTCGATGGCAGTCAGAAAGAATGGCTATCCAGACCTGATGGATTTTGGAGACGGCACGAAACTAGGTCATCGATCTAGATAGAGGAGTTGTGAGCAGCATGACCTAGATGAAAGATGGATTGGTCTGAGCGAGCGAAAGGGGCGACGATTCCGAGAGTCTGAGAGGATTAAGCTGATTTTCGTTCAGGGACGGGGAGACTTTCTAGGTTTTTCTGCGTGTCGAAAAGGCTTCGGCGGCCTTCGACTACATCGACCGTGACGACATGGCGGCCTTTTTCAGGCATTTCGGGAAGTTCGTACATTACGTCGAGCATAATCTCTTCGACGATGGCTCGCAAGCCTCGGGCGCCCGTATCGCGTTCTTTGGCCTTTTGGGCGATCTTTTCGAGGGCAGCGGTTTCAAAAACGAGTTCGGCCCCTTCCATTTCAAAGAGCTTTTGGTATTGTTTGACGAGTGCATTTCGAGGTTCGGAGAGAATCCGAACGAGCGCATCCACATCGAGCGGGTCCAAAGGAGCCAAGATGGGTAGCCGCCCCACAAATTCAGGAATCATCCCAAAGTCGCATAGATCATCGCTGGTGACTTGAGAGAGCAAGGCCCCCACATCTTGTTCCGTTCTTTCCATACGGGCCCCGAAGCCGATCCCCTTTTTACCAGTACGGCGGGAAATAATATCTTCTAATCCCACGAACGTCCCACCGCAAATGAACAGAATGTTCGAGGTATCGAGTTGGATATATTGTTGTTCGGGGTGTTTTCTGCCACCTTGAGGGGGGACGTTGGCGATAGTCCCTTCGAGCATTTTAAGCAGGGCTTGTTGCACCCCTTCTCCCGAGACATCTCGGGTGATGCTCACATTTTGGGAGGTTTTGGCAATCTTGTCGATTTCGTCGATATAGATGATGCCCCGTTGGGCTGCTTCAATGTCAAAATCGGCGGCATGGAGCAATTTCAGGAGCAGATTCTCGACATCCTCTCCCACATAACCGGCCTCGGTCAGGGTCGTGGCATCGCCAATGGCAAAGGGGACATCCAAGATTTTGGCAAGGGTCCGTGCTAATAGGGTCTTACCACTACCGGTGGGGCCAATCAATAGGATGTTCGATTTTTCAATTTCTACATCTCGGTGATTGGAGTTATCGAGAGAGAGTCTCTTGTAGTGATTGTGTACGGCAACCGAAAGTACCTTTTTGGCACGTTGTTGGCCGACAACATAGCTGTCGAGTTTTTCTTTGATGGCTCGGGGATTGGGGATATTGTTTCCCGAGGATTTACCTGTAGAGCGTCTTTTTTTGTCCTGATCGATAATCGAGGAGCAAAGCTCGATACACTCGCCGCAGATGAAGACGTTATCAGGCCCTTCGACTAAAGGTCCAACGTCCCTGTGAGATTTTCGGCAGAAAGAGCAGTAAGCGTTCCGGCTTCTGCTCGGTCCTCCACCGGGTTTGTTTCGGTTTCCCGGATCATTTCCTACGTTGTTTGCCACGATGTTGCCTCTATATAAAAATTCTCAGGTTTTGTTGGTCTGTTCAAAAACACATCCCATCCTGAGAAACTAAAAAAGTTTAGTTACTAACCATCTTGACCGCCGAAGACTAACCCGATCCGGTCGGATCGCCTTCGGATGGGGGTTTGGGCATCTCAATCGTTCCCAGCTTGCTCAAATCTTGGGTAACCCCAGATTGAGAAGAGGAGACTTTAGGAGATGGGCGAGAGGGCGGACCCCATTTCTTTTTGGCGTTTTCACTCGTTTTTTGCAAAATCCGTTCGTACTCTTCTTTCGAAAGTTCGCCACTTTCGTACATCTGCCGGAACGAGCCGAGACTTTCCGTGAGGTCGTCCTCGGCCTCGAGTTGTTTTTTACGCCAGCGATTCAACAAAGAAATCACGGCGGCACCTATCAATAGGATTGCAACCAAAGCTCCGATTAGTAAAAGAAGTTCGGCTTCTTTGGTTAACCCGAATTCAACGGCTACAAGCGTTGGATCGGTCATCCGATCCTCCTTACCAGGTCATTCAATAACATCTACGAAAAGATGATCGATTAAACCGATCTTCACGTACCCTGTCGAGAAGATTATAACCCGAAAGATTAGTCTGTTTAAAAAAACCTTTAAGAACCGCCAGAAAGTATAGAAGGTTTAAGCAGAACAATACGCAAATCTTTCCAACCATGCGCCAACTTCCAGCGCTTATTTAACCCGAAAAAACCTAGGAATCCTTCCAATTGGTTCTTTGTTTCCCCTCGATACAGGTATCATAGTCTTATTGTAAAAATTGCAACTGGAAAATGGGTATTTTATGGCTTTCGTCGGAATTGGGATGGGAAGTAATCTCGGACAACGAGATTGGTACTTGGATCGAGCGATCGAAAGGCTCAAATCCTTACCGGGTTTCTGGCTCCAAAAGGAATCCTCCTATTACGAAACGGCCCCCGTCGGGGGACCTGCCGATGCGGGGGCCTATCTGAATGCAGTCGTGACGGGTATCAGCCGATTGAGTCCAGAAGACCTGCTTCGGGTGCTGCTTCAAATTGAGAAAGAGTTTGGTCGACAGCGGAGCATTCCAAACGCTCCGCGCACCTTGGACTTGGACTTATTATTTTATGATCAACAGATTCGGACCGAAGACCCCCTTGTTCCGCATCCACGAATGCATGAACGTCATTTCGTGCTGATCCCATTGAATGAGATATGTTCCACTTGGGTTCACCCGATCTTTCAGAAGTCGATCGCAGATTTGACGCAATCTCTTCCAGAGATCGCCGACCCCCCGCAGATTTTTCCAAAAGCTCGGGGATTTTCCCAAAAGGGGCTACTGGGGAAAAAAGCTCTTGTGACGGGATCAACTTCTGGAATTGGTCAGGCGATTGCATGGGAATTGGCCCAACTCGGAGCTGATGTGATTATTCACGGTAAAAAATCGCTCGACCCTGCCCAGACCCTAGCCCAACAGATCAAACTTTTGGGTTCCCAAGCGCGGGTGATTCTTGCCGATTTGGCTGAACCTTCCCAATGCGCTCGCTTAGCACAAGAGGCTTGGGACACTTGGGGGAAGATCGATATTTTGGTCAATAATGCAGGGGTCGACCTGCTGACTACCGAGGCAAAGGGTTGGGATTACGCCCAAAAGTGGAAAGCTCTGTTGGAAGTAGATGTGAACGCCACGGTTTACCTGTCGCGTTGGTTGGGACAAAAAATGCGTGCCTCTTCGGGGACGATCATCAACATGGGGTGGGATCAGGCAGAAACGGGTATGGCCGGTGAAAATCCCGAACTGTTTAGCATGGCCAAAGCGGCCGTGATGGCCTTTACTCGGAGCTTGTCTTTGAGTCTGGCGCCTACCGTTCGGGTGAATTGTGTGGCACCGGGCTGGATCAAAACGGCTTGGGGCGAACAAGTCGGGGAGTCTTGGCAACAACGTGTGAAAGAGGAAACTCCCTTGGCACGTTGGGGACTTCCCGAAGATGTGGCTCGGGCGGTGGCTTGGCTCTGCGGCGACGGCGGCAGTTTTATCACGGGACAAATCATCCGGATTAATGGCGGAGTCGTGAGATGAATCGGCCGGTCGTAGGAGAAACTGGGTGAATCGTAACCCCATTCACGGGTTGTTCCCATTGGGCTGAGAAGGAACGATCGCTGCTGAATCTCCTATCCAAGCGAACGATCCTTTCACTGGTTAGCTTTTAGAAAGACGGCACGGGCCGCAACCTTTTCTCGGTAAGAATGATTCGATCGGATTACAATTACACTAAGAAGAAACCCCTCACTCTCAATGGTGAATCATTTCCATAACAGAGAATCACTTCGCAGGAAGTCCGTGTAATCATGTGGTATTCTCTTCATCTACGTTGACAATCCTCTGGAATTCAACAACAATGACTACATTATGTATCGATCTGCACCCCTCTTCTTCCTGTATTCATTGAGTGTGCTACTGGCATTGAGTTGGACTGTACCAAGTCAGGCGTGTAGTATTCCGGTATTTCGTTATGCATTAGAGCATTGGGCAGCGTCCCCTTACACGCTGATCGTTCTTCACAACAAGCCCATTCCTGCTCACGAGCTTGAAGATTTGAAACGGCGCATCAACGGTGCGAACGTCAAAGTGGAATATGTCAACTTAACTGGTCCGATTGAACCGAAATTAAAAAAACAAATCGAAAAACTCGGCGACGATCTTCCATTACCGTATGCCCTTTTGAAGTATCCCGATCATCCGGAGAAAGCCCCCCCCCTTTATTCGGGACCTTTAGCTTCCCCGAGACTGGATCACTATTTTGGGTCTCCCAGTCGGGAAAAAATTTTTGCGGCCCTAATGCGAGGGGAATCGGGGGTGATTCTCCTGCTCGAAGGGAATGATCCGAAACAGAATCACGAGGTGCAAGAATACTTGGAACGAGAGGTTCCCAAAATTATACCGGAACTCCCTTTACCGATGCCAACGGAGGAGGGGCCACAACTCATATCAATTATGCCACTTCGGAAGTCTTTTACCATTATTCGGATTCCCCGCACCGGAGAGGAGGAGGGCCTAGCACAGATTCTTTTGAATTGCGAAGAAGATTTGGCAAAGGAAAAAGGCCCGATTCTGTTTCCCGTCTTTGGGCGGGGACGAGTTTTGACGAGTCTCACGGGGATAGACTTAATGAATAAAGTGAGTTTGAAGCAGGCCTTGGAATATGTTTGCAAAGCCTGTTCTTGCCAAGTGAAGGAATTAAACCCTGGCGTCGATCTTCTTATGGCAGGTGATTGGACTTTATTCCTTAAGTTGGAATGGGGACCTATGCCTCGGGTTATTCACCCCGCGACGGAACCCGTCAAAGGGATAGAAACCCGTAAAAGTCCGTCCGAGCCAGTCACCGAACTGCGTGCCCCCCCACCAGAAAATCTGGATGTTGCGGTTGTACGAGATGGAACGAACGAACTACCTGCCCATCCCAAAAAATGGCGCCCGTTGTATATTGGGTTGGCAGTTATTGTTATTGTGCTGGTATTAATCTGGATTCGTTCCCGATTCTAAAACCTCGTGGAGTGTCGGGACTCCGACATAGGTCATGACCGGAACCTGAACAAGGTAATGGCCGATACCAGAACAAGATAAATGGTTGGAAACCCGACAGGATAAAGGAAGTCAAAATGAAATCGGTCGCTTTGATGATCGCTGTTTTAGCCTTGGGAGGGTTTCCCTCGGTCTTACCCGCACAGGTTGGGAAAATTGATACCACTCAACCCAAGGGCAAAATCAATACCCCCGAAGAAATTTGGGAGGCCGCTTTCATCAAAGGTCCTCGTGGTGAAGTCAAAATCGGTTATGTTCACACTTACACCACTGCCCAGATGCTCGGTAAAGAGGAGGTTTTTAACACGGTCAAGGAACTGCGCTTCGAGATTCTGCGCGAAGGGAATCGTGTGGAAATGAAAGCCGATTCCCGCTCGACCGAAACGGCCACAGGTAAGGTTCTGAAAGTGGGGGGCAAAATCTGGCTTAGTCGGGATCAATTTGTCGAACTGCAAGGCGTGGTCAGTGACGATCGTTCCACCATCACCTTAAGCAAGACGGGAACCGTCCAGAACGAACAAAAGTTCCGTTGGCGTGAAGAGTGCATTGGGGTCCTAGGAGAAAGCCAACTACTTCAGAAGAAGAAAATCAAACTCGACGACGAATTTTCCTACACCTATTTCGAGCCACAAATCGGCAACTATGCCACGGTCAAGGTCAAGGCCAACAAACTCGACAAAATTCGGATTGGTATGACCGAACGGGAATTGCTGGTCGTCACAGCCACACCGGACCCGATCAAAGTCCCCGGCTTAGAAAAACCGTTGCAGCTCCCCCCTTTGGTGATATGGATCGATCCGGAAACTCGCGAGACAATCCGCTCGGAAATGAACATCGCTGAGTTGGGCAACATCGTTCTAGTGCGAACCACCAAAGTAGCGGCAACGGCCCCCAACGGAAATACGCCGCCCGATATTATGACCAAGAATTCGATCTACCTCAAGGAATCGGTGCCCGGAATTTATGATGCGAAAAGAATGGTTTATCGCATTACCTTTCAGGGGGATGTCAAACCGAGTGAACTTCTGACGGTCGATGCTCGTCAGGAAGTTCGCAACGTCAAAAAAGATTCCTTCGAGTTAGTCGTAACCGCCAAAAGATTCCCAGTCAAATCGAGCAAGGAAGAAAAGGTCAGCGAAGATTATCTCAAATCCAACTGGATGATTAACAGTGATGATAAAGAAGTGATCGCCCTCGCACGGAAAGCCGTCGGTAATGAGAAAGACCCATTTACTAAAGCGCAATTGATCGAGAAATTTGTCCGCCGATTCATGACGGAAACCGGCTTTTCCGAGGCGATGGCCACGGCAGATCATGTCGCTCGCACGGGTCGAGGGGACTGCACCGAGTTTGCCGTCCTTGCCGCGGCCATGTGCCGAGCCGAGGGAATCCCCTCGCGAACCGCCCTTGGGTTGGTCTATGTGGAACAGCCCGGACAAAAACCGTTTTTGGGGCACCATATGTGGTTCGAGGTTTTTGTCGAAGGGCAATGGATCATGCTCGATGCCACCTTAGCCAAAGGTTCGGTTGGTCCCAGTCATATCAAAATCTCCGATCATAGCTGGGCCGGCGTTTTGAGTTTCACCCCTTTGCTTCCAGTCAAGGGATTTATCATGGCCAACCCCACGATCGAAATCGTGAAAGAGTAACGAGAATCAACGAGTCGAGCGAGATGAAATTCCTTACGCTGGTTTAGGCTCACTGAATCATATTTATCGAAGGAGAACTCGGGCAGTACACAGGGGTGAACCGCAACTTTTGATTGCAATCCTCGCTCTTCAATCCGCCCTCTTCGATCCTTGCCTTGCTCTTCAATCCCCGCTGTTGAATGCCAACAATTCCTCAAGATTCCTTTTTTCACGGGTCGATAATGAGGTTGAACCCTTGCCGATTTTGCGAAGGGCTTGGGCCACAATTTCACAGACCTACGGAAGGGAGGAGATGGCGTGACCGGCTCCGATACTACCCTCGTCGTCGAGACGGAGCGGTTAACTAAAATCTATGGGAATAGTCACATTGCCCTGAACGATGTGACCTTGACCATAGAACCGGGTTGCGTCCTCGGATTATTGGGACCAAACGGAGCAGGTAAAACCACCTTCCTGCGTTTGGTGTTGGGGTTGCACCGTCCCACGGCAGGGCGAGTCTCGGTCTTTGGAAAACCCATGACTCCCAATGCCGCCCTTCTTCGAAGACGGATTGGCTATATCCCGACCAATCCCCAATTCCCTCGTGGCATGACCCCGATCACTTATCTTGATTACATCGGTCGCTTATTCGGGTTGTCGCGAGATGTGAGAAAACCCCGTTTGGCCGCCTTGGTTCGTGCGGTGGATTTACTCGGTCATTCCTCGGCGGATGTCTCGCAATTTTCGCCAGGGATGGTTTCTCGCTTGGCCGTGGCCGCTAGTTTGATTAACGAACCCGACTTGCTGATTTGGGATGAACCGACTCATGGCCTCGACATCGAAGCACGTCGCTCGATGCTTGAATTAATCAAATCTCTGTCTCATGTGAAAACGCTGATTCTTTCCAGTCATAATCTCAGCGATGTGGATGAGGTTTGTAATCATGCGGCCGTCCTCAGTCAGGGGCAATTGATTTTTTCGGGAACCCTGCAAGAGCTGAAAGGTCGCATTCGTAAAAACCATTACGAAATGGACCTAGAAGGAGATCAAAAAGGGGTCACCAAAGCCGTCAGCCAAATCAAAAGTGTGGCCGATGTGAAACAAGTGACCTTAAGACAACGACGCCTTGAATTGGTGCTGAACGAACAATGCAATAACTCTGGGGTTTTATCGCAGATTTTCAACACCCTTAGCGATAATCGCATTACCCTTGTGGGGTTGCGCACCGTCGGACAGCAAACTGAACAAGCCTATTTAGACCTTGTGGAAAAGGAGGAACAACGGGGCTTTGCCCGTATCTTCCAACCCGCGGAAGCCGCTTGACCTGTTTTGTGTTTATCTCAGGATCGATCTGAAGGATCGGACACTATGGAAAACCCTGCACTCGAAGTTCACTCCCGTTATAGCCGGTTTCTCCCCTACTTGGCTGTGCTTTCAACCGACCTGCGGCAAACCTTTCGGAATTGGGTGTATCGACTGTGGATTGTGGCAACCATTTTGGTAGCGATTGGTTTTTTGCTCTATCGCTTCGGACTGCATCAAGAGGCAGGGATGGTTCGCCCCGCTTCGGTTCATTCAAGCGAATTATTTCGAGGGATTGCCCTAGGGAGTCTCGCTTTGATCGTGGTGTTAACCGTGTCGGCGGTGGCTTCCGAACGAGGAACCTTGGCCGACTCGGTCCTCAGTCGTGGGATTAGTCGTTATCAGTATTTCATGGCGAAACTGCATTCCCGCGCCATCGTAATTGTGTTGACCTTTGCCGTGATGTCCTCGTTCATGCTGGTGGCGTTCCATTTCCTTCTCGGCGAGGACCTTTCGCTAGCAGGGGTCACTTGGGCCGTGCTAACCATTTCGTGCTTGTTGATTGCGGTCGTTTCGGTGGGGGTCGCCATGGGAGCAATTACGAATAGCTCCGTTGTCGGTATCGCGGTTTTGTGGATTGCCATGTACGGGCTGGGAATTCTCATGAGTCTGCTACCGCAAACTTTCCCCTCTCCAGAAAAGGTGATCGCCCGACTCCCCTTTGTCCTACGCGGGGAGTATGAACTCAACTCTTTGGGGGAGTGGGTTCTTGGCTCTTTGTTTGTGGCGTTTGTTGCCTCGACAATCGGTTTGATTGCTTTTGCCCGCCGCGATGTCTGATTGGCAGTATTCTTGATTGCCAGAATTCCTGATTCAGCCAAGCCTAGTTCAATCATCCCTGATGAGGTCGCTGGTCAATTTATCTCTTGTTGGTCCGAAGGTGAATCGTGAGTACTCACCCAGAGAACAGAGGGGATAACGGAATAACTACTTTTCTGAGAAACATAATCAGAATCGCTGGTAATGTGACGCTCTTTCTCCAAATTTCTCTGTAGGGAATTGCTGCTAGGCCGAATTCTCTTTGGAATTGTTTTCGGGGGGGGCCGAACCTCACCGGATTATTGGTCGTAAACTCATAATAGCCAAGGGTTTCTCATATGAAGTATGATTTGAGGATTATTCTTTAGAATCAACCGAGAACGATCGGAAAGCGGGAAGGTCTGGTTACAGCTGCTTGATCGTCCCACTTGACCAAGGATAAAATAATATGGTGAAACTTTGACTCACGTTGTCAATCTAAAAGATTACAAGCAAGAGCAAAAATCAAATACAAAAACAAAAGGAGTTTCACATGCAAAGCAGTACGCGAATATTGTTGGCCTTAACCTGTCTGACAATCGGTGCGGTTGGCGGTGCATTGATTTGGGCTCCCTATCAATCCATAATCGGACAAGCTAAAGCCCCGATCCTTCCCACAGAAATTACCTCGTATCGAGATGTGGTGAAATCGGTGGTTCCTGCCGTGGTGTCCATCGAGTCGCGAGGAAAGGTCCGCCGATTGACCGGTAAACCGGCCGAACTGGGCTTCGGTTCGGGTGTGATCGTTGATCCCAAGGGGATCATTCTCACGAACTATCATGTGATTGAAGGAGCCGATTCGGTTGAGGTTTCGCTGCCGGATGGTCGGAAATTTATCTCGAAAGATATTCTAGGGGATCGCAAGACCGATCTCGCGATCATTCGTATCCAAAGCGATAAACCCCTGCCTTTTCTGGAGCTAGGCGATAGCGATCAACTGGAAGTGGGTGATCGAGTTTTGGCAGTCGGTGCCCCGTTTGGTTTGACCGGTACGGTCACTCATGGAATTATTAGCGCCAAGAGCCGTAACTTGAAGCTGAATTTCTACGAAGATTTCCTCCAAACTGATGCTGCGATCAACCCCGGAAATTCCGGAGGTCCTCTCATTAGTTTGGATGGCAAGGTGATTGGGATTAACTCGGCGATCAAGAGTAAATCGGGGGGATTCCAAGGAATTGGCTTAGCGATTTCGAGTAATCTCGCCAAAGAAATTATGACCCAACTTCTCCGAGATGGGGTGGTCCGTCGAGGTTATCTCGGTGTGCAAATCCGCGATGTGGATAGTGAAGTGGCCCCGAAATTAGGCGTGAAAGAATCGGAAGGGGTATTAATCACCAAAGTTTTTGAAAATAGCCCCGGCGCCAAAGGGGGCCTCCGAGCGGGAGACATCATTTCCTCGGTGGGGGGTAAGAATGTCAAGGATGGTTTGACGCTGCAACGTGCGGTGGCTTCCTTGCCGGTTGGGAAAGAAGCCGATGTGGCCATTATTCGAGAAGGTAAACCTCAACGACTCCGAATCAAAATTGAGGAACAACCCGAAGAATATGGCATTATTCTGCCGAATGATTGACCTCGCTTAACTTTGTCCATTCCGCGAGCATATCCTTCAAATCATTGGTAAGAGACTGCCCTATAGGAACTGGAAGGTACCCCGTTTCTCACCGCACGGGTTCCACATCGTGCCATGCGGTAATATCCATTCGGGAATGTGGGTTATTTTGCGGGTTATCTAACGATTGATGGTAAACATCTTCGGCAAATGGTCCCATTTGAGACAAGGCAGCTAGAGGAACCCGTGTGTATTCTCGGTAAATCACAAACTCATCGGCCGAAGGAGCAATCGCACTGGGGGGAGTGGGCATAATATCCTCGGCGAGCCTTAACAGGGGTTCCCCTTCGGCCCCATCCGGAATAGCCGTGACCGTCACTTCCCCCATGTCGAAGTTGCGCACTTGAACCCCAGGATCGGCTTGGTCATAGAGCCAATAGACGGCTTGAGCGGCCGAGTTTGCATCGGGAAAACGAGTGAAATACATTGGGGAAAGTTGACTGGGACCCAACCGCGGACGAAGGAAGTTGCGGGCTTCTTCTTCGATCGTCACCTGTAAGGTCGAGACCAAATTCGGGGCACTAATGCACACGGAAAAGAGCGCATTGAATTCTTGCTCAATCCGTGCTTGTAGACCTTTGTCGAAATTCCGAACGTCGTCTCGGGAGATCGAATCTTGCAAGACCTGAACAGCCCGATCGAACGATTCGACTCCGGGCGGTAGGAGAATAAACTCAGGTCGAATGCGGAGTTCCTGCCGAGGTTTCTCGAACTCGTGCAAAACTTCTTCCAAGCGTTGCCGACAGAATTTCAGGTCTGAAACTTGATCGGTGAGCTTTTGTTTCGCTGCGATGTAAATTCGACAAACTTCGCGAGCAATCAGGGCCGTCAGTCGTTGACTGGGGTAATTGCGAACGGCTTCGGCAACCTCCGCATGCGAGGGGCGTTTTTGACCCTTTTCGGCATTCAAGTAGCGCAGCAAGGTTTCATACGCATCGATGGCGGCGTTCCCGTGCTTGACGTATTCCGCTTCCATCTGGTAGGCGATTTCATCGATGCGGGCCATACATTGTTGAACGACGCACTCGGCACCAATGATTCGATAATCGGGATGTTCCAAAAGGCTCGATGAGAGTTTCAGACATTTACTCGTGAAATCGGCACTGAGTTTGGCAGCAGCCTGTTCAATGATCGGTTCGATGGAACCAATGGCCCTTTGCATGGCGCGATCGTCGGGATGGCCAACAATCGCTTGTAACCGATTCACCGTTTGCCACAATTTTTCGGGTTCGGGTTCGCGGGAGAACCATCCTTTGGGGGCAAATTGTTTAGCTTCCTCGGCGAATAATTCATCGGGATTTCGCTTCACAATCTGATTGGCCACATTTCTAAGAGAAGCGATCAAGGTTTCCGCGTTCAGCCCTTGAACGACCCAGCGTTTTTCGAGCCAAGTTTGGACATATTCCCCGATCACATTCGGATCACTGGACAACCATCGATGTAACATCGTGGCCGACAGGGTTCGAGCTGCGGTATTCAGTACGGCCTCTCGGGGCCATAAAAAGCCGGCTCGACCACAGGCACTGACGTTAAATTCAGGGGGAGTATGACCATCAAACCCACGAGGGCCACGAGCTTCATCAGCGGCTCGACCCATCGGAGAGAGAATTTCCTGAATGAGTAAATCCGAGGTTTTGCGGGCACATTCTTGGCGTGTTTGCTCAGGGGGCGTGCTACCCGTTTGCGAGGGATTCGGCAGCACCATCATCACTCGTGAGAAGGGAGGATTCGCATCGTGGAAAATCCCTTCACGTTCATCGAAATTCGCAGTGAACACCGTTTCGGGCAAACTGAAATGATGCAATTCTTTTAGGGAAGCATAGGTGTTGGCCAAGGCTCCACTTTTGGCCGATTGTTTATCGCTCGGTGGGGTGGACAATAACCCAATCACTTCGGGGTCCGTATATCCAAATTGGCGGAGTTTCAGACGGGCCGCATAGGCCACATCCAGAAACATCCCCCCACCCGTTCCCCCTGCTAAACCCGAAACTACATATATTCGCGGGCGATTGGAGCGAATCCCCAGTTGGGTTAATCGATCGGTCCGCTCAAGCGATTCGGGTAACGTCACTGCTTCGAGTGCTTCAGTCAGCTTGGTGGCAAACGCTCGGTAATGATCCAAAAAGGCTAAGCGTCCGAAAGAGCGTAACCCCATCGTCGAGGGGGTTCTCGGAATGCGATAAAGAGCTTGCGGATCGAACCAACCTTCGATTAAGGTACGTCCAGCTCGTCTCGGTTTCAGATAATGGTTCGGTCGATTCAATTTCATCGCCAACACACTATCGGCATTCAAACACTCCCCTTTGTTGCCTGTAACAGCCGTTTGGATCGTTTCGGGGTCTGTATCGAGAAAGATGAATCGAATACAGGCTAACCGATCGGGTGAGCCAAAGCGATTCCGAATTCTGCGTCGCCAATCCAGCAACGCTTGCAGGCCACTTTGACCAATCGCCACAATCACTGTCGGGAACAGGGTTCCTTCTCCAGTGATCTCAGGAGGGGCAGTTCGTTGAGGTAAAGAAACATCGGAGGTCGAGAAAGAATACGACGTTCCGTAGGTCTCTCCATGGGTGCTGAGATTCTGGGAAGGTGACCCGTGTAGGGAACCCATTGGTTGAGAGGGTGGCGTGGTTCCGTAATGACTTTGACCGCGATCTCCCTTGGGCGTTTCGACACCGGAATGAGAGGGGCTTTTCGGCGGCGTCCATCCTGCTATCGGTGGGGGGGGCGAAGTCTGTTTGACAGGAGAAGGGGCCGGAGGAAGAATAATTTGCGAGGAGCTTACCCCCGCGCCCGTGAGTTTCGATCTGCTGACTGCCGGTAAGGGACGTTGGATATTCCCTGCGCTTCCGGATATGGTCGATCTCGCTTCCCGTAGCGCTCGAATGAAATCCAAACAGGTCGGAAATCGATCTTCGGGTTTTTTGGATAATGCACGCATCACGGCAGGGCGATCCCCTTCTGGTAAAGGGGAAACGTCGGGGGCTTCCCGAATATGTTGCATTAAGAGTTTCTGGGCCGTGTTCCCATTAAAGGGACGGACCCCCGTTAGCAATTCTTGATAGACGATCGCTAAACTATATTGATCACAATAGCGAGTCACTTCCTGATTAAAGGTTTCCGGAGCCGCATAGACGGGGGTCACCCCACCGGTGATGGCTGCCTTCATTCCTTCCAAGTCTTTCACTAAACCAAAGTCGGCCACTTTGGCATGGTTGTACATCAAAAAGATGTTTTGAGGTTTGATGTCCAAGTGTTGAAGTTGATGTTGGGTGTTCATCACATCCAACACTTCGGCCGTTTCTTCCATGTAACGGAGCAACTCGTCGCGGGGTATCCCCATAGCTCCTTGGGCACGGCATTCCCGCATGCGATCCCAAAGATTGCAATCGGCCAATTCTGAGACGATCAACAATCGCCCTTCAATCACATCGAATCGTTCAATCGAGAGTAGATAGGGGTGACGGATATTAGTCAGGCGTTTCAGGGCGCGCAATTCTTGCTCGGCATGGCGAGCACCGTCGGGATCGGCTGAACGGAGATCGCCATGAATCACTTTAATCGCTTTAGCTAAACCTCCCGGAGCAATTGCTTTCCAAACCTCTCCAAAGCCACCGCTGCCGATTGGTTCGACCAAGCGATAACCGGGGATAGGTTCAGCTCCGGAATCGATGCGTAGCGCCATTGGGCACCCCGACAAATCCATTTCTTTACCCACGGTCGGATTTGACCGCTATGCAAACGTAGCTCATAACCTGCCTTTTCGCAACTATCGATAACTCCAGAAATGTCATAGTTAATCGTTAAATTGAAAATAATCGCTACAATCTGACTCCTGTCAAAGTGAGATTTCTTTTGTCATGTGAATTCTCATCCGCTCTATGATCCTTTCAGAAAATAAGAGTCACAAATTGAGAAAATACCTCAGTTCGACTCAAGAAATACTGAGGTCAAATCTGGAAAAACTCGGATGATTTTCGATTTTTTCGACAACATTGGGGGGGGAATAAAGGCCTTCGTTCCAGAAAATCAATTCTTGGTCGGCTTGAGCAAAGAGGGGTTGCTCGGATTCGAGCAACTGTGAGAGTCGAGCTTGAAGTGAAGAACGTCCTTCGGCCTCGGGTAAACCAACCACACATATTGTTGGTAACTCGGCGGTACCTTTGTAAGAAATTTTCGAGCGATCAAAGACCTTTTTCAAGAATTGATCTCGGGCGAGTCCTTCTGGCAGAAACTCCATGATAGCTTGAAGAGCATTGGCTTTTTCCAGTTTCGAGTCCAGATAATCTCGACAAATCTGCTGTAAATGAGCCGTGAAGAGATGACCGTACTCGTTGGGTTTCAGGAAAACTTGGACAAACGCACGGAATTCTTTTTTCACTTGTTCTTGTAGAAGTCCGTCGAGCATGGCCAGTTCCGAAGGGGGAATTTCCTGAGCCATTGCTTCAGCAGCTGTGTGCAAGGTAGAAGAACCAGCAGGGAGTACAGGGTGATCTAAGGGACTTTCGGTCGAGTTGCTTTCTGTGATGAATTTTCGGCGATACTCTTCGGCTTGGACACGACAGTAGCTAATTTCACGGGTGTATTCTGGTCCGCGACGGAGCAGGGCATGGTAAAGCGATCGCGCAGAATCTGCCGCTAGGAAGCGATAACGTGCCGTCGCCCATCCCAAAAATTTGGCGATGACATTTTGAAACGCTTCTTCGTTGCGTCGGTTGGGAGCTTTGGATTTGGCCTCTTTATGAAGCCCTGCTACTAATAGGGCTTCCAAAAGCTCGGAGTAGGCTAAATTCGCTTGAGGTTGTAAGGATTGAACCCAGCGATCGAGATTTTCAAATTGTGAGCGTAAGTACCCCTCTAGGTTTCTGAGGAATAAATCGGCGCCAGATAATCGCAAACCGGGTCGTTCGATCAGGCTTACGGTTTTAGATAAGATCGCTCCATCAATCTCATGGTTTAAAATTTCGACACACTGATTCAGAGCTTTCTGCAACTCCGATTTCTCATTGGGATCGGTCGAGAGAGGATTCCCGAGCAGGGAGTGTAAACGCTCTAATAATTGGTTACAGGTGTGGGGATCGAGTTTCTGAGGATCAAGAGAGCTAATCAGATTCTTAAAAAACAGACTCGGGATTTCACCCAGTTCTTTTTGTCCATGGTTTTCTAGTCGGGTGCTGACGATACTGGGTTCTAATCGGGTTAAGCACCAATCGCTAAACTCTTGATTGAGTATTTGAGCGTTATCTGAAGAGAGTGGACCTGACCAAGAATCAATCACTTGGCAGGCTAATTGTTTGGTCGTGCTTTGCAAAAGACTATTTCGAGGCCAAACCACCCGACGGATGTTGACGGTTGTGAATTGAACTTGGACACCCCGATTGGCTTGGCTCCAACGACCCGAGTTTTCAACAACCTTACCACAACTGGTGAGGGCGTCCGCCACCATAACTTGCGCGAGAACCTCGGTATTTGGAATTCGGGTGGAGTGCGGAACGATCAAACACTTCAGGAAAGGGCCTTCTTTGTCGATGTAGGGAGCGCTACCATTCTCAAAAGTTTCTTGGTACGTTGTCTGAACTCGAGAGAAATACTCAATTTCCTTGATGGTCGCCACGGCATTGGCCTGAGCCGGACCGTTTGAAGTCGGGCTTCCTCCCAGATTGGCAAAAATTTTTGGTGAGAGATACCCAACTTGTTGTAGCTCCATTTTGATTAAATACGCTAAATCGATCAGCATCCCTGAGCCGGTCCCCCCCGAGAGCGAAGCAATCAGATGGGTCCGAGGATGATTGGTTCGCATCGTCAAACCCGTGATGGTCTCGGCCTCCATCATCAGGTCTTCGCGAAGGAAATTTTCGATCTCGCTTCGTAATCGTTGCACAACGGCACCGATATTCGAGAAAAAGGCCAACCGCCCAAGGCAACGAAGTCCTAATGTGCTCGGTTCCCGAGGAATCCGGAAAAGCAGTTCATTCGGTAACCATTTTTCATATAGACCCCCATTGTTGTGTTGATAGTGGGTCGGACGATGTAATCTCAAATGGAGTGTCTCGGTAGGAGTGAAGGCAATGTGCGGATGTCCTCGCAAGGCATCTTGAATCGTTTCAGTATCGGTATCGATAAAGAGCCATCGCCAATGGGGGAAGGAGGTTCGGCCGAAACGCTCATATAATTGTTCACGCATTCGTTTGAGCGTCATCAGGCCAAATCGACCGATCCCAATGTACAGGGCCGGATATAAAACTCCTCCGCCATTTTGTTCGGGGGGGGCAAAGCCCAAACGAGACATCCGTTGGGTTTGCACAACTTCATGACGTTGTAAGGTTAACGGTGCGGGTTGATTGAGTTGATCTTTACTTTTGGGAGTAACTAGGGCGGGTACCGAGATCGAACGACCTTTGGGTTTTTCCGAGGGTAACGGTGTGGGGATCGATTCACGTTGTGGCGTTAGGATCGGCCGAGGTGTAAGAA
>JAOAAA010000007.1 GCA_026419115.1 Gemmataceae bacterium
GCTCATTAGCATGAACAACCTAGCGGAAAGCTACCGAGCCGCCGGAAAGCTCGACCTGGCCCTGCCGCTACTGGAGGAAACCCTGAAGCTCCAGAAGGCCAAGCTGGGAGACGACCACCCATCCACGCTCACCACCATGAACAACCTGGCGGTGGGCTACCGAGAGGCCGGGAAGTTGGACCGTGCATTGCCGCTGTTGGAAGAAACCCTGAAGCTCATGAAGGCCAAACTCGGCCCCGACCACCCCGACACGCTCAACAGCATGGGCAACCTTGGGAAAGCGTATTGTGACGCCAAGCAAGGCGAAAAGGCCGCGACCATCTTGAAAGAATTCGTCGCCGGACAGCGGAAACAATTCCCCAAAGAGAATCCGCGATTCGCTGGGTTGCTCGCGCAGGTGTCGCTGGAGTTGCTGAAGTGCGATCAATTTGCCGCGGCTGAGGAGATGCTCCGCGAATGCCTAGCCATCCGCGAGAAGAAAGAACCCGAGGCGTGGACGACGTTCAACACGATGTCCATGCTCGGCGGGGCGCTACTAGGCCAAAAGAAATACGCCGAGGCGGAGCCGCTGCTGGTGAAGGGCTACGAAGGGATGAAAGCCCGCGAGAAGAATATCCCACCACAAGGCAAAGATCGTCTCCCTGAAGCCCTCGATCGGCTCATCGAACTCTACACCGCCACGAACAAACCCGACGAGGCGAAGAAGTACCGCGAGTTGCGAGCGAAGTACCCGCCGGCAAAGGAAGTGAAGAAGTAGAGCGGATATTCCTCTCAAAAAACAGCGCGACAAAAAAGAACACTTCGATCACAGCTCACTCTGTTGACTAACACGGGTGGGATATGTCAATTCCCTGCTCGGGATTGTGTTTTTTTTGCCCGTGCAAACGCCGATCTGTCTTTATTGGATGCCGAGCATAAAACGCTCACTTGTTTTTTTGCTTGACAGGCATTCAAAGTCATGAGAAAATCAGACAAACATCATCATATATTGCGTTAAGGTTGGGATCGGATTTGTTTGGGGCCGATCTTGGCATCATTTCTTGGATGTCTTCGTCGCAAGAGAATGAGTCGTGAGAGGCCTATTCTTATTCAAACGGGCGTGTATTGGTACCACGAGGTGATTTGACTAATCTTTCATTCTTTCCAAACTAGTGGAGTCCTAGTTATGTGTGGCAGAATTCGTTATCGAGCACGACTGGGTTTTACCCTGATCGAGCTACTAGTCGTCATTGCCATCATCGCTATTCTCATTGGTCTGTTGCTACCAGCCGTGCAAAAGGTCCGTCAAGCGGCCGCTCGGTCAACCTGTGCAAACAATCTCAAGCAATTGGGCATAGCGACTCACTCACTCAACGACGCCCAGAACACCTTACCGCCCATGTCGGCACCCTGTGCCGATCCCGCCTATTCGAGTTGCTATACGCCCAGCACTTCGCCATTCGGTTCACACAATTACACTATGTTCCATTTTCTGCTGCCTTACATTGAACAGGACAACATTTATCGTCTGCTGAGTCCCGCGGGTTATGCAGGAGGACAATATAACAGGGTCGTGAAAACCTTCCTTTGTCCTTCCGATCCATCCATTGCCAACGGCATGAACACAACGCAGAATGGCGGAGCGATGTATTGGGCAGCCAGTTGCTACGGGGGGAACAACTACGTTTTCGGCGATCCTCCCAGCAACCGGACCTTCACGCTGGGCGAAAAAAATATGAACTCGAGTGTACCGGACGGTTTGTCGCAAACGGTGTTCTATGCGGAATTGTACGGTACCTGCGGCAACAGTGGAAACCTACACGGCAGCAGCACATGGGGAAGCCTTTGGGCCGACGCCAATAGTGTCTGGCGTCCCGGCTTTAACCTAGGAGCCAGCAAAGGCGGTGGTGGGCTGGCTGCTTATCCTCCTTCGCCGATGTTCCAAGTTCAGCCGCATCATTTCAACAACTGTAACCCGTTGGTGCCTCAAAGCGCTCATACCAATGGGATGAATGTATGTCTAGGTGATGGTAGCGTCCGTTTCCTCTCCAGAAACATCAATCCCACGACTTGGGCCAGAGCCGCTGACCCTCGCGATGGGAATCCTTTGGGTAACGACTGGTAAACCACAGGTTATCTCATGCGAACAACATTTTTGATGATGGCCTTGCTGGGAATTTTGGGCTGTAATAATGAATCCCAACAACCGGATTTTCCCAACTTGCATCCGGTCAAGGGAGTGGTCAAACTCGGAGGGCAACCGGTCAAGGGGGGAACCGTGCAGTTTGTTCCCGAACCAGATCGCCCCGAGTTCCTGATCAACTCCGAGGTCAGTACCGATGGCACCTTCACCTTGTCCACCGTTCGCACCACGGACCGCAAGGGGGAACGACGTGCAGGAGCGCCAACGGGGAACTATCGCGTGACCTATATCCCTATGATTTCGGATCAGCAAGCGGGAGGAATCGTTGAACCGGTCACGACTTCGCAGCTGATCACGGTGCAGGAAGGTCCGAATGATCTGACCATCAGCTATCCTGCAAGGAAGTGACCAAAACAGGTTTCACCGGTTCTAAGGAATTATTCATGCCTGAACCATCGCTGACACATTCATACCCAATCCGTAGGCTATTTTTTTCTGGGATATGCTCTGCGGCTCATAAAACTGTGTCGGGGTGGCTCTATCACCGAGACCGAGAAAGCCAGATTATCAGCGGAACTTAACATCACCCAACATTCTGACCGTTAAGACAAGTTGGAATTCCCTCAAGAATGTTCCCACGATTATGAGTGAAGGGAAAGGTAGCCCTTTTTGATTAGGTCAACTGGATCAGGAATGCTGCGATTCTCAGGAATACTGCAATTCTTTCGGGGCATATCCTCCTGTTCCATTGGACGAAAAGTCATCCTCTACACTTTAGCTATTTTTCCTGTTTTAACCTTTTGAGAAATCCTTTTGACCTAACTTATCGGGCTTGCGAATTCTGCCGATATTGGTATGGTAGGGGCTGTTGTCGGGTTTATTATGTCCCGTTGGTTCGGGAAGGATACCGGAGCACAGACATGAAATGGTCACATTGGGCCTTGGCGAGTTGTTTTCTCTTAGGCACGGTTCATCATACCTTTGCCCAAGCTACCTCACCGGTTTTCTCTCCGGTCACTCCGAATCCTGAAGTTTTGGCCAAAGCCTTGAAGGAGGCTTCGTATGAACCCAAAACTCTGACGGCGGAAGTTTTCCAAATCACGATCGAAAAAGAGCGTTGGCCTGTTCATATCATGATCTCCTACTCGGCGGATGGCACCCGTGTTTGGATGGAGTGTAAATTTGCCCCCATCGAAGACCCTGACCGTGTCTCGCCGATTGCTTGGCGACGCTTACTCGAAGCCAATGAACGAATCGGCCCAGCTCATTTCGCGTATGATCCGGCCGATCGCCGCGTGCACCTCTATCGTTCTTTTGAAAATCATGGGGTCGATGCCCCCCGACTCAGAAAAGAAGTTGAAGCCTTCGATAGTATTGTTCGTCGAACTCAAGAGGTTTGGCGTTCCGATAACTTCAAACCCGTACCCACCCCGACGGTGGAAACGGTATCCCCTCCGCTGGTCCCCTTGGGTCCGGTCCCTCCGATTGCGGAAAAAACACCGGCTCCCACGGCCCCTGTGGTTCCGGTTGCTCGCCCCATGCTGAACGATGATGCTTATTTCACGAACACAAAATGGCAGATTGTCAGCATCGAAGTCCAAGGGAAAAAGACGGACGGAGCTGCCCTCGCGATCCGAAATCCTTCGCTCGAATTTCGGAACCTGAAAAACCACATCACAGCAGAACTGGTGACCGGACCAAGCACCACGCGAAAAGTCGAGGTCAAATACGATCCCACGAAAGAAATCAAGGAGATTGATTTCATCGATAGCGATGGGGTCGTTGAAAAGGGAATTTACAAAATCGTTGGCAAAGATTTGATTGTGTGCTTTGCCCCACCGGGGGAACCTCGGCCCACGAAATTTAGTTCCACAGAAGAGACCAAAACTTGGCTGATTGTTCTGAATCTGAAGTGAGATAACAAGTGTGATCGAACCGAGCGCAGCCCAACCCCCAAATCGTGGCGGATTGGTCGGTATCAGAAGTACAACTCGTCTCCTGTAAAATAACTTCATGAAGCAACTGGTGATAGTCGCGGATGATTACGGCATCGGCCGAGAAACCTCGCAGGGGATACTCGATCTTGCATTGAAACAAAGAATCACCGGAACGGTTCTGATGGTCAACTGTCCCGATGCCGAGCGGGCGATGCAACGCTGGCAGCGAGAAAGCCCCCCCGTTGAGATGGGATGGCATCCGAACTTGACCTTGGATCAACCCATTTCTCCCCCAGAAAAGATTCCGTCGTTGGTGCAGAAGAACGGCCATTTTTATCCACTCGGGGCCTTTCTGAAACGGTTTGTTCGCGGGCAAATTTTTTTTCCCGATGTGCTGACCGAATTTCGTGCTCAATATCGCCGATACTGGGAATTAGTCGGAGAGCCACCGAAACTTATCAACGGCCACCAACATTGTGTTTTGTTTCCTCCGGCCGATCGGGCGATTCTCGAGCTTTTGACCGCAGAAAAACAAACCCCCTATTTCCGGCACGTTTGTGAACGCTGGCAAGAACTGGTGGGAATTTCCGGTGCCCGAATCAAACGCGGAATACTGAATCTGTTGGGGCAACGGTTTGCCCGCCGAACTCGGGCCTTGAATATGAAAGGGAATCGCTGGCTGATGGGAGTGACGAACCCCCAAGAGACGGCAAAAACCACTTACTTGAGCGAGTGGTTTTCGGCATTGGCTAAAACCGGAGACTGCGTAGAATTATGCTGTCACCCCGGTTATCGCGATGAAAGTCTCATCGGACGAGATTGCGATTCCGGTGCGGGTTTGGATCGACGAACGTGGGAATTATCGTTACTTCAAAAAGACGATTTTTTTCATCAGGTTCAAGAACAAGGTTACCGGCTGACTTACCCCTCGCAGGTAGTGTGAAAGGGATTACCCCGATTGCTCATGGTTCAACAGCCGCCAAGGAAATCGGCGCAATGCCAACGGGTTTGGCACAAGGAATGTTATGGCAAGCGAGAAACCGCTGTTATCCATCGTTGCCCCTGCATTTAACGAGCAGGAAGTTTTACCCGCGTTTCATGCGGAGTTGAGCAAGACTCTGGATCAACTCAATTCGGAATACGATCTAGAGGTCATTTATGTGGACGATGGTTCACGGGACGATACTCCCCTCGTTCTACAGAGTTTAGCTCAGGAAGACCCTCGTGTTCATTACGTTTTGCTCAGCCGAAACTTTGGCCATCAGGCTGCGTTGACCGCCGGTTTGGTCCATGCGCGGGGGGATATTGTCATCTCGATGGATTCGGATTTGCAGCACCCCCCCCCCGTGATTCTTTCACTCCTTGAAAAATGGAAAGAGGGCTACCAAGTGGTTCTCACCATCCGTGAGGACGATGAGACCATCAGTTGGTTCAAAAAAACCTCCTCGAAGTTGTTCTATCGGGTCCTGCAACGAATGAGCGGTATGGAAATTCGCCCCGCCGCCGCCGACTTCCGTCTTCTGACGAGAAAAGCTCTGGATGTTTTCCTAAAAATGCCCGAACGAAACCGCTTTATTCGCGGCATGATCCATTGGCTCGGATTCCCCTCGGCCGAGGTTCATTTTAAGGCCGCGCCTCGCTTTGCAGGAAAATCGAAATACACGCTGGTGAAGATGATCCGCTTTGCCCGAGATGGTTTGCTTTCCTTCTCACGGGTGCCCCTGCATGCGGCTTTGTTGTTGGCCGGTTTCTTGATTGGTCTGAGTTTCCTTTTCAGTTTAGGAGTTTGGACCTTCCGACTAGGGAACGACGAAAACCGCTGGATGATTTTGGCCATGATTTGTTCGTTCCATATCTGTGGGGTGGGTATCTGGGGTGCCATGCTGGCGATTAGCGAATACCTCAGCCGAATTCACGAACAAATTTTGGGACGCCCTTTGTATGTGGTCCGCAATAGTTCGTTTGAAAACAACCTTGCGGCCCTGCGTGAGCGAGAAAACAACGCTACCCGTCACGCCGCCTAGAGTCTCTCCTAGTGTCCCTCCCACTTAGGGGATAAGGGCAATCCCCCCTTTCTTCGGCCTCCCATTGAGTGTCTCGTTGAGCCTTCTGAGTAGGCACCTCATCTCTGTAGCCTTGAAAGGGCAACGCTTCTTTTCGTCGTTTTCCTTGGTGTGATTACAAAATTCTCTCTTTGCGGTTCGGGACCGGTTTGGGTAAAATCAGCTTAATGCTCGTTCATGTATAGGGAAGCATATGTCGCGTCAGAATCTGGTTTGGATACTCGTTGTGCCGATGTTGGTCTTTGCGGGGATGGTCATTTCCTTTGCAGCTCCCGTGCGGGATCGGGATAAAGATTACAAGCTGATTCGCACGATGGTCGATGTGCTTGCAGAGATCGATCAAAATTATGTCAGGGAGTTGAGCGATAAAGAGCGGGAACAACTCGTCGAGGATATGATCAATCTCGGGTTGAATCGTTTGGATCGCTACTCGCAATACATGAATGCCGAGGAATTCAAGCAATTCGAGAATCAAACCGAAGGAAATTTTAGCGGGATCGGAGTGAACATCGGGGTCGATCCGAAAACCGGATTATTCACGGTGATTAGCCCCCTTCCGGGCACCCCTGCTGCCGAGGCCGGTTTGCGCCCTGGTGATGTGATTCTCAAAGTCGATAATACTCCGACGGATAACCTGAATATGTCGGACCTTGTGAAACTCATCCAAGGTGAAGTCGGCACAACGGTCAAGATCACCCTGCTCCACGAAGGGGCCAAAGAAACCACAACCTACACCATCAAACGAGCACGGATCGAAACCTTTTCGGTCTTTGGTTTCTCACGAATTCCCGAGAATCCCACCGAGTTTAATTGGTATGCCGACGCCGAGGCAAAAATTGCCTACGTTCGTATTTCTCAGTTCACTGACAAAACGGCGGATGAATTGAAAAAGGTTCTCAATCAACTCGAAAAAGAACAAAGCCGTGCTTTGATTTTGGATCTACGCGATAACCCTGGGGGACTTTTGAATAAATGTATCGAAATTTGTGATTTCTTTTTACCAGGGGGGGAAATCGTCAGTACCAAAGATCGAAATCAGAAAGGTCGTTCGTGGAGTGCCAAAAACGATCGATCGTATTGGGAGAATCCCGCCCTTCCCATCGCCATCTTGGTGAATCGGCAAAGTGCCTCGGCCAGTGAGATTGTTGCCGCTGCGTTGCAAGATAACCACCGTGCTACAATTATTGGGGAACGAACTTGGGGCAAAGGGAGTGTGCAACGGGTGATTCGACTCACGTCGGACCCGCCTACGGCTCTGAAACTCACCACCGACACTTATTGGCGACCGAGTGGCAAAAATATCCATCGTCATAATAACATGGATGACAATGCCGAATGGGGCGTTAAACCAAATGATGGTTTTGAAATCGTTCTGAAAGATGATGAACGGGTGGCCTATGCGAAGTATCGTCGCAATCTCGATATTCTTTCTAAAGATAAACCCAAGGATGAAAAACCCTTTACCGATCGTGCTTTGGAAAAGGCCATCACTTACCTGAAATCGCAACTTTCTAAGTGAGCCAAAGCTATTCTGATGCCCCCGCCGATAGGGCAGGGCAGATCGTTGAATCGAAAGAGCTTATTACAACATGTAATGGAATCGAGAGTTCTTCCGAAAGACTCCACTTCGTGTTCTTTAACCTAAGCCTAATTCTTTGATATTTCCCCCTTCCGCTACGACATGATGGGCGAGGTACCGAGGTAATCGGCAGCGGATATGCGTGGTACCGTTTTGAAACTCTTGATGGTAGATTTCTGCATGGGCACCCAAGTACGATAAAACCTTCCCGTTGCCGGAATCAACCACAATATCGGCTTCCATAAAATCTTGGGTCAACGCTTCGACGACCGCTTCTTTGAGGTTTTCTAGTCCTTCTCCCGTAATCCCCGAGATCGCAACCGATTTCGGATAGGTGGCCTGTAAGAGCTGCAAGCGAGTCCGATCTGCGATTTTGTCGATCTTGTTCAAAACAAGGATCGTTGGTTTATTTTCACAGCCCAATTCCTTGAGAACCACTTTGACCGAGTCGATATGAATCTCTGCTGCGGGGCTACTGGCATCCACTACATGAAGGAGCAAGCGGGCCTGTCGGGCTTCCTCTAACGTCGCTTTGAATGAGGCAACCAAATGATGCGGTAAGTCCCGAATGAAGCCGACGGTATCGCTGAGCAACACTTTGCCGAAGTTTTGAATATGCCATTGGCGAGTTCGGGTATCCAGCGTCGAGAATAATTGGTTTTGAACGTAGGTATCGGCCCCCGTGAGGGTGTTCATCAAACGAGATTTTCCTGCGTTGGTATAACCGACTAGGGAAACCGTATGCTCTTCGGACCGACTGCGAACTTCGCGTTCTTTACGAGATTGAACAATCTCCAGTTTCTGTTTCAGGTCGCGGATGCGTCCCCCGACCAAGCGACGGTCTTCTTCCAACTGGGTTTCCCCCGGTCCGCGAGTCCCGATGCCCCCGGCGTGTCGGCCAAGGTGCGACCACATTTGTTTCAGCCGAGGCAGCGAATACTCCAATTGCGCCAATTCCACCTGTAAACGAGATTCGGGCGTGCGAGCGCGGGTGGCGAATATATCCAGTATCAATTCCGATCGATCGATGACTTTTGCTTTTGTCGCTTTTTCTAAATTCCGAACTTGGCCCGGTGAGAGATCGTTATCGAAAATCACCACATCGGCCGAGGTTGCTTGAACCAGATCGACTAGTTCTTTGAGTTTCCCCGATCCTATGTAGGTTCCGGTTTGAATGTCGTGGCGCTTTTGCGTCAATTCGCACACAATATCGGCACCGGCCGATTCGGCTAAGCCACGAATTTCTTCGCAGGGATCATCGCTCAGCCAAGGTCGATTGGGCAAGGACACGCTCACCAGTATGGCCCGCTCGCGGCGGACCGACATCACTTCCCGAGTTTGATCGAACGATTTGCTGATAAGACAACTCTCCTCGGGCGAAAGGGGCTAATAGGCTCTATTTTCATTTTATCCCAGACACTCGATACAGAATAGGGTTATCGTAAAATCAAACTCTATTCTCGCTGTGCTTTTGGGTTTCCCTGACCTTTGCGCGTGAGTTCCCTATACTGAAGGCAGTATCTAACAAATAAGGTGAGGAGAGACCACGTGCGTTTCTTATTGAACTTGGCCCTGTGCTGTGGGTTGATCACCCTTTCTGAAAGTGTTGCTCAAGAATCGACGAGCGCTCCGAGCGGCAGCACCCCTGTTGCCATCATCGTGAAAGTTCCCGAATCTGCCAAACTCACTATCGACGGCCACCCCGTCAGCCAAACGGGTGCAGAACGTCGGTTACTCACTCCTCCGCTTCCTGTGGGCAAGCAATACAAGTACACTTTGGTTGCCAGCTATTTGAAGGATGGCAAGACCGTCACGATTACCAAAGAAATTATTGTAGAACCCCTGAAAACGACCTATGCCGACCTGACCGGCGAAGGTTTCACCAAACTTCCCGAACCGAAGAAAGAAGAGCCTAAGAAAGAAGAACCCAAAAAGGAAGAGCCTAAGAAGGAGGAACCCAAGAAAGTCGATCCGCCCAAAAAGGAAATTGTGCTCGATGTTCCTTTTGTTCCCACACCAGAAATTGTGGTGAAGAAAATGCTCGAAACGGCTGGCGTGAAAGAGGGAGAAATCGTTTACGATTTGGGCTGCGGCGATGGGCGTATTGTCATCAGTGCTGTGAAGGATTTCAAAGCGAAAAAAGCGATCGGGATCGATCTCGATCCGGAACGAATTAAAGAATCGAAAGAGAATGCTAAAAAGGCCGGCGTCGAAGGGAAATGCGAATTCAAAGAAGGCGACGTTCTGAAGATCAAGGATGTCTCGGAAGCCAATGTGGTGACCCTGTATCTGTTGCCCGATATTAATCGCAAAATTGCCCCCATGCTGAAAAGCTCGCTCAAACCCGGAAGCCGAATTGTTTCCCATGACTTTACCCTAGCAGACGACTGGAAAGCCGAGAAAGAAATCAGTGTGAAAGATAACAACGGGCGGGAACACTCGGTTTATCTCTATGTGGTGCCCGAAGCAAAGAAACCCGAACCTAAGAAAGAAGAGCCTAAGAAAGTCGAGCAACCCAAGAAGGAAGAGCCTAAGAAGGTCGATCCGAAAAACGAAGAGACCATCAAAGTTCCTTATGTGCCGACCCCTCATGCTATCGTGACCAAAATGCTGCAAATGGCCAAGGTCACTGATAAAGATGTGGTTTACGATTTAGGTTGCGGGGATGGGCGTATTGTTGTGAGTGCCGTGAAGGATTTCAAAGCGAAAAAAGGGGTCGGCATTGATCTGAACCCCGAACGAATCAAAGAATCGAAAGAGAACGCCAAAAAAGCCAAAGTGGAAGACAAGTGCGAATTCCGCGAAGGGGATGTTCTGAAAATCAAGGACCTCTCCGAGGCTTCGGTCGTAACCTTGTATATGTTCCCCGAAGTGAACCAACGACTGGCCCCGATCTTAAAGAAAACCCTCAAACCGGGTAGCCGAATTGTTTCTCATGACTTCGATATGGGAGACGAATGGAAACCGGACGAAACAATTACCATAAAAGATGACGAAGGGATCGAACACTTCCTATTCATTTGGAAGATCAAGTAACCCGTTGCTCGCTCGCCCCGAATTACGGTTCACTCTCGTAGACTCAACCCCGATGGAACTCCATGAAATACGATGCAATTATTATTGGTGGCGGTCATAATGGTCTGGTCACAGCAGCTTACCTTGCGAAAGCAGGTAAAAAGGTCTTGGTTCTCGAACGTCGAGAAGTTCTCGGCGGGTGCTGTGTAACCGAAGAAGTTTGGCCCGGATTCAAGGTTTCCACCGCAGCCTATGTGAATTCGCTGTTGCGTCCGGAAATCATCAAAGACCTAGAATTGAAAAAGCATGGCTTCGAGATGCTTCCGCGAAGCCCCTCTTCTTTCTCGCCGTTCCCCGATGGTCGCTATTTGATGATGGGGCCTGACAAAGAAATGACCCATCGGGAGATTAGCAAATTTTCCAAGAAGGATGCCGAGAATCTCCCGAAATACGAAGCGATGCTCGAACGGGTGGCTTCGATTATCGAACCATTGTTAGATCAAACACCCCCCGACCCTTGGGGGGGACTTTTAAGCCGAGACACTACCCGACTGATTCAGTTGGCCATGAAAGTTCGTAGCCTTGGGCCTGCGGGTGCCGAAGCTGCGGAAGTTCTCACCGGTGCCGCTTGGCCGATCCTCGATCGTTGGTTTGAAAGCGAGCAACTGAAGGTGACCCTCGCGACTGATGCGGTGATTGGCGTTCAAGCATCCCCCACCATGCCCGGCACGGCCTATGTGTTATTCCATCATGTGATGGGCGAATGCAATGGGGTTCGTGGAGTCTGGGGTTACGTTCGGGGAGGGATGGGGGGCATCTCGAATGCGATCGCCGCAGCCGCCCAACAAGCGGGCGCGGAGATTCGCACCCGATCGGAGGTCAGCAAGATTCTCACCAAAGAGGGCAAGGTTACGGGGGTAGCTCTCAGCGATGGTACGGAGTTTCAAGCTCCGGTTGTCGCCTCGGGGGTCGATTGTCACCTCACCTTCAAAAAATTCCTCGATCCCAAAATCCTTCCGGAAGATTTTCAGGCCGCAATCGATCAAATCGATTACTCCAGTGCCACTTTGAAAATCAACGTTGCTTTGGAAGAGTTGCCAAACTTCACCGCTTTACCAGGTACGGGGCCGGGGCCACAACATCGGGGAACCGTTCACATCTGTCCGAGTTTCGACTACCTCGAACAGGCCTATGATGATGCCAAATATGGCCGCCCCTCGAAATCTCCCATTTTGGAATGCACCATGGCCAGCGCAGTGGATGATACCCTTACGCCTGCAGGGAAACATCTCATGTCGATGTTCATTCAATATGCTCCGTATAAACTTCGCGAAGGAACTTGGGACGATATTAAAGAACAATTTGCCGACCGATGTTTCGATATTCTCAACGAATATGCCCCCAATTTCAAGAAGAGCGTTATTGCCCGACAAATCATCACCCCACTCGATCTGGAACGGACTTATGGTCTCACCGGCGGCAACATTTTCCAAGGTGCCATGAGCCTCCACAAAATGTTCTTCCTTCGTCCCGCTGCCGGATATGCCAATTATCGCACACCGATCAAAGGGTTATATCTTTGCGGTGCTGCTGCCCATCCGGGGGGGGGGTCATGGGGTCCTGTGGACGAAATGCCGCCCGAGAAATTCTCAAGGATAAAATCCGCTAAGGATTTTTCTCCACCCCCTTGGCAGAGAGTCTCTACTCGAATTGCAATTCTTTGCTCGAACTGAGATTCGTTCATCAATAAAATGTCTTGACGACCCGTAAAAATGTTTGGCGAATCAACTGAGATATGCCCGACAATGGAGATTGGCCCAGCGGGGCTTATCCCACAACGAAGATTGGCCCAACGGGTAGGCACAGCATTCTCTCGATCCAATGATGATTAACTGATTCCCTATGAGTACAACGCGAACCCCCACCATTTTGATGTGCCCGCCGGATCATTATGGTATTGAGTACGAGATCAATCCTTGGATGAAGCGATCGTTCGCGAGTGTACGGGATCAGGCTTTTCTTCAATGGCGGACCTTGCGAAGCACCTTGGCCAATCTCGGGGCGGTGATTGAAGAAATGACACCACAACTGGGATTGCCCGACTTGGTTTTCACAGCCAATGCGGGTTTAATCTTCCATCGCCGATTTTATTCTTCTCGTTTCATGCACGAAGTGCGGGCCAAAGAATCGCCTTTTTTCGATAGCTGGTTCCGCGAGCATGGCTACGAGGTGATTCATTGGCCCGAAGGGATGTATCACGAAGGGGCCGGTGATGCCCTTTTTTGTGGCGATGCCCTTTTTGCAGGCTATCGCACTCGTTCCGATGCCCGTGCCCATCAGTGGGTGGCTGCGGAAATGGGCGTGCGGGTGCTTCCTCTCGAATTGGTTAACCCGAGATTTTATCATCTGGATACTTGCTTTTGCCCCTTAGCCGACGGTATGGCTTTGTACTACCCCGATGCCTTCGATACTTATGGGAAACGAGTTTTAGAAACGCATGTTTCTACGTTGATCCCTGTAATAGAAGCAGAGGCCCATCGCTTTGGCTGCAACGCGGTGGTGGTCGGAAAAACGGTTGTCCATAACTCGGGCTGTCCGCAAATGGCCATGGATCTGGAGAAGCATGGCTATAAATCGATCGAAGTCACTTTGGATGAATTCCTCAAAGCAGGCGGCAGCGCCAAATGCCTGACCTTGCGACTCGATGGCGAAGAGGCAGCCGGTTGGGCACGCCAAGCCTGAACACGGTGTTCATTCGTTTTTCGCTCTCGATTTGGCCTTTTTTGTTACCTGATCTCTATGTCGCGATTTTTTGTAGAAACGCCCCCCACTTTGGGAGAATACGTCATCGATGGACCCGAGGCTCATCACCTTGGTCATGTGCTGCGCTTACAGGTTGGGGAATCGATCACTTTGTTTAGCGGCGATGGCTACGAACATTTCGCCCATATTCTGGAAGTGAATAAGCGGACCGTCCGTTGCCAGATCGTTCGCTCTCAGTTGGTCAATCGGGAACGTCCTTATTCCCTTCATTTAGCGGTAGCGATGCCGAAAGGGGACCGAGGAGATTTTTTGATTGAGAAACTCGTGGAACTGGGTGTGGCTGAATTCACCCCCCTGATTACGGAACGATCGGTTGTGAAACCCGAATCTTGCAAGGCAGAGAAATTCCGCAGGGCCGTGATTGAAGCAAGTAAACAATGTCGCCGAAATATATTGATGAAGGTTCATCCCCCCGCGCGATGGCATGACTGGGTCCAAACGAATTTCTCTGTCCCCAAATTCGTTGCCCATGTTTCTTCCGAGGGAATGCCCCCCCCCCCTCGGCTCGGAAATGCCGTCTACGCCGTCGGTCCCGAAGGGGGATTTTCTGATAAAGAAATCGCTGCGGCACTTCAACAGGGTTGGCAAGCCTTGAGTTTAGGTCCCACGATCCTGCGTGTCGAAACCGCCGCCCTTGCAATCGCCGCCCAATGCACAGCGTGATTTATTTTTCGGTTGATGGGGTCGGTAAGGTCACCGGAATCGTGTATTTGTTTTTATTGCGGAATATCTCCATCATGATATTGTCAACCGGAGCATATTGATCGGTCAAAATTGGGGCCTCTTTCTTATTCAACAATTTATCGAATGTCGCGCGATCTAATTGATGAGTCCAGACCTTAGGCAATCCCCCTTCCATTGTGGTTAAACGGTTGGGAACTTGTTTTCGTGCTTCTGTGGTGACCTTCTCTAAATCGAAAGGGGTATCACTTGCATAAATCACATACACATCCCGTCCGGTCCAATTATAGCCGAACGGTTGAGAGTAAAGTAATTCGACATATTTGAAATCCTGTTGCAAAGTTTTCACGGCACTGCGCCAGAGTAACCCGTCTTCGATGGATTCAATAATCGTGAGTAAATAGGCACCATCAGGGGTCAAAGTCCGTTTAATGGCTTGGTTATATTCCCGAGTCATCAAGTGCGTAGGAACAGACAAATCATTCACGGCATCTTGTAAAACGAGATGGAAATGCCCCTGAGGAGCTTTCTCGCGAATGAACTGACGTCCATCTAAATGGTGGGCTTGGATGCGTGTTTGTCGAATATCGATTTCGTGCAAATGCTTGAAGGCCATTTCCGTCACTTTGGGATCAATTTCGACGACATCCACTTTCACATCTGGAAAGAGAATATCTAACCAACGAGGAAGCGTATATCCCCCCCCCCCGATGATTAACACAGACGTGGGACGGTTCGGATCACGATAAGAGCGGATAATTTCACCTTGAACTTCTTCATGCTTATAGTGAAGCCAAGTCGGATCATCCACCCGAAGGGCCGAGTGAAGCAAGGCATCGAGGAAAAATTCCCGAGTTTTGATTTCCTTCAATTGACCCTCTTCAACCACCTCTCGGACATCAGTTTTCATGTAGATGGCGTAGTATTTCGATTCGGCCAAGTACACTCGATCATAAAATCCTGAAACGAATATGCCGATAAACGACCCCCCCCCCACGATACTCATAGCATAAAGCATCACGCTTTCGCGCCAAAAACGGCCAATAATCACCGCTGCGACCGTAAGGAGAAAGCCAAACAGCAGAAGCAATTTGGTGGTACCGAGAAGACCAATCAAAAAATACCCCGTGGCAATGGTACCGACAATTGCCCCCACGGTGGACCAAGCATAAATCGAGCCGGCCGTTCTACCTGCCTCAGAGGGGTCTTTCAAGGCAATCCGAATCACTTGCGGGGAAATCGTTCCCAAGGCAAACATAGGTGTGAAAAAGAGCAAGAAGGTCCAGCCCAAAATGTCGTTGACTAAATCACCCGTGAACAAGGCCCCGTAATGAAACCGCTGAAATAATCCCGAAAGGAGCAGGGCCATCGATGAACCTAGCCCCGCCAAGAACAGGCAACGCCCCAGAATGGTCGCGGGAGTTAACGGACGCCGTTCGCTATTTTTTTCGTACATCAGGGCGAAACCTAAAATTCCCCCCACCACAAAACCGATGCCCACCATCAGGGGCAAGCCTAACCGATTCGACCACGATTCGCGAATAATCTCGTTGGTGATCGGGTCACGTTCCGGAAGTTTTAACAATCCATCGATCGATTGAATGACAGAAGGGATGAATAACACACCGACGATTCCTGAAATCAAAAAGAGGTTGATTTCCCGCCCATATTTAGAGCGCGAAATGAGATAGGCGCCCCCCACGGCGGCCCACGCAACAACGATTCCCATAATACGCAAGGTCATAAAGGAAATCGGAGTAGTGCCCAACCAATATCGCAAAGTGGGGTCAACCGATTCGGGTTTCGGAGCCAAATTTTCGGCGCCCGGAAGTAATCCCTCCCAATAGGGTTTGAGCTTCATAGGGTCCCAAACTAATCCCACTTGTCGGAACAGGTCCGGTACAAGAACGATACCAAAAACTGCCGCAAAAATGAGGGCGATTCGCCATTTTGCCGCGGCAGCTCCCCGATCGGCCAAGACCCCGCCGACATAATTCCCCAAGGCAGTGCCGGCTAACATCACCCCGATGACCCCCGTCCAAGTGAACAACGAAACGCCGTGAACGGGTGCTAAAACTCGGGTAGCCACTAACTCCAACGACATCCCGCAAAAGCTACAGAAAAAGACCAAAGCAAACGCCCGTCGAATATCAGTGCGAAACCCTAAGGGGTCTTCAACCAAATTAGGGGCCGCCGTGGGGGATGATGTTTGCGAGGAAGTCGTCACGGGAACGGGTTTGAGGAACATCGAAAGGAGGAAATGCCCCCCCCCTAAGAGAGCTAAACAGCCCGCCACCCCCAGAGAAATCGTATCCAACGAGTATTCCGCAATGAACCAAAATCCCGTGGCATAATTCCCGACTAAGCACCCCAAAGTAGAAAGAGCAAACACCAAACCGGCAATCCGTCCCGCTTTGCCAACGTCAGGCATGGCCAGTTTGATCGTTAGCGGAGTTAACGCACTCAGGACAAATGCAGGGGGTAAACAGAACAAGATGGTCAGAACCGGAATCCGTGCCGTTAGCCCGAACACCTGATCGAAACCTGTGCTAGCAACCAGTTTCGCCCCCCCCATCAATGAAAGGGACAACACAGCCGAAAGAAACATCAGGCCTGCCAAGGTTTGCAATTTGGGGGATCGATCCGCCAACCGCCCGCCGATTGCGTTCCCCAAGGCAATTCCCGAAAGGAAGACTGCTATCACACACGTCCAAGTTTCGACGGAAGAACCAATGAAAGGTGAAAGGTAACGCCCTGCCAACAGTTGCAAAATTAACAGGCCCGCGTTCGCCAAAAAGATAGTACAGCCTAGAATCACTAACAGGCCAACGGAACCGTTACGCACGAATGCAGTCATAAAGGATCTAAAAATTTCTATTGGGATTTTGAGTTAAAACTAATATACGCCCAATTATTGTAAGTGAAAGCCAAATCTCGTTGTTGGTCAACACTTTCCAAGGAGGTTTCGGGTGCCTTTCAAATTATCGCCGCTTCTTGCAGTCGCAGGCACATTGCTTATTGTCCTGTTGATTGTGATGGGGGTTTCAACGGCAACTCGCTGGGAAGACCCGAGCTTTTTTCCTCCCGATGATTACGTCGAGTATTGGGCAGCGAGCACCCTGAACCGACAAGATCAGAACCCTTATTCTGGGCCTCTTTTAGCGGAGTTACAAAAACCCCTGCGGGATGATGTCCCCGTGATGATGTGGAATCCCCCTTGGACTCTCACATTTGTCTTACCGTTAGGATTTTGTCATTGGCGTGTTGGGCAGGCATTATGGTTGGCATGCAACTTATTCGCTTTACTCTTTTCAGCGAATCGGCTTTGGACCCTTTATCACGGTCCGGAAGCCTTCCGATGGTTCGCCGTACTCTTGGCCCTGACGTTTATGCCCACCTTGTTTCTTTTCAAAGCAGGCCAAATTGGTGCTTTATTGCTTCTCGGGGTTACACTGTTTTTGAATGAAATGCAAAAGGGGCGGCCGTACCTCGCTGGGGCAGCCTGTGTGTTGTTGGCGATCAAACCCCATTTGTGTTACCTCATTTGGCTTGCACTACTGATTCGGGGCTGGCATCGCAACGAAGGAAAGATTATCTGCGGGGGAATCCTCGGGGGAGTCATCGCTTCGTTGATTCCAATAGGCTTTCATCCCCGTGTTTTCCAAGACTTTTTCACCGAGATCACACAACGCCCCCCCGAGGAGTGGTTATCCCCTACCTTAGGCTCTTTGTTGCGCTTGATCTGGGGAGAAGGGCGATTTGGAATGCAGTTTGTTCCCGTGATTCTCGGGGTCATTTGGTTCACCGCTTGGATCATAAAGTATCGACGCAGCGCTTGGGATTGGCCCTCGCGAGTGATCCCCTTATTGTTGGTTTCGTTCCTCACCTCGCCTTATGGGTCTTGGCCTTTCGATGTGGTTTTGCTGTTCCCTGCGATCGTAGCAATCGCTTGCCAAGTCCTACGTCAAGCCCCAAATCGCCAACGACAAGCCTTGCTTTTTTGGGTGGGGTATAATGGAATAGCGTTAATCCAGAATTTATTGGGAAGTGTTTCGTTCTATTTTATTTGGTTGGCCCCCGTTTTAGCGGGCGGGTATTGGTATTTTCGATCCCTTGTTCCCCCCCCCTCGGAATAAGGCGAATCTTCGTTCGATAAGACCTCATCTGAGAGTATGTCCGAATGATCGGAAAAGGGATTACATCACCTTCAAAGTATGTCAGAATGATCGAAAAAGGGCGCCGAACAGCCGGAACCGCTCGGCGTGGGGATTACATCATCTCAGAGTGGGCCTGAGTGATGGAGGTAGGTAAATGGCTGTCCTGCGACGGGAGAAGCCATTCGTAATCTTCGCCTTGTTGTTGCAAGAGCAACCGGCTCGTGATGCGGGCCGACTCATAAATCACGGGTAAACCGCTTCCCGGATGGGTCCCCCCCCCCACGAGGTAAACTTCCTCAAGGTCTTCAAAACGATTCTGGGGCCGTTGATGAAGCATTTGCCCCAAGTTGTGGCTGAGGTTAAAGGTGGCCCCCCGATAGACTTCGTGTTGGGATTCCCAATCGGCAGGGGTGACGATCTTCTCGTAGCGGATTCGTTCTTCCAAATTCTTGATGCCGAATTTTTCCAGTTGCTTAATGACCTTGGCACGGAAAGGAACTTTTTCTTTATTCCAATCCACATTCGGATGTTGATGGGTCACCGGTACCAGCACATACAAAGTACTTTGACCATTCGGAGCCAAGGTCGGATCGGTCACGCTAGCATTCTGCAAATACACTGCCGGTTTTTCTGGCAAAACGTGACGGTTTTCAATATCGCCGACTAATTGCTCGTATTCCGTGGGGAGATAAATCGAGTGGTGAGCAATGTTTTCCTCTAAACCATCGATCCCCAAATACATCATAAATGTGGAGCAGGAATAGCGTTTTTTGGCCAATTTCTGGTCTTTCCAACGTCGGCGCAGGTGATTCGGCACCAAGCGAGACATTGCACGGGCAAAGTCGGCGTTGATAATCAAATGATCGAAATCCACGACCCCTTCGTTTGTGCGAACTGCGACGGCCTTGCGGCCTTGGAAAAGAATCTCTTGGACCTCGCAGCCTAAGCGAATGTCGGCTCCGAGTTCTTCGGCGGTTTCGGCCATCGCTTTGCTGACGGCTCCACAACCGCCTATGGGGTGGTAAACTCCGTGTTCGTATTCCAAGTAAGAAAGAATCGAGAAAACGCTGGGGCATTTGAAGGGGGACATCCCCAGATATTTCCCTTGGAAGGTAAAGGCCAAGCGGACCCGTTCATCTTTGAAGAAACGGCGGAGTTCGCGATCGAGTGAGGACCAAGGTTTAATCCAAGGGAGCAGTCGGAATAAATCTTTGCTGAAAAGGCTCTTCCAACCTAAAAAGGGGCGTTGCAAGCACGGCGCGACCGAGGCAAACTTGTGGCGATGCTCTTCCAGAAACTTGCGAAAATTCCCTGCATCGGCCGGTGATAACGCAGCAATACTTTGCTCCATGCGTTTCACATCGGGAGTGCAAACCAGCTCCGAGCCGTCACCATAGATCAATCGATATTGCGGATCGATCCGAACTAAATCGACCTTTTCAAAGAGGTCTTTGCCGCAGGCCTCGTAAATTTCCTTGAGGATTCGCGGATAAAGGAAGAAGGTCGGCCCGCGATCGAATTTGAAGCCGTCGGCCTCGAAGATCGAGGTACGCCCACCGACATAGTCGTTTCGTTCGAGAACCGTAACTTGTTTACCTGCTTTGGCAAGCATCATCGCCGCTGCTAGTCCGCCCGGTCCAGAGCCGATGATTGCAACCCGATTTCCCATGTTGACTCCCAAATAGCTATTTCGTCGTTTTACCTATAGACCAGTTTCCGACTGTGTTTCCACTTCCTCGAATCTCCCAATCTCAATATTTGCTTTTTTCTGGCACCATTCGGATCGAATCATTCGATCGCAAAATTCGCTTTTTTCTGGAATAAATAAGCCGATTGGGAATCTTAATAGGTGTCCAAAACCTCTTTTCACACAAGGTCACCATGAACGCATTTTTAGCAGACCTGATGGTAGCGATTCACGTCGGCTACGTCGGCTATGTGGTTGTCGGTCAACTCCTCATCATGATCGGCTGGCCTTTGGGCTGGAAATGGATTCGCAATTTCTGGTTCCGCGTGACCCATCTGGTGAGTATTGGCTTTGTTGCTTTTGAAGAAGCCATCGATATGCGTTGTCCGTTGACCGTTTGGGAAGAGCATTTTCGAGAATTGGCTGGTCAACCAGTTTCGGGCGAAACATTTTTGAGCCGGTTTTTACACAATCTGATCTTTATCGACCTACCAAGTTGGGGCTACACGGCTGTGCATGTAGGAATGGCGCTCGTGGTGTTGTTGACCTTCCTTTTATGCCGCCCGAAGCTCCCTCGATCTTGGAGAAAAAAAGCTCAATCTGAGAATGTCTCTCGATCTTAGTGAACAATCACTCAACCTGAATTCGGCGGGGGGGGGGGGACCTCCTGAGTACTTGGTTTTCTGAAAAAGAGAAGATCAATCGTTTCCGAAACCCCAATCATTCCGAAGATCATGCCAACGGTCATGCCCACCCAATGCCCTAGCCCGCGAATCATTGGGGACGAACTCGGGAGCCACTCGGCCGCATAGGCTCCGCCGATCATCCCCAAAATCATACCGATATTGCCGAATAAATACATCGAGAGAGGATGATGCGCCTGCGTACATTCTTGATGAGTGCGGGAAAGAAACAGCATCGCCAAGTTGCAGGTGACTAACATTCCTAACCACATCCCCCAATGAGAAAAATCGCCTTTCAAGACCGCTAAGCAGTGGCAGCATTTATCACAAGAAAGTACAGCAAAATTCAAATCGTACCACCAACCTAGGGTCATGCCCAAATTCCCGAAGGTGAGCATGCCAATGGCCATATCCCAAACATGTTCTAACCGAGGTGTGTGGTGCCAAACCCACGCCAGAAAAATCCCTGCCCCGAAAAAGCCAAGGCAGAAAAGCCAAAATGCCTCGCCGGTCACCCCGAGCAGGCCGGCTAAAATCGGCCCTTGCAACGTCAGCGATAAAGCATGAATCGTGGCAGGAATCAGCTGGCGTACTTGTTGTAACCGCGAAGAAAACGAGGCCGAAATGGGTCGATTGGGCAAACGAATCGGCTCGGCAGAACGAGTGATGGCCGTTGCATACCACGTCACCACGAGACTCGAAATGGTCATAAGCAACACGGCCAGCACCGGATGAATCAGCCCGCAGGCAGCAAGGGTGACCCCCACCCCGTTATAAAGTAACGCAAGGAGAAAACTCCGTTTCAAGATCGCATCGGTTTGGCGGGCCAAGCGGATCAATTCCGGAATCGTCGGAAGCGACCTTGGGGCAATGGTAATATCGGCCTGATGAACCGCTAGGGGAGACCCAGAAATGATGGCAATACCCACATCGGCCCGAGCAATCGCGGGGGCATCGTTCATTCCGTCGCCCACGAAAATGGTGGTTTGACCTGCTTGCTGCCGGCTAGCAATTTCCTCTTCTTTATGACGGGGGAGCAACTCGGCCAAAGTCTGCGGGAGGTTCCATGCCAAGGCACGGGCAGCGGAATCCCCTGTGAGAATCGCCACTTCTAACCCAAGCTCTTGACATTCGCGAACCACACGGGGTGCCTGTTCATCAAGCGATTCACTTAAACTAATCGCTGCCGACAATTCTCCATCGACACGAACCCCGATCCATTGGATTCTAGGGTCCGCTCCCTGCTCCGCTATTGTTGTGTTAACTCCCCTCTCAGCTATTCCAGAGTTAATTCCCTTCTCGTGAATTTCAGGCAATTTCGATCGTTTCACGAAGTTAGGCGTCCATTCGTTCTCAGTCAGTTTGCCTACCTGAACACGATAGGTCCGACCATTTTCTTCTAAGGAACATTCTAAACCCTGTCCGGCTACATACTGATAATCGAGAATGTGGACCGAGGCCGATTTTTCCCCCAAGGCAAAAGGTTTAGCAAAAGGATGTTGGCTTTTTTCTTGAATGACGGCCAACCAGCGTCTTAAGGTCGATTCGGGGATTTCACCAAAGGTGTGAAATTCTCGAATCACCGGATCGATCCGCGAGAGTGTCCCCGTTTTGTCGAAACCAATCCAATCGGCCCGCGCGAGTGATTCGATCACCTCGGTCCGATGCACAATCACTCCTTGTGATGCTAAACGTGCCAACATCGACCAAATGGCTAACGGTGTGGCCAACCCCAAGGCACACGGGCAAGCCACTAATAGCACTGACATGGCATGATACAGCCCCACGGACCAACTTTCTTGGTAAGTCCAAAATGCGAAGGTTCCCCCCGCGATCAGTATCAAAAGGGGAACCAGAATTTGGGCCAATTGGTTGATCAATTTGTCCATTCGGGTCGGTTGAGAACTCACCCGTTGCAACAGTTGCATGATCTGATCGATTTCCCGATTGGTCCCCGTGGCAGTAGAACGAATCACAAGGAGCGCATCGTGATTGATCGAGCCGGCCAGCACCGTATCTCCCGATCGGTGAGGGGTCGCAAAACTCTCGCCTTTGAGAGAAGCAGCACTGACTAAACTGGAACCCGTTTCAATGATCCCATCCACGGGAATGAACTCACCGGGATAAACTTGGATACGATCGCCGATTTGGATCGATTCCGTCGGCACTTCTTGAGTACTGCCATCAGGTAAAATTTTCCAACAGCGAGTGGGCACTTCCAGAAACGATTGTGACCAAGCAAGGGAGCGGTTTTTGGCCCGCACCCCCAAAACTTTCCCGAGGGTATAGATCGTCAGCAGGATCGGAGGAATCTCGAAATAAATCGCCCCTTGCCCCGTCACGAGTGCTTGCAGCGATGCTACCAGCGAGCCGACCAGTGTCAGCAGAAAGAAACTTTCGATCGTAATTTTTCGCTGCCGAATTTGTTTGATTTGTTCTGCAAATAAAGGCCCCCCCAGCAGCACCAAGGCCACCACCGTGATCGCAAAGATCACCAGCTGCACAATCAGTTTCGTCTCACTCGGGGTATCCGGTTCGAGGTTAATCCCAAGCGAGAGCAACATCACTTGCCCCGAGATGAAAACCCCCAAGCCGATCCGCCAAACCGAAGGATTCGCAGGCTCACAAGCAGTATGCGTGGAGCAACTCATTCCGACTTGTGGAGGCGAATCGGTCCGTACATCATCAAGCAAGTGATTCATAAGGGCTATTCTAGGATGGCACCAAGAAACTAGGATGGCACCAAGAAACGAAGAGCCAAGAACGCACGCTCGCAGGAACTGAGCAAACAAGTCTTGCCCTTGTAGCCACACTTGCCAAGCAAGTCCTCACGCTCGCAGTTATTGTGGTAGAAACACCGGTTCGATTTTGGAATGAAACAGCAAGCCGATTTTTTATTGATGCGTTAAACTTGAAGCCCTGCCAAGGAGATTTTGTATAATAATCGGAAGAGTAACCTTAAACTCAAACTGTTATCTAAATAACTTCATGCCTCTGGGAAAACCCAGAGATCAAGTCAGGAGAAATTATGTCAGGAACAACGTCGGTAGCTCCTCCTACCGAGCGCAAAGTTCAGGAACTGGAATCGGTAGCCATTCGGTTCGCGGGTGACTCCGGTGACGGGATGCAGTTAGCTGGTACCCAATTCACCAACGCGTCGGCGATTTTTGGTAACGATATTTCGACGTTTCCGGACTTCCCTGCCGAAATTCGCGCCCCCGTCGGCACCCTTCCAGGGGTATCGGGTTTCCAAGTCCATTTTTCAAGCCACGAAATTCATACCCCAGGGGATATTCTCAATTGCCTTGTCGTGATGAATCCCGCTGCTTTGAAAACGAACCTCCCTGACCTCGAACCAGGGGGGATACTCATCGTCAATATCGACTCTTTCAAAGAAAACGATCTCAAAAAAGCAAAATACAAGGTCAACCCGCTCGAAGATGGTTCTCTCAAAAACTACCGAGTGATGCCCGTTAAAATCGACACCTTGAACCTCGAAGCGGTCAAAGGGTGCAACTTGACCCCTCGGGAGCAAGATCGCTGCAAAAACTTCTTTGCCTTGGGGTTGGTCTATTGGCTGTATGAAAGACCTATGGAACCGACCATCAAGTTTTTACAAAAGACTTTCGGTACCCGTAAACCCGACGTTTATGAGGCCAATCTTCGTTCACTCAAGGCAGGTTACAACTACGGCGAAACGGTAGAGGCCATGCCGATCCACTATCGAATTCCCAAAGCGAAAATCGCGCCGGGAACCTATCGAAAAGTGACCGGTAACGAAGCCATCTCTATGGGGTTAATCACTGCCTCGCAACTAGCGAATAAAACCTTGGTGTACGCAAGCTACCCCATTACTCCCGCTTCGGATATTCTGCACGATTTAGCCAAACGGAAAGATTTCGGAGTGAAAGTCTTCCAAGCCGAAGACGAAATCGCTGCGTGCGGTGTGGCGATCGGTGCGAGCTGGGGGGGGGCCATTGGGGTGACCGGTACGAGCGGACCGGGCGTTTGCCTCAAGGCCGAAGCTATTAACCTTGCTGTGATGACGGAACTTCCCTTGGTGGTAATTGACGTGCAACGAGGTGGACCGAGTACGGGGCTGCCGACAAAAACGGAACAGGCAGACCTCTTGCAAGCCCTTTATGGCCGCAACGGTGAATCCCCCGTGGCCGTGTTGGCACCGCGATCCCCTTCCGATTGCTTTAACATGAGTATCGAAGCCGTTCGGATCGCCACTCAATTCATGACCCCCGTGTTCTTACTCTCCGATGGATATATTGCCAACGGAGCGGAACCATGGGCAATTCCCGACCTCGCCAAACTTCCCAAAATTGAAATTCACCACCCCACCACGCCGAACCATACCGAAGGACCCACCCACGAAAACGATGCCGGCGAGATCAACAAGTTCCTTCCTTATAAACGAAACGAAATGTTGGTCCGTCCTTGGGCGCTTCCCGGAACACCGGGTTTAGAACACCGAATCGGCGGGATCGAAAAACAAGATATTACCGGTAACGTGAACTACGAACCGGCCAACCATGAACATATGGTTCGCACGCGGGCCCGCAAGGTCGAAAATATCGCTCAAACGATTCCAGATTTGGAGATCGAAGGGGAAGCCAGCGGGGATCTGTTGGTGATCGGCTGGGGAGGCACCTACGGTTCGATTAAAACGGCCGTGGAACGAGCGCAACGAAAGGGGCTTAAGGTTTCACAAGTCCATTTCCGTTACTTGAACCCGTTTCCCAAGAATACCGCCCAAGTCTTCAAGAACTTTAAGAAGTTTCTCGTGCCGGAACTCAACGCAGGCCAATTGCTGTTACTGTTACGCGGGAAGTTTTTGATCGATGCGGTGGGCCTGAACAAAATTCAAGGTAAGCCGTTTTTGGTCAGCGAAATTGAATCGGCCATTGAAAAAATGTTAGCTTAACAACGCACCCCAAACTTAAGGATATTACACGAACCCGAACCAAATAGAAATAAATATCATGGCTACCTCATTACCCACCCTGAAACCCGAAGATTTTGCCAGCGACCAAGAAATTCGTTGGTGCCCTGGCTGCGGGGATTATTCGATTCTCGCTCAAATGAAAAAGGCACTCACGACCGTTCCCTTCCCCAAGGAGAAAATGGTCTTCGTGTCGGGCATCGGTTGTTCGAGCCGATTCCCTTATTACATGAACACCTACGGCTTCCACACCATTCACGGCCGAGCACCCACTTTTGCCACCGGTTTGAAATTAGCCAATCCCGATTTGATGGTTTGGCTCGTCACCGGTGATGGCGATGGTTTATCCATCGGTGGTAACCACCTCATTCACGTTCTCCGCCGTAATGTCGATGTGAAAGTCCTCCTGTTCAATAACGAGATTTACGGGCTAACCAAAGGGCAATACTCCCCGACCTCTCGAGTCGGCACTACCTCGAAATCGACTCCCACTGGCTCGATTGATTCACCGATCCGCCCTCTTTCCATTGCCCTCGCTTCCGAAGCAACCTTCGTCGCGCGGACGATCGATCGGAATCCGGCTCACTTGGTTTCGGTGATTCAAAAAGCGGCCGCTCACAAAGGTTCTGCCTTCATCGAGATTTATCAAAACTGCAGCATCTTCAACGATGGGGTTTATGAATATCTCACCGGTAAGGATACCAAAGACGACAATTGCTTGTACCTAGAACATGGCAAACCCATGATCTTTGGGAAGGAAAAAAATAAGGGAATCCGCTTGAATGGCTTGAATCCCGAAGTGGTGACGATTGGGGTCGATTGCCCTCTCGATGACATTCTGGTTCACGATGAGAATTTGGAAAATCCGGCCCATGCCTTTTTGCTGAGCCGCTTTTATCCTCCTCATTTCCCCGAAGTTTTTGGCGTGGTTCGTAAAGTGAGCCATACCCCGTTTGAAGAACTTCACTCAAAGCAGATTGCGGAAGCTCAAGCGAAAGGGGTCGGCAATCTCGACAAACTCTTCCGCAGCGACGATCTCTGGACGGTCGAAGCGTAGGATTTTCGCCCCCGTCACCCTTCGTTGTTTCCTTCATAGCTCCTCGTGGTGGACTGGTTCCCCTTCGTTGTTTCCAGAACGTTTGTTAAACTTGCTTTAGCGGGGTTCTTGAGTCTCGGCCGTTCGCGGGGGATCGGTTTCAAAACGAAAATATCGATCCTCGATTTGAACCCAATCGTTCCAACTCAGTTCAATTTGACAGCGAAGGGGACCTTCGGGACGAGTCTTTGCTTCGGGTAAAATTATTCTCAATGGAATCGATTCACCCGGTTGAATGATCATGTCCGTGTCGATCTTGGAATTGCCCCAGAGGGCTTGCCTTAAAAAGCGTTTGGGGCCATTGGGCGGATTAAAATCGTAACACACCGAGACGATCAAATAACTCGTGTCGGATTCTCTCAACCGTATGGGGCGTTTTCCGATGTTCTTGAGCTTTGCTTCGAGCAGAACTTGATTATCTTCGATGAAGGTAGTTTTGATGTCGGTAACCTGAGTGGAACGGATCGCTTGGAGATGTCGATCTTTGACGTAGCTGATACTTGCCTCCCAACGACGGATTTCTCCGCCGCCGACCGAAAGAATGGTTTGTCCCCCATCCACAAATTCCACCGCATCGACAAAACGCGGGTGATCTGTTAAAGTGAGCATCAAGTTGCCCGATTTGGTATCCCAAAGACGAACGCAACTATCATCACCGCCGGTGACGATTCGATTCCCATCGGGAGAATAGCAGAAAGCGCGGGCAATTTTGCGATGCATCTCGATTTCGAGAGTTTTCTCCCCGCTCTCCCAACGGTATTCGCGAAACATCCCTTGCTCTTTGGTACGATCGTGTCCACAAATGCCGATCGATTTACCATCAGGGCTAAAGCGAATCTGGAAGGGGACAAACTCGGGGATCGGAATTGTTTTGAGGTGTTTCCCATTCAGCGAGTAGATTTCAAGGCGATTGCCGACGAGAAATGCTGCTGTAGTTCCATCGGGTGAAAAGCTCATCTTCGCGACACTACCCGAAATCGATTCAATCACTTTGGATTTTCGTAAGTCGATTCCCTCCCCCAGTTCGAGTAATTGTACCGAACCATTATCGTAGCCGATGGCAATCCAATTCGTGGAAGGAACAAATTCAAGACAGCGAACATCGGGCCGAAGCCTTCCCACGGCATAGGGCATCCGGTGTTGGTTCGTGCGACGATCGAAATCGAAAATAAGCAAGGTATTCTTTCTGCTGATCCGAGCAATCGAGCCAGTGCTTTTATTCATGGCAAACAGATGATTGACATGCCCCTCATCCGGATGGCGAATCTCGTAGCCGTGTTCCCCCTGTTGCATGTCATACATTCCAGCAATGCGATTGGGGGCGGTCACGAGGCAAACCCCCGTTTGCGGAGAACACACTTCGGAAAGGTCCGAAGCATAGCCCACGACTCCACCAAAGGGATTACTAAAAGGAGTCCAAACTTTGGGGAGTTCGCCTTGCCCGACCGAGATGAGCTGACGTTTCTCCTGAGTGTAAGCCAATCCCAAAATCGGGTTTTTATGGGCGGGTTGTTTCAGCACATTTTTGAACGAGGTGGTTTCTACAATATGAATCATCCCGCGACTGGAGCCGCTGGCCAAAAAATCTCCCTTGGGAGAAAAGGCCAAAGCTCGGACCAAACCTCGATGCTCGGTAGTGCTCGAAAACTTCAAGCGAGATGTCTGCAAATCCCAGACCACATATCGGCCATCGGAACTGCCTGCTGCGAAGAGGGAATGATTGGGTGAAGCCGCAAAGCAAGTGATGGGTCCACGAATCAATGTGGTATCGAGAGACGGACGGCGGACCGCACCCGTTTTGACATCGAAAGCGATGATCGTCCCGTTATCGTCTCCGCCCACCACCCAATGCCCCTGCACCACAGCAATGGCATTCACGGAACCGGTGAATTGCGGGGTCAGTTCGCGTAAGTTGCCTGCCGGAACATGGAACCGAGGGGATTGTGAACGTTCTAACTCCAATTCGGGCATGGCCGGCCGAGGTTTGATTATTACTTCCGGAGGTTGGCTCGGGATCGGCTTGGTTTCCATTAGAGGTTCCGTGGCCGGTTTACTCTCGCTGATTTGGTATGCCTGACCTAAAGCCCAAAGACGTTTCCCTGTTTCCACATCGAAGCCGTAGATTCGTCCTGCCACATTCGGTAGGGGCTGCTCGGAACCAATCGCGGCAAAGATAAGATCATCGGAGGCAAAAACGAGTCCCTTGGCAGATTGATTGGCATCAATCTCATTCAGTGGGATGATGCGTCGAGTGCGTCGACCCACGAGATCGTAAAGGACAATGCGAGAACTGAGAAAGCCTCGACCAAATTCCGAAATCGCAAGGGTTTTATTATCAGGTGAAATGACAACACTTCGGATGGACCTCTCTGCGGTGGAGTAGATCGTACCAATCCCGCGGAATTTCATATTGATAGCCCGCACGAGCGAAGAGTTATACAGAAACACCAAATCGCCCGAACTGACGACCCCTTCGATCGAGGCATCGGCTTGAATATCGTAAAGCGAATTACACAAATGACTATTGAGATAATGCCACTCGAAACCCCTCGGATCGACCGAATCAGGCTTCGAGTATAAATCTAATAATTTTTGCACTTCGAGAAGCTGGCCGTTGGCTAGTTCATTTTGGGCAAGGTTCATTCGCACCTGATAAATATCGGACTCGAGCTTGGCTTTGGCCTCGTTCAATAAATTCTGTTTCGATTTCGCATCGTTTTCTGCCAGAAGAGCTTTGTTGGCTTCTTCGATAGCGATTTTCTTTTCATGCTCTGCCTGACGTTTGGCCTCTTCAATTTCTTGTTTCTGTTGATTGGCAAGGAGCGTGGCAGCTTGGGCTTTTTCCGCTTGGGCATGCGCTTCTTCGGCAGAGAGTTGGGCTTGGCGGTTGGCTTCTTGTTGATCCAACAAAGCAGCATCGGCCCTTTTGGCATTCGCAAGAGCTTGCAAGGCCCAATAACTGGTGAGGAGCACGCTCAGGGTCAGAACCAGAAACACACTCACCAGCGAGCCTGCCACTACCGGATTTCGCCGACACCACCGCCAACCCGCTTCGAGGGGGTTCGCTCGGCGTGCTTTCACTGGTAATCCTTGCAGGTAGCGATCCAAATCGGCCGCTAAAGCCAAGGCCGACGGGTAGCGATTATGGGGTTCTTTCTCTAAACATTTCAGGCAGATCGTTTCGAGATCGCGGGGCACATTCCGTGAAATTTTCGACAAGCGACGGGGTGTTTCATTCACGACCCGTTTCATCAAATCGATCGGGTTGTTGGCAGTGAAGGGAACCTCTTTTGTGAGCATCTCATGAAGAATGACCCCAATCGCATACACATCCGCTGCGGGGCCTACAGGAATTTCTTTATTGGCAAGGGCCTGCTCGGGGGCCATATATTGGGGCGTGCCGGTGGCCATTCCGGTGCCCGTTAGATTGGAATCATCTAACAATCGTTTGGCAATCCCAAAATCGGTGATCTTAGGTTGAAAGTCGGTCCCCTCGGGCTGTAACAAGATATTGGCCGGTTTTAAGTCTCGGTGGACGATCCCATTTTCATGGGCATGATGTGCCCCCAAGGCGATTTTCTGCGCGAGTCGGGCCGCCTGCTTAGGGGGTACCGGTCGTTCTTGAATCAGATCGGCCAGAGTTCCCCCTTCGATAAATTCCAGAGCGCAGAAGGGGAACCCGTTGATTTCTCCCACTTGGTACACTTGCACAATCGCGGTATGCTTCAGGGCAGCAATTGCCGTGGCTTCGCGACGGAATCGCTCCTGATCCTCGGCCGAGGCAAATCGCCCCGAAAGAATCACCTTCAAGGCCACCGAACGATTCAGGCCGGTTTGAATGGCCTTATAAACCACCCCCATGCCGCCCCGCCCCACTTCATGCAATATTTCATAACCCGGAATTTTGGGGAGCTGGGAACCACTCAGCACATTCGTAGCGATTTTCTGATTCGTCTTCGTCTGGAATGTCTCGAAGTAATCCCGAAGTCGATCCTCGATACTCGGAAATCGCCGGATGTAGTGATCGCTTTCAACCGATAAGCCACACTGATGCCGAAGGTGAATCTCTGCAATCACTAAATCCAACAATCCCTGTTCGGAAAGTTCTAATTCAGGGTGGGACTCTAGAAATTGCTCGACCGAAAGACGTTTTCCCTCGTTCCACAAAGTTTGCAAACGGTGGGGCGGATTCATCGGGTTTGCGACGATCACAGAAGTCGGGCAATTCGGATCGGCTCTCATCAGCAATACTCCGATGATCAAATTGAGATAGGGAAATGGTCGTGTTGGCACACAATACCACCCTTGCAAATATACCCGATAAAGGGAATCATTCCGAAAAGGCTCGGGGAGGAGTTGGAAAATTCACTTTCGGGGCAGAATCAATTTATTCATCACACCTGAAATTCAAGTAAGATTGTCCCTTTTATTACCCACCTTTGTTCACTTTTATCTGGAATTAATCCCCTCCAAGAGGATTGTACTAGCTCACTCCAAGTCCTTTGGTACTCAATCCACGACGATCTCATTGGTCACGATCTCTACCCCGACGGTGGATTCCGCCAATTCGGTGGCACGCCGAGCATGCTCCTTGGTGGGAACACGACCCGTGAGTTTCACCCCATTTTCGATGGCAGAAACCTCGATCGAAAATCGTCTCAGATATTTATCATTGCTGAGCCGACTGCGCACATGTTGTACGGGGGTTGATTCGGGGCCTTTTTCTGGGACGAGCTGCTCGACTGGAATTTTTTCTGGGATAACGCGACGAACATCCTGATAGCCTGCTTGGCTGATCGCCCGAAGTTTCTCCGGATCGTCTTTACCGCAACCCCAGAGGGTCACCAACAGGCACAAAAGAGGGAAAAATCGTTTCATATTACAATCGTCCCTTACTTAGACGCAAAAACGATCACAGCAATGACCGAACTCAGCCCGCATATCCCCAGAAGAAAAACCAAAATCGCCCCGATCACAAGGAGATAGCGACGCCGAGAGATCGAGGGGTCCATCTCGGGCGTATCCTCCGCTGGGGGGGGAGTTGTTTTCGTTTTGGCCAAGGCCTGTAGTTCGCGACTTCGGGAAGTCTCGGGAGTTTTGCCTTCTTTGCCTTCCACAAACACCGCAAGCGGAATCGATTCCCAAATGCTGGTCCCTTGGGTCGATTCGAGTTCGAGAACCACTTCCGCTTCCGATTGATCGGGGTTCACATCCATAGGCAAGGAGGTATCTTGCGCCCCCCAAGGGAGAAGCACTTCGCGAAGAACTTTGGCCGACTTGTAGCGTTGGGCCGGATTTTTTTCCATCAATTTGGCGATCACACGGGCAAAATCGATGGGAATCGCCGGATTGAAATCTGTCACCGGAGGGGCATACTCATTCCGATGCCGTTTCATTTTCTCAATCGAAGTTCCTCCCGGAAAAGGGGGAGACCCCGTTACGGCAAAATACATGGAACACCCCACGGCATACAGGTCGGCTCGACCATCGACGGCCGTGGCATCGCTTACTTGTTCGGGAGCAATATAATCCATCGAACCGACCACATAGCCTGCCCCCCCCACGATCGCTTTATCTGCCGGTAGTTCCTCATCGACGCTCAAAGCTAAACCGAGATCGAGAATTTTGGCATGCTCGTTGGGCGTTACCATCAAATTCGAGGGTTTCAAATCGCGATGAATCAAACCGCGTTCATGGGCATGGCTTAAGCCATCGGCCACCTCAGCAAAATAACGGGCCACCCACGCATACCACATCGGTCCCGTCGCAGTCACTTTTTGGCGGAGGCTGACCCCGCGAATATACTCCATTGCAATAAAGGGGACCCCTTGAATCACCCCCGCTTCGTAGGTCTTAGTTAAATGGGGATGATCCACCCGTTGGCATAATTCCATTTCCCGTTGGAAACGAGACAACATGCGTTCTTCTTCACGAGCCTTTTTAGGGGGAAGAATTTTCAAGGCCACCAATTGATTCCCGCCCGAAGGTTTGCGAATATCTTTCGCCAAATAAACCGTTCCCATACCCCCTTTCCCCAACGGAGAAAGGATATGGTAATTGCCCAAAACCAGACCATTATAAACCCCTGAGAGCAACTTGTTGGCCTGAAAATGGGTCAGGTACCCCTTTTGCACAAAGAACTCTGCGAGCTGTTCGGGATTGTTCCGAACGGTTCCCTGCGCTTGGGCCAGTGTCTCGGCTAGTGTCTTTTCACTCATCAGGCGACTTTTTCGCAGAGCGTACAAAAAAGGACCCGTTTTATCGAGATGCGGTGGTAGCGGTGGGGGTGATGGCATGTCATCAATTCGTTTACGGAAACAAAACCTATCTATTTTGTATACCTTTTGTTGGTCGCGATCCACAGGAATAGAACGACTGACCAAAGACGGAATTAAAATTTGCAGGCTGTTGATACTAGGCCTCAGAAGAATGAAATCTTTTTTATTCCCTGAGTTTCTATTCGTTCAAATCTTGTTTTTTTGGCTATCACCAATTGCCCATTCGATTCGTACACTAACGAATATCTTGCCTTGGGAGTCTTATCATGAACGTATCTCGATTAGCTCTGGGTGGTTTCGCCTTATGCGGGTTGATTGTTCTGGCGATTGTTGGCCAAGATACGACTCCCACTGCCACCAGAATGAGCGAAGCCGCCAACGATTTCCTGAACTCTTTGACCGCAGAACAGAAAGCTCGGGCAACCTTCCCTTTTGACGATCCTCACCGGACCCAATGGTTCTTTACCCCTCAACAAGATAAGGACAAAAAACCAACTCGGAAAGGTCTGCGTTTAGAAGAACTCGACAACAAACAAAAAGCCAAATTCTTGAGCTTGTTGAAAACCGGAACTAGCCAAACGGGTTACGAACAAGCCAGCACCATCATGAGCTTAGAAGCCATCCTGCGCGACACCGAAAAGAAAGGGGTGAATGTCCGTAATCCGGAATGGTACTTCGTCAGCATTTTTGGCACTCCGGACAAAACAGGCTCATGGGGTTGGCGCATCGAAGGGCACCACATGGCCATTAGCTACACCATCAAAAATGGGGTGATCGATTCTCCGACACCCTTTTTCTTCGGGGCGAATCCCGCCAAAGTGCTCGACGGAGACCGCAAAGGGTTACGCACTCTTCCTGAGATCGAAGATATTGCCCGCGATCTGATTAAGAGCTTCAAACCAGAAATCAACAAAATGGCCCTGCAAGAGAAACATTTCGCCGAAGTCGGTGAAAAAACCGAACGGGCCAACGTCAATGCCCCCGTCGGAGTTCCCTATGAAAAGATGTCGAACGAATCGAAGGAACTTCTCTTAAAACTGGTGACGGCCTACGCCAAACGGATGCCCAACGACGTGGCAGAAGCCGAACTTCAACGAGTCAAAGAAGGGGATTATAACAAAATCCACTTTGCTTACAGCGGTTCGCCAGAACCCGGACGGGCTTGGACCTACCGTGTTCATGGCCCGACCTTTGTGGTTGAATTTCTGAATGTTCAGGCAGATGGTTCCGGAAACCCTAACAATCACATCCACAGTTCTTGGCGGCGGTTGCCCGTCGATTTTGGCTTAGCCAAATAAGGTTTACCCCACTTGATTGCCCGAATGACCCCACCTCTCGAAGTATGCTGTTCCCCGTTCGCTTTGCCTTGCTCGAACACAATTGGCCTTTTCTGCATCTCGATTTCCTTTTACAATCGGGCGACTCGTTGTTGACTTGGCGATTACCACCTGATGCGGGACATTTTCCCATTACGGCCGTTTCCCTTCCTCGACATCGCTTACTCTATTTGGATTACGAAGGCCCTGTTTCCAACCAACGAGGTCACGTTCAACGGGTTGATGCCGGCCCATTACGTTGGCTTGTGCAAAGTGAGGTTTTGTATCTTTTCGAGCTGTTCGGGCAGAAATGGTCCGGTCTATTTCTGATGCGAAAGAAGGACAACAGTTGGTGGTTAGAAAAAATCACGTCTCATGAAGAAACGATCGGCCATTGATGTAGGGGGGGTGCACTGAGGCGAAGAGAAGGGGAATGATTGGCTTCGGTTAAGATTATCCCGCACTGAGAGGGGACGATTATTCTCGATCCGGAAACTATTTCTCACGTCCCAGAATGTAGCCATGCGGATCGACTTGCTCGCGGAGAATTTTTAGGTCCTGCTCAGTAGGGGGGGGGGTAACCTCGAGACTTTCGGGTTCATCGAGTGCGAAGCCGGTCGCTTTTTCCACCTGATCGCGACTCACACTCGGATGAAGACTTTTAATACGCATCCTTTTACTCACGGGGTGAAAGCTCAGAATCGCTAAATCGGAAATGACCAAATAAGGACCCGTTCCGGCTGGAAGCCCTGCTTGTTCACGGCTATCCCCTCCTCTCAAATATCCAGGGGTCGTCAGAAAATCGAGCTTTTCGACGAATTTTTTGGCATCATGCTTCATGATCACCAAGGTCCGTTTGCAGAACGAAGCCAGATCGTTGGCCCCGCCACTGCCCGGAAGTCGGACCTTCGGTTTCTGATGCGGACCAATCACCGTGGAATTGAGATTGCCATAGGGATCAATCTGGGCCCCCGAAAGAAAAGTGGCATCGGTCAAGCCTTTTTGGCAAAACTGCATTACTTCTGCCATGCTCGCTGCCATGAGGGCTTTGTGAATGGTTCGAGAATCTCCCACACTCACAGGCATGGTTGGGAGTAAGGGGGCCACACCACCGGCCTCGAAACAAATGACCAAATTGGGAGCATGCGTTTTCTGCGCTAACATGGCAGCCGCACAGGGAACCCCCGTACCCACCGCCACCATCCAACCATCCTGTAAAGCGCGTGCCGCACAGCAGATCATCAATTCTGTTGCAGAATAAGCCATGAGGAACCCCACGAATCAAGGTGGAGATGATTCTAATCGATCGACCAAGGTAATTCAATCCTCATCCCGACAGGAGGCTCGCAGAGATCGAGATACGTCCGTCCAGAAGCTCACAGAGTTCGAGATGCCCCTCCAGAAGGTCGAGATATGTCACTCAGAAGTTTACAAGAAACGCTCCGATTCCCCCGATTCCCCCGATGAAACGGGGGTATTATGGCGGTATGGTGTGCGTGGGTGAGATGCGGGGAAAGGTGAAGGCATCGTGGTAGGAATGAGGTATTTTGGGGGAACTCTCGTCATTTGGTCAATCGTTCGTATAAAAAGAATTTGGTAAGGCCGTTGCAACTGCGTGAGACTTCCAGAGGAGCCGATGCCTCTTAACATTCCCTTGACTGAAGAGATGGTCCGTAAATTGGCCCCCAACGAGGCCATTTGGAATCGGGCGATTGATGTATTAAACCAAGATAAGCTCATTCAAGCGGGTATCTCGCAAGATGGCACTTGGCTGATTGCCGAAGCCCAAGGCCCCGCGGAACAGCCGTTCCGAATCTCGGTCGATTTTATCGATCCGGCGCACCCCTATCCGAGGAGTAACGCGCCGGGGCATCGCATCCCCGATCAATTCGACAAGTATTGCTTGGCTCTGTTGCTCAAATATGTACGGAAACCCGAGGATTTCATCACCCGAGAACCCAGCGAAGACCTGATTCTCAAGCGGGATAAAAAGGTGGCAGCGGATGATCGGAAGAAGTTTGGCCCCGCGGCTCCGAAACGTCCCATCCGCGATTACGACAAACATCGTGCCGCACAACGAGATGGGTTTGAACTACTCGAAAAAATTATTTACGAAATCGTTTCCGTTGGCAAGTGGTACGAGAAGGATCGTCTCGATAAATTTGATCGCTATGGAAAAACCTTGGTCGAATCTCACCTCCCTTTGGCTGCGTATACCCTGCGGCGATTGATTGCCTTGGGGAAACAAAAGGGTATCTCGGATGAAGAAAGGTTGGTCTACGGCGGGGAAGTCATCGGCCAACTGTATGCTATCCACAAATACGGCAAGAATTATTTTGAAGGTGTTTTGACTGAAGGGGAATCGCAGTCGGATGCCGATGCGGTCAGTGGCGATGTTTTGGGGATTCAGTGGAACCTTTCGGACCTGAAAGAAAAGGGATACGCTCGGACCGAGCTGAATTTGTTAGAAGTGGCGTATGAACGAGTCGATGAGGAGTCTCGGCAACAACGGCTGGAAATTTCCCACCTGTTGGACCTGAGTACGGGCGAAGTGTTCCCCGCGATGGCAACGCGGCCGTTCAAAACTTTGACCCAAATTTTGGAACAACCCAGTTACGATCAACCCATATTCGTGGAAGAAGCGGTCCTTTACCCCGGTTGGTTGAATCGTCGCATTGCTTGGGAGAAAAGCAGCCAACGGGCTGGGATCGATTATGCAGAAGCGTTGGCCATTGCCTATGAGCGTGCCGAGTCCGATTTCTCGGCCGTGACAGAAGCCTTCCGAGATCAAATGAGACACCCGCTAGCTCCCCGAGAGGCCGTTTTCTTGGTTCGAGCCGAAAAGGTCGGCCGAGTGAACGATAAAGTCACTTTAATTGAAGATGAAGCGGGCAATCGAATCGAATGTGCTGATCGTCGAAAAGATTACTCGAATGTGGCCAATTTCCTCCGTGGGGCGGCTATGCCCAGCATGCAAAAACCTGCGGTGCTGGTGCGATTATTCGTACAACCCATTGCCAACGCAATCTATGCCCAACCCTTAGCTTTAATTACTCCCACCCAACATTTGCGTTTGGGTGTGTAAGCCTGCTCAGAAATCGTTTGTTTAGTATGAGATAAGTTCGTCTTGGCGAAACCAAGACCTATAGAGAAAAAGAATGGCGAAGACCAACGATCCAGTTCTCGACAGCTTGTTGAACACTGCCATGACCGGCCTTGATGAAGGGGGAAGCACCCAGCTTAAAAAATTTCTCCCTGATGCTGCCGAGGAATTACAACCCGCTGCCCAACGCTTTCTCGCAGCTGAAGATGACGATGCGCCGGCCGTTCTAGCAGAATTGCTTTTTCTAGGTTTTTTCCACCGTCGGCAATCGGCCACGATTGGATACAAGGGGAACCTAGAAGTGGTCCCCACCGAAGACGTCCGTTGGGAAAGCAAAATGCCCGCGGAACCCCTTTATTTATTGGTTCCGGAAACCCGTGCCTTCGCCAAAAAGGTGAAACCCGAAGCCCAAGTGGAAACGATCGAGACGCATGTTCGCTTGGGCGACGCGGCAGATTTACGTTTATTGCAAATTTACCTGAAACATCTGGAAGATAAAAAGGCCGATAACCCCGTTGCCGACATCGTTGCCAAAGATGCGATCCCCGCGTTCGGTAAACAAGTGCTTCCCGATCTTTGGCCGACTCTTGGACCGGATAATCGGACTTTTACGGCAGCCTCGAAGATCGATATTCAAAGCACACTCAAACGGTTGAGCAGTAAGACCGATCGTAAAACACGCGGTTCTCTCGGTGGGGTGGCCTCGGAAAAAACCAGTGATGTCACCAAGGCCGTGTTGAAATTGCTGGAAGATGCCGGCCCCATTGGTCCCGAAGCGATGCCCATGCTCAAGGCAGCCCTGCGGGTGGCAGAACCCGCTCTCAAACGCCGGATCGCAGAAACGTTTCTTCAGATGGGGGAAGCGGGGAAAGAGGCTATTCCGAACTTGATCGATGCTTTCGAGGGGGCCGGCTTTACGAAAGATTTTAACCTCATTCGTCCGATGGTGGTTCTCGGCAAAGATTCCCCCGAAGTCGCCCAAGCCCTTGCCCGAGCATTGGATGACAAAGATATGACCGTGCGGCTTTTGGCTGCCTTTAACATTGGTCTATTGGGGGAACCAGCTCGCGATATTCTCACCCCGCTCGAAACCGCCGCCATGAATGAGGTCGACCCCAAAACACGCAATCAGATTCACAAGACCTTGAACAAATTACGGGTTCGATTCGGCTTGGTTCCCCCCGAGTATAACGAATCGGCTTGATCGATTTGGCTAACCCGACATTCTCTCGAATGGGGTGAATCGGCTTCGTGCCGTTTGAGTCGATCGAATCGACGGAATGGGGTGAATCGGCCTGAACCAATTGATCGTCCTCTTTACGATTTCTTCATCCATGTGATGAGTCTGTGAACTTTCCCTTTTCTCTTGGGCTTTGTCCCGAGTTGTTGATTTCTTTTCTGAGGACTTCTATTACAATTTCTCTAAAGTCCCCGATTTCAACCGACGTTGGTCAACTTACTATGAAACGGAATCTCCCCTACCTATTATTTGGTGCGTCGTTAGCGGTCTTTTTGGGAATAGGTCTGGTTTACCTGGCCAACAAATCGTCACAAAACGAACTGAACGACAATCCCCCCCCCGTTGAAGAAGGTTTATTCGTGTTGTGTGCCCCTGCTTTAGAACCGGTTATTGAAAAGGCAGCCAGTGAATTTAGCAAAGAAACGGGAATCCAAATTCGTATTAAATACGATGCTTCCGAAGTGGCATTGCAACAACTCAAGCTCACGGGCAAGGGAGATGTTTTCATCCCTGCCGATGAAAGCTATATCAAACAAGCCCGTTCTGAAGGATATGTAGAACAATCGATTCCCTTGGCCAATATGACGGCCGTTTTGGCTGTGCGACCGAACTATCCGAAGCCTGCCGACCAACTCACTTGGAAAGAAGTTTTGGGCAAAGACTTCCGCTTAGTGACCAGCAGTACTCAAGCTACGGCGATTGGCAAACTCACCAAACAGGGGCTTCAAGAGATCGAACAATGGGATGCCTTCATGGCCAAAAATCCCGTGGAACTGGGCACGGTGAAAGAAGTGTTGATGTCGATCAAAACGGGGGCCGCCGATGGGGGCATCCTTTGGGATGCCCTGTTGCACGGCCATTCTGACATTGGGAAGGTCGCTCTTCCAGAATTAGCCCATATTAAAGCACAGGTCGAGGCAGGAGTTTGTTCCAAATCCAATCAACGCAGTGAAGCCCGTTGGTTTATCGAGTTTCTTGCCAAGCCTGAAGGGGGGGGGAAATTCTTCAAACAACTCGGCTATAATCCTCCGGCCCCGCCAACCCCTGGAGAAAGTGTTGGCCCCCCCGATGGGGAAATAATTCTTTATGCCGGTTCCATGCTGCGGCCTGCCTTGGAACCGATCATTGAAGAGTTTTGCAAAGAAGAAAAGGTTACCGTTCGCCGAATCTACAACGGCTGCGGTATTCTTGTCAGCCAAATGCGAAGCGGTGCCCGCCCCGATTTGTATGTTTCTTGCGATACCCGCTTCATGGGGGAAGTTCAGGATTTCTTCGAGAAATCCGTCAATGTCTCGAATAATCAACTGGTGATTGTGGTGCAAAAAGGAAACCCACACGACATTAAATCTCTCAAAGACCTCGGCAAAGAGGGGCTTCGCGTCGGGGTCGGGCATGAACAACAATGCGCATTGGGGGCGATTAGCAAAGAAACCTTTATCAAATCGGGAACGTATGCGGCCGTTCGGCGGAACGTGGTGGTAGAATCACCGACCGGCGATTTGTTAGTGAATAAAATGCTCGCGGGTTCCCTCGATGCTGTGGTGGCTTATCGTACCAATTGGCTTCCCAACACCGATAAACTCGATGCGATCCCCGTGACGGGCATTCCCTGTGCGGCGCCCATTCAACCGGCAGCCGTGGGCAAAGGTGCCCGCAATGCGGCCCTTTCGCAAAAGCTCCTTGAAAAAATTCGCTCGGAAACCTCGAAACGGATTTTCCTAGAGAATGGATTCGGCTGGGAAGAGAAACCATGAAACCTGTCCGTGGCTGGTCGGACCGAATTTTTATTGGATGCCTGACACTCGTTGGGGTGGCCTTTGCCCTGCTCATCATCGGGATGTTAGCGGCTGATTTGTTTTTTATTGAATGGCGGAATTTCCTCGAACTTTATGAAAAGCCCGAAATCCGCTATGCCACCAAACTCACTTTACTTTCTTGCTTAACTGCCACCATTTTATCTTTGTGGGTAGCCGTGCCGTTCGGGTATGTTCTCAGTCGTCAAAATTTTCCGGGCAAAGCTCTTCTCGATATTATCGTGGATATTCCTTTGGTGCTCCCGCCCTTGGTCTTGGGGTTGAGCTTGTTGATTTTGTTCCAAACCCAAGTTGGTCGAGCGATCGAACAGACTTTAGAACGTCACACAGGCTGGATGCTGGTTTATCTCGCAATTCCGGTGATTGGTTCGATACTGTTTTGGCCTTTGCTCAGTGGGAAACGGGCCTTGTTGTTGGTCGCCACTTTATTTCTTGTGATTGAGGCGGTGATGATCGGTTGGGTCGGCCCTCAATTGAAACCCTATTTGAATGATGCGTTTGGAACCCGTGTCACCTATGGGATCCCTGCGGTGATTTTGGCTCAATTTGCCGTCGCGGGATCGTTTGCCATCCGCACGATGAAGGTAACGTTCGATCAACTCTCGCCTCGCACTGAAAATGTCGCTTTGACATTAGGTTGTACCCGTGCGCAAGCATTTTGGCTGGTTGTGGTTCCCGAATCGCGACGCGGAATCGTTTCGGCAGCGGGTGTGGCCTTTTCTCGTTCCCTTGGAGAATTTGGTCCGATTCTGGTTTTTGCCGGTACCACTCGGATGAAAACCGAAGTCCTTTCTTCGACGGTCTTTCTGGAACTATCTGTAGGTCGTTTGAATAATGCTTTGACCGTTTCGATGGTGCTCGTGGGACTTGCGTTTGTTATTCTGGGGTTGATGCGACTGTTTGGTTTGAGGAGCAAACCGATATGATCCTCTGTGAAGATTTGCTCATTCAACAGGGGTCATTTTCTCTAGGCCCCCTTTCGTTAACGATCCCCACAGGCAAATATGCCGTGTTAATGGGCGAAACGGGTTGTGGAAAAACTTCGCTGCTAGAATCGATCGTCGGTTTACGTCAGATTGCTTCGGGAAAAGTGATTGTGGATGGAGTGCTGGTGAATCGACTCCCGCCGGCCCAAAGACAATTTGGGTATGTCCCGCAGGATGGGGCCTTATTCACCACCATGACCGTGGCCGAGAATTTGAGCTTCGCCTTGATGATCCGCGGGGTTTCTCGACGCGAGCAAATTCAAAGGCAAAACGAACTCGCCCAAGAATTGGGAATCACGCATTTGCTCTCACGCATGCCTGCTAATCTCAGCGGGGGCGAAAAGCAACGGGTTGCTTTGGGAAGGGCTTTAGCCCATCGCCCGAAGTTGTTACTGCTCGATGAACCTTTAAGTTCGCTCGATCAGAAAACTCGCTCGGAGATGATCGAGATTCTCCGAGCAACTCATGCTCATTGGGGGCTAACCGTGCTGCATGTGACCCACCATAATGAGGAGGCCGACCGGTTAGCTCAAATTCGTTTTCGGCTGAACAAAGGTATCCTGATGAGCGAGTGGACCGCATGATTCATTTCAAACTCGAACTGATCGGCCTACTCAACGAATCGGGATGCACCGAACATGAAGTTGAACAAGGTACCCGATTATTCGATTGGTTGCCTCAATATCTGAAAACACAATCGAACCGCATTCAGAAGCTGTTTTTAGAGAACGACCAAATCGCCCCTTCGATTATGGTGGTTCTCAACAACGAACAAGTCCTGCCAACGAGTCACCCCGTACTCAAAGACAAGGACGAAGTACTCTTACTACCTGCCATCAGCGGAGGCTGATCGGTTTTGAGGGAGTTAATCGATATTGATATTGCGATATGTGCCTGAAAATGGGTCAGGTCCCTCGTGATAATTTCATGGGGGGGAGGCTGATTGTTCTCTACAGGGTAGGACGATTCATCCCCAAAGTACCTGTTGCATACTAATCGAAGACGAGGCGAATGCTTCCCGCGTTGAGGGAGAAATTTGTATACTATCGGGATGGATGCGGCGATCATTATTCCGGCACGTTTAGCTTCAACTCGGTTACCGGCCAAACCCCTCCTTCGTGAGACTGGTAAATACTTGATTCAACATGTTTACGAACAGGCATTGCGCGTCCGAAATGTGTCTCAAGTAATTGTTGCCACCGATGCGGAGGAAATTGTTCAAGCGGTTCGATCCTTTGGGGGAACTGCGGTGATGACCTCCGATCAACACCCCTCAGGGACCGATCGGGTTGCGGAGGTGGCTGCCACGCTCGATGTCCCGATCATTATCAATCTGCAGGGGGATGAACCGGGAATTGAACCGGAATATCTCGAATTGCTCGCCGAGCTTTTGCGAGAAGAACCTTCCGCACAAATGGCCACGTTGGCAGTGCCGTTTCAGAACTTGGCCGATTTTCAAAACCCCAATGCAGTGAAAGTGGTGCTCGGCGAGAAAAACCGTGCTTTGTATTTTTCTCGGGCTTCGATTCCCTTTGTCCGAGACGGGCAACCCGATTTTTCCGCCCGACCGGCCCGTTTTCTGCATCATCTGGGGTTATATGCCTATCGTCGAGAATCGCTGTTGCAATTGGCTCAGATGCCCCCCCACCCGTTGGAACAATTAGAAAAATTGGAACAATTGCGAGCCTTGGCAACCGGTTGGTTTATGCGGGTTGGTGTGGTTCCGTCCGCAGGTAAGGGAGTCGATACTCCCGAGGATTATGCTCGATTTGTGGCAGAGTACCGAAATAGTGTACAGAGGAATCGTCAAGTCGCTCAGGACTGAGTTCGACCTTATGCCGAAATCCCGTATAGTGAAGAGAGTATGAAGTTTGTGTGGCGGTTCAACCGATTTTCTCATAGGTAGGGCAACGCGAAGTTTGCGGTTCAACCGACTTTTTGATGGGTAGGGCAACGCGAGAATGGCCAAATTTATTTTTGTGACCGGTGGGGTAGTCAGTTCCTTAGGGAAAGGTCTCACGTGTGCCTCGATTGGCATGTTGCTCGAGCGCCGCGGCTTACGAGTTCGCCTACAAAAATTCGACCCCTATTTGAATGTCGATCCGGGAACCATGTCCCCCTACCAGCACGGGGAAGTTTATGTGCTCGATGATGGGGCCGAAACCGACCTCGATCTTGGGCATTATGAACGATTCACAAACGCCCCTTTGCATCGGGGATGTAATTACACCACGGGCCGTATTTATTTGAGCGTGATCGAAAAAGAACGGGCCGGCGCTTACAAAGGGAAAACGGTTCAGGTCATCCCGCATATCACCGACGAAATCAAAGCCTGCATCAAGAAAAATGCCACCGAGGATGTAGATGTGGTCATTACCGAAATCGGCGGAACCGTTGGTGATATTGAGGGAATGCCCTACTTCGAGGCCATCCGACAATTTGCATTAGATATTGGTAAGCACAATTGCTTGTACATCCATTTGACTTTGGTTCCCTACCTCAAAGCAGCAGGGGAATCGAAGACGAAACCGACGCAACACTCCGTTGGGGAACTCCGTAAAATTGGGATTCAACCCGACATTCTGATTTGCCGCACCGAAAGGGAACTTCCTAAGGACGAGGCCGAGAAAATCGCTCAATTTTGTAATGTGGAACGTCGGGCTGTCATCGAAGAACGAGACAAAGAATACACCATCTACGAAGTTCCTTTATCGTTAGTGAATAATCAACTCGATGAAATCGTGGTTGAAAAACTGGCGCTGCCCGCGAAAAAACTGTACATCGATGATTGGCGAGAAATGGTCGAATCGATGCGCCATTGGGAAAAGGAATTGAACGTCTGTGTGGTGGGCAAATATGTTCGCCATCACGATGCCTATAAGAGCGTTTATGAATCGTTAATTCATGCAGGAATTGCCAATCGTTGTCGGGTCCATATCCGCAAAATCGAATCCGAAAAAATCGAAGCCGACGGCCCCGAGAAAGCCCTTGCCGGTGCCGATGCCATCCTCGTTCCAGGGGGGTTCGACAAACGCGGCATTCAAGGGAAGCTCGATACGATTCGCCATGCACGGGAACGAGGCATTCCCTTCTTCGGCATTTGTCTGGGGTTGCAATGTGCTGCCATTGAATTTGCTCGGAATGTGTTGGGACTAGTGGGAGCGAATTCCACCGAGTTCGATCTCGAAACTCCGCATCCGGTCATCACCCTGTTAGACGAACAAAAGAAGGTGACCAAAGTCGGCGGAACCATGCGACTAGGGGCTTTCCCTTGTGTTCTGAAAGAAGGGTCGAAAGCCGCCTTGGCCTATGGGAGTACCGAAATTTCGGAACGTCATCGCCACCGTTTCGAGTTTAACAATCAGTACCGCGAACAATTTGAACAAGCAGGGATGATTATTTCGGGAACATCTCCCGATGGTTCGTTAGTTGAAGTCATTGAAATTCCCGATCATCCTTGGTTTGTGGGGGTGCAATGCCATCCCGAATTTAAGTCCAAACCGACCGCAGCTCATCCGCTGTTTCGGGAATTTATTGCTGCAGGAATTGCCTATCGCACCGAACGTCGAGGCGATGCCAATCGGAGTAAACCGTTGACGCTTCCGGCAGCCCGTTCGTGATGCTACATGTGTTGACAAAGCCCCTTCATCCTTCAACCTTCATCTCTCACCGAAGTATTGCCATGTTGACGTGTTGACATGTTGCAGTTCCTTCTTTGACTAATCGACTAGCCAATAATGGGTTGACGTGTTGACGTGCTGTTGACGCTTCCAGCAGCCCGTTCGTGATGCGTGCCTGTTTGCCCCTTGATTGATGATTCTATTCCGCTTGTTTTTTCTCGTGGATTTTGAGCAACAACCATTCCAACAACCAAACCAAGGTCCCTTGAGAAAGTTCACGCTGATCCCTTGCGGGAATAAACTCGCTAATGCAAAAGCCACAGACCCGTTTACTCCACAACCACGAAACACAGTCAAGAAATTGGGCCGCCGTCAACCCAAATGGCAGAGGATACCCCACGGCAGGAAAATAGGCGGGGTCAAACACATCGACATCCAAATCCACCACAATGCGCCTTTTCTTTTTGCATAATTTCTCAACCTGTTTCAAAACCCCCTTGCGATCGGAATGAATTTCTTGGGCCGAGAAAGTGGCTGCAAAATGCCCCTGTACCGATTCGGGTTTCAAAAAAAGGTCGCGGTGCCCGATGTTAATGATCTCAGGTCGATTCGGACTCAATGAAAGGATAAAGTTACCATGATTGGGAGTCGTGGCATGAACACGGAGATTGTAAATGTCTAAATGAGCATCGAATTGTATCACAAGATCATCAGGGCCGAGGGCCTCATAAACCGGTGCCACTCCCAGATGATTCCCTGCCAACCACAGCAAAAAATCTTCCTTGTCCCAAATCGGCTCGATCGCTTTTCGGGCTATCTCCCGCCAGCGAGATAGGCTCGCTTCGGTGGAGAAAGAGAGTTCTGTCATTTCGACCTTTTGCCGATAGCAATCGGTTCGACAAGGACGGGTTTCTTCTTCGGCATCAGCGATAATTTCTCGTAGCCCATCGAAAAGCAATTGGGCACCTTCACTGGCTCCGGCAGAACCAAACGAATCGAACGGCAAACAAACAGCATGTGTTTTCATGCAGGTTTATCTTCGGAATTGGGAGGCTCCGGAGGAGGAGATTCCGTCGTTTTTTTTAAGCGACCATTTTCTAGAAGAACCCTTCGTAACACAAATTCGATTTGGCCGTTGAGACTCCGCAGATCATCGTCGGCCCAACGCTGCATGGCATTGAGAATCTGCTCATCGATACGAAGTAAAAATGCCTTGCGAGCCACTCAATTGCTCCTTGCCATAATTTTTTGAGACTCGGACTTTTCACAAAGAATCGAAAACGCATCCTGTTTTTATTTGCCCTCTCGAAGGGGGGGGTTCAAAAAATCGACCAGTGCTGGAACGAGTTTTTCATGCAAGGGATGTTTGGGATCGGTATACACATCGAGTTGTTCCAAGTTGGTTTTCCCTTTTGTTTTTTTCAGGGTATGCCCCATCTCCTCGATCCAGACTCCTTTCGCTTTCGGGTTGGCTTGGCAGAGTAATTTGTAATCGGTCTGCTTCACTTGTAAATCGCTCCCCCCCCCCACAACGAGAATAGGCATCGTGAGGGTTGCGATCTCTTTGGCAGGATCGATTTGGAAAGAATCGATGAGATATTGTTGCACGCTCTCCCGATACAGGAAATTCAACTCCTTGGGAACATCGGGCACCTTCTTTCCCGAAGCTAACTGCTGAAGAATGGCATTGTTTTTTTCTTTCCAGTCGTCCCGCAATTGAGCATCGAGTTGTTCCTTAAGTAACTCGTGCAAAGGTCGGCCGGTTCCACAAAGAGAAACAAAGGCATACCAGTCGGCCTTCTTTGCCGCTTTCACCCCTAAAATGGCCCCTTCACTATGACCAATAAACGCCACCCGAGAAAAACGAGGGTCTTTTTTGAGAAACTCGGTCCACGCCAAAATATCGTTGATATAGCCCGCGATGGTGAGGTCCGATTCCTTCATGTCTTTGCTGACACTTTTGCCCACTCCTCGTTTGTCGATCCGCAGACAGGCAATTTTTTCTTGAGCTAATGCTCGCCCGAGCATTTTCAAGCCATCGGTTTTCAAACCGATTTGATTCCCGTCTCGATCGGTCGGTCCCGAACCGGCATGAATAATCACCACAGGAAAAGGGCCTTTTTCCTGCGGAAGGTCCAACGTCCCATGCAATGTGACCCCCTCGCGTTTCAATTCAACGAGTTCCTCAGCCCCGAAACTGGCACCGACGGAGAGCAACAATGTTAACAATGTTAAAATTCGGGTCATAGTTTTATCCTCAATTTAGGCGATGACTTTGATTCATCCACAATTTGGGCAGCGACGTTTAGTTGTGCAGGGTACCAGTATTCAGAACGGGTTGAGGTACCGCGTGACTGCACAAGACGACCAAAAGATTACTGACCATGGCGGCTTTGCGTTCTGGATCGAGTTCGACAATCCCTTTTTGGTTAATCATCTCCAGAGCGTGTTCGACCATACCGACGGCCCCTTCCACAATACGTTCCCGCGCTGCAATCAAAGCCCCTGCTTGTTGCCGTTGTAACATCGCCGCAGCAATCTCCGAGGCATAGGCCAAGTAACTAATCCGAGCTTCAAGAACTTCCACCCCTGCCGTTCGGACCCGCTCTTGAACTTCCTCTCGCAATCGTTTCGCCACCTCATCGATGTGCCCTCGCAGAGAATGTTCCCCATCGTTCGTGTCGTAACTGTACTGGCTGGCGAGGTTTCGTAAGGCCGATTCCGATTGGGTATACATGAAATCCTCGACATCATCGACTTGGAAAAGGGCCTCGGCCGTGTTCACAATTCGCCAAACAATGACCGCAGCAATTTCGATGGGTGTGCCATCCTTATCGTTGACCTTGGTCGGTTTTCGAGGCGATAAACCCGATTCTTGCACCACTTTTCCCGTCGTGGGGTCTTTCACCTCTGGAATTTTGGTTTGCCCTGTTTCAAAGGTTTGCACTTTCAACGTGACCTTCCGCGTGAGATAAAATGGGTTCCCATAAAAGAATCCCGATTCTTTGAGAGTGCCGACATATTTGCCAAAAAACAGCAAGGCCTTGGCCTCGTTCGGATTGACCACGATAAACCCACACAGCAAAAGGAGCCACAAAAGGGAAAACAGGATGGTCGCGACGATGTACAGCGTGGATTCATACCCCGGCGCCCCGGCCGTTTGCACCGCCATGTAGATCAACCCCGCGATGATTAACGGCCCCCCCAAGGCAAGCCCAATCAACCAGACGATTCCCGAAGAGAGGGTAATGATTTTCTCGTTCATAGCTGCTCCGATATTGAAGTGATATCATATTGTTATCGTAGCTTCCCTCTTCTCAGATTCAAGGGGGCTTCCCACGATTTTTTCAAGAGGTTGCTGCTGATTCCGGTTTGTCGTAAACCGCCTGTATGAATATCCATCTTGCTACCCAAAGTTACGAGACGTGGTTGAGGAGTTTCTTCCCCTTGAATGAGGAAGACCTGAACTACAAACACGAGCAACTTTCTCGAACGGATACCCCCTTTCCGTTTTTTCGGGGGACATATTATCGTTGGGTGGGGGCGTGGTTTAGTTTGTGCAAGGAACTCAGCGAAGCGCCTAAGGTAATTGGTGTGGGAGATGCCCACGTCGAGAATTTTGGCACTTGGCGAGATGAAGAGGGGCGTTTGTGTTGGGGGGTAAACGATTTTGATGAAGTCGATTACATGGCCTACACGCAAGACTTGGTGCGCTTATCGGCGAGTTACCGTTTAGCCCGACAGGCAGGGCTTGATGAATTGAGTTACGAAGAAGCCGCCAAGGCGATTATTCGGGGTTATCGGCGCAATATCGAAGAAGATGGGCACCCATTCGTTCTGGAAGAATTGCACCCCGAACTCCGCGCCTTGGCCATGATCGAAGAACGCGACCCCGAGTACTACTGGAACCGCCTGCAAAATCAATTGGCCGAGCCGAGCTTACCTTTACCGAACGAGGCACAAAGCGCCTTGGAAATGGCGTTACCTCTCACGGTGACCGACCTGAAATACTATCTCCGGAAACGGGTAGGAGTGGGATCGTTAGGGAAACCTCGGTATGTTGCTTTGATGAAATCTTTTGGCAGTTGGATTGCACGCGAAGCCAAGGCCCTCACTCCACCGGCAACCGCTTGGTATTTGGGCTACCCTACTCAGGAACATCAAATCAAAGGGTTGCTCTCTAAGCTGACCCGTTCTCCGGACCCGTTTCTTATGGTCAAAGGGAATTGGCTGGTCCGGCGATTAGCGCCGAGAAGTTCGCGGATTGAGTTAAATCATTTGACCTCGATACGCGATCAAGAACATCTTCTTCAAGCGATGGGGGCCGAACTAGCCAACATTCATTTGGCTACCCGTCAGGTTCGTGAGAGCATTTTGAAAGACCTGGAAGCTCGTGATAAGCATTGGCTGGCAGAGGCTACCCGTGTGATGGTCCAATATACGCTCAATGATTGGAAAGCATGGCGAACCACACCCAAATCTTAACTCCCTGAGCGAAATCGAAATCGAAATCGAGTTGGATCGATGACGAATTGAATCGAGTCGGTTCAATTCGATCGGGGGTGGGTCTGTCGATATTTTTGCCCGAATCTGAAATTTCCGTTTTCTGCCGATCGGTTGGTTTCTCACCCGTCGGGATCGTTTTTTCGTTCTATTATGAGTAGAATCGAGGAGATGGATAACCATGGCGGAACGGGTGGCGATCGTCGGAGCCGGCGTGTTGGGCCTAGAATTGGCTCGTCGATTTGCAGAACGCGGCGATCAGGTGATATTGCTTGAGGCGGCGCCCGAAATTGGGGGGTTGGCCTCGGCTTGGTCGATTGGCGAACTGGTTTGGGATCGTCATTACCACGTTACCCTTCTTTCTGATGACAAAACCCGACGCTTCCTCAAGCATTTCGATCTTGAAAACGAATTACAATGGGTCGAAACCAAAACCGGTTTTTATACCGATGGCCAATTGTATTCTCTGTCGAATTCTTGGGAGTTTTTGACCTTTCCACCCTTGGGGCTTTTAAGCAAGTTTCGTTTGGCTTTGACCATCCTGCGGGCTTCTCGGATTAAAAATTGGTCGAAGTTGGAACAAATTCCGGTGGCCACTTGGTTAAGACGCTGGTCCGGTGAAAAAACCTTTCAAAAAATGTGGCTTCCTTTGCTTCGGGCCAAATTAGGTGAGGGGTATCAACAAACCTCGGCCGCTTTTATTTGGGCCACCATCAACCGGATGTATGCCGCCCGTCGTTCGGGCTTGAAGAAAGAAATGTTTGGGTATGTGAAAGGGGGATATGCTCGCATCCTCAAACGCTGTGCCGACGTTTTGGCACAAAAGGGGGTGGACCTGCGGACCGAAGCTCGGGTCAAACAGATCGAATCGGGCCGAATCACCTTAGATTCTGGGGAAGAAATTTCTTGCGATCGAATCGTTGTGACGGCAGCCAGTCCCTTGGTGGCGAAATTATGCCCCACGCTCCCCGAGGCCGAACGGCAAGCGCTCGATCAAATTCGCTATCAAGGAATTGTCTGTGCTTCGCTAGTTTTGAAGCAACCTTTGGATCGTTTTTATGTGACCAACCTTACGGAAAATTGGGTGCCTTTCACGGCAGTGATTGAGATGTCGGCCTTGGTGGATCGGGCAGAATTCAACGGGCATACGTTGGTTTATTTACCGAAGTATGTGGCGCCCGATGATCCGCTTTTTGAAGAGCCGGACGAATCGATTCAGGCCCGATTTCTCGAAGCATTGGCCCGAATCTATCCCCATTTTCACAGCGATCAGCTTTTGGCCTTTCGGGTTTCACGGGTGCGGAATGTCTTTGCTTTATCGACGTTGAATTATTCGCAAAAGGTTCCGCCGATCGTCTCAAAAGTGGCAGGGCTGGCCTTTTTGAATTCCGCTCACATTGTCAACGGCACGTTAAATGTGAATGATACTCTGGGCTTGGTCGATACCTATTTCCCCGTGATTTCCGCAATGTCCCCTGCGAAGAAACCCACACCCGTCGTTGGAGCCACCTCATGAAATCGGTCCTCCCCTTGGCGAGTTTGTCTCTCGATTTGGATAATCGCTGGTCTTACATGAAGACTCATGGCGATGCCGGTTGGGAACAATACCCTTCGTATCTAAAAATTGTGGTGCCCCGAGTGTTGGACCTGCTCCATGCTCGGAATTGGAAGATCACTTGGTTTATCGTGGGGCTTGATGCCGCTTTGGCGGAGGATCGAGAGGTTTTACGTCAAATCACCGAACAGGGGCACGAGGTTGGGAATCATTCGTATCATCACGAGCCTTGGTTGCATTTGTATTCCGAAGAAGAAATCGAGGCCGAACTCGCCCGCACCGAAGCCGCGATTGAGGAATTGACCGGAGTTCGCCCCAAAGGTTTTCGCGGACCAGGTTTTTCATTCTCGCCTACAGTTCTCAAAGTGTTAGCTCGGCGAGGCTACGAATACGATTGTTCGACTTTTCCAACCTTTTTGGGGCCGTTGGCCCGCATGTATTATCTGGCCAAATCTCAGGGGCTTTCCGATGAGGAACGACAAAAACGAAGCCAATTGTTCGGCAAATTTTCCGAGGGGTTTCGTCCCTTAAAGCCCTATCGTTGGGGGCCTGAGGCGCAGCATCTTTTAGAAATTCCTGTCACCACCATGCCCCTTTTCAAAATCCCCATTCACCTGAGTTATTTGCTTTATCTCGGTGGGATGAGCCCGTTGTTGGCAAGGTTCTATTGGCAC
>JAOAAA010000080.1:0-312 GCA_026419115.1 Gemmataceae bacterium
TGATTGTGGAAGGGCTGCCCGAAGGAATTCAAAGTGGCGATCGCATTCAAGTTCTGGGTTGGTTGAATTCTCCGCCGGCCCCCCAGAATCCAGCAGAACGGGACATGGCCGCGATTTTGCTTGATGATCGAATCGGCTGCGAGTTACGGGTTCGCAAATCCACCGCAGGGGTCGTTCGACTCGAAGCAGGGGGATTCAACGTCAATCGTCTTCTCGCTCAAATCAAAGGTTACGCGCATCGTGTGATTCAATATGAACTGGCCGATCAATCGGGCTTGGCGAGCGCCTTGCTGCTTGGGGAAAATCAGGCCT
>JAOAAA010000080.1:322-19714 GCA_026419115.1 Gemmataceae bacterium
CACGGGGGTCATTCATGTGTTGGCGATTTCGGGGCAACATTTGGTGATCCTTGGTACCTTTTTGTGGGGCATCTTCCGGCTGATCGGCTGCCCTTATCGATTGACCGCCCTAGGGGTCGCGGGATTGCTTTTGATTTATGCTCTGTTAACGGGGGGACGCCCCTCGGCTATGCGGGCGGCCGTGATGGTTGCTTGTTTCTGTGTCGGTACCTGCCTAGGACGAAAGGTTCTCCCATTCAATACCTTTTGCCTTGCATGGATGATTGTTTTGATCCTGAAACCGACCGACCTATTTACCGCGGGCTTTCAACTTTCGTTCCTATGCGTGGCAGCACTCTTTTGGCTGATTCCTCGGCTGATCCCCCCACAGACTCCGGAAGAAATTGAAAGACTCATCGAACAATCTCGACCACCTTGGGAACGATGGGGCCGATCCCTCATCAAAATCATCATTCAAACATATGCTATTACGTTGATCCTAAGTTTAGCTACTATACCCCTCATTGCCTATTGGCAAAATCTCGTTTCGCCGGTCGGGATCGTCATTGGCCCTATTATGATTTTGCTCACCACACTGGCTTTGCTGAGCGGTTTTTGTTTACTGCTGCTTTCTCCCTTGGGATGGTTCAACCCTCTTTTCGGAGTCCTGACAAACACCTTTCTGAATGGTTGTGAAAAGATCGTCGGTTGGGCCGAGGGAACCCCCGGTGGATGTTGGTGGACCGGACCGGTTTTGCTGGGTTGGCTGGTCGGATTTTATGTATTGGGGCTTAGCTGGATCGCTCTGCTTCAACCCATCAATCAATCTTTATGCGTTGGTCGATTCCAAGACCGGTTCTTCCTTGGCAAATGGCTCATGGTTTGGGTCATTCTTGGTTTAGCTTGGGGGTTGTATCGCCCCTTAGATGAGGAACTCCGAATCACCATTCTGGCTGTGGGGCACGGCAATTGTGCCGTTCTCGAAACCCCTGATGGACGAACGATTTTGATCGATGCCGGCTCGGACAGTGGCCCCGAAACCACTTCACGAGTGATTGCGCCATTTCTGTGGTCGCGAGGGATTCGTCGGCTCGATGAGGTTTTTCTGTCTCATGCCGATTTGGATCATTTTAATACGTTGCCCGAGCTTTCTGCTCGCTTTCGGATCGGTCGAGTTACCTACAATCCTACCTTTCCGGATAAGCCCACGGCAGGGGTTGCTTTGGTTCTCCAAACTTTAGCGTCTCGTGGGATCGAAACTCAGGTTGCCTCGGCGGGACAAACTTTTTTAGCGGGGGCAGTTCGATTGTCGATTCTTCATCCCCCTGTTGAGAAAATCGAAGGTGAAGAGAACGCCCGTAGTCTTGTCATTCAAGTCGAGCATCGGGGGCATAAAATTCTTTTCACGGGCGATTTGGAAAAACAAGGATTGACCGACTTCATGAAGCGTTGCCCGTCACCCCAACCCGATGTGGTGGTGGTACCGCATCATGGCAGTGCTAGCGCGAACACAGAAGCATTCGTGCAATGGCTGCAACCCAAGTTTGCGATTGCAAGCCAAGCCAAACGCGATTCCCTCAATGCCGAAGCCCATTACCAACGGCAGCAGATTCCTTATTGGGATACCGCTCGCTTTGGGGCCATTACTCTTCGGAGTCATCCTTCCGGTTTAACAGCGGAGAGTTTTCTCAAATCACAACGACAGGTCATCCGTGCCGGCTCTGTGGGAGATGCGAGATAAGTGATCTCGTCAGAGACAAGGGAATCGGTTAGGGAGAGGAAGTGTTGTTGGGGAGATTCGATCCTGACAATCAGAAGGCATCCTGTCATTCTGACAGAATCCCGAATCGGAAGCGAAGTACCACTCTCATCCAGAAAAATTTCGTAAGGCATTATTTGAAGAGTAGTTATGTTTTTATCCATTGCCCGATTGGCCGAACTTTGGACTTTGGCATTTCGATTGCTAATGAATTCGTCAGAACACTTTGATGAGCGTTCTCGAAGTGAGAACAACAAACCTGAACAACAAACAATTACCCTCTCATTGTTGAGCGAGAGGCTCGCTCCCCCTGTGGATGACATGGGGCCGAGGATGGGTTTGTCTTGTTCAGGTCATGGAAATCTTTATTCAGAAAGGAGGAAGTAGGTATGTTTTCATTGTTGCCACGCAACCGAGAAAAAACTTCTGTGGTCCAACCGGGATCGACTCGCATCGTTCGCCCAGAACTTTCCTTCTTCAGCTGGGTGGATGATATGTTCAATCAATGGGCCGAAAGTTTCTCGACCGATTTGCAAAACTTCCGCGATACGAGTCGAGATTACACCGAAAACGAATCGGCCATTACGATTCGGATCGATGCACCGGGTTTTGAGCCCAGCGATTTTAACATTGAAGTGAAAGAAAATGGTCTCCGAGTCACTGCAGAACGCAAAGTTCAAAAAGACGATAAGACCCACTACGTTGAACGAAAACTGACTCGGGTTTATGAACTGCCGGTTCCGGTGAACGCAGAAAAGGTCGAAGCATCGTACCGTAACGGTGTGCTGGAAATTCATCTGCCTAAGACCGAACAGCTCAAGTGGCGAAAAGTCGCCATCGCGGCCAACTAAAATTGGTCTTGGTAATCAATTTCAATCAAGCCAAGAGGGAACCTTTAGCCTCTTGGCTTTTTTTATTGGACAGTCGTTGTTCTAGAATCGGAGGCCAATTCGTGAGGCCGACGGCATCAACCTCGGCTTGAATCCTGATAGTTCCACAGGAAACCTAAACGGTGTTGCGATCCCGATGGTGGATCACGCCGATACTATTGCATTCGTCCTCTCCAAAACCGTTGACGTGGTTGCAATCGAGATCGTGGTTTACAGTTGAACTTCGGGCATTGATGACGGAAATGGAGAATCAAACTTTATTGATGCCAGCGGTAGCCGGATTGGTATCGAGCCGGAACAAGGTCACTTTACCATCGAGAGAACCCGAAGCAAAGAAATTTCCGTCGGCCGTGATGGCAGTCGAAGTCGCTGCCGATTGACTCAGACGAAATTCTGCTACCCGAAGCGAAGTGGTAATATCCCATAAAAAGACTTGGCCACTTTCCCCAATCGAAAGCAGGTGTTTGCCATCGGGCAGGAATTTCACTCGCCGGATATTATCCGGATGACCAAAAAGGGGTACGGCCGTCCCCTGAGAAGGGGCTTTACTATCCCAAAGAACAATGCTGCGGTCGAGCGAACCCGTGGCAATTTTAGTTCCATCGATGCTGAAATCGGCACAGGTCACATGATCGTTATGCCCTGTGATCATGTGAAGCACGCTGGCACCAAACCACCCCCACTTCCAAACGCGGACTTGGCGTCCCTCGCCACCGGACAAAAGATATTTGCCATCGGGTGACCAAGCTAAGCAGCGAATCGCTTGGGTATGTCCTTTGAGAGTGTCGCGGGACCCCAGCGATTTTCCACGAACTTTCCAAGTGATAATAAAAGGTCCAATCGAAGCGGCGGCCCGATCTTGTGTGGGTGAAAAGGCCATGGCCGAACAACCATTGTTCGCAGCGAAGGCCCCCAAATCCGTCAGGGTATTTGAATTAAAATCCCAAGCCCAAAGCTGCGTGGCCCCGCGGTTAATCCCTGAGATCAACAGGAAATCGTTATTGGGTGAAAAAGCAAGGGCCGAGAATTCGGTGTTTTTCGCGGGGAATTGGGCCATTTCTCGCGGTTGTGAGCCGTTGAATTCCCAAACGCGGACAACGGAATCGACCCCTGCGCTGGCAACAATTCGACCATCACTTGAGATAGCCACGCCACCAACCATGCCCGAGTGTGCGACAACGGCTCCATAGGTTCGCGTTTGGGGCATTTGATTTTTGGGGCTAGCAGCATTGGTCTGAATCGGAGGAATAATCGGTTTCGCAGTCCCCGGAGTCGTGGTTTGTGCTAAAGGTGTCGGCGGAGCACCGATGACAGTTTTCGGTTCGTTTGGAACACCAGTTAAAGGAATTTCGCTAACGATGGTTTTGTTACCCTCTGGAACCTTTGCAGGTGAGGGGGGAACGGGTGTATCAGCAATCGGGGGGGTCTCAGCGATCACATCGGAACTTGGTAATGCTGTGTTACCAACAATAATGGTTTCTAGAGCATTGGCTAATGCTGCAGGAGTCTGAAAACGATCCTCGGGCTTTTTCTCAAGCATTTTATTAAGGACTTGGCTTAGGGCTGTGGGAATCCCCGGTCTCAGTTCCTCAATCGGGTAAGGTTTCTCATTAACGTGACGAAGCAATTTTTGAACGTCGGTTCCACCTGCAAAGGGGGGCCGCCCCGTCAAAAGATAATAAAGAGTGCATCCCAAACTATAGATGTCGGCCCGAGTATCCACCTTCCGAGCGTCACGGGCTTGTTCAGGTGCAATAAAATCGGGTGTTCCCAATAAGGCACCCGCTCGAGTCAGGGGTGTCACATCGCTACGGGGGGCATTATCTTCATCTGGGCCATCGGTCAACCGAGCGAGACCCATGTCCAAAATTTTGACTTGCCCCCAAGAACCCAAAAGCTTCGTTGGACTACTAAGATTATTTGAAAGTGTTTGTTCTTTCTGATGAATCGTAATCAAAGCAGGCCGACGAAGTTTTATAGACGAACCCCCAACCTCGGTGCTATTTCTCTGGGCGACCAAGATATTCGAGGGCTTAATATCGCGGTGGACTAAACCCACTTCGTAGGCATGTTGCAATCCCAAGGCCGCTTGACGAATATAATCGCAGGATTGTTTGAATCCCATCGGCCCTCCCGCACGGACTAACGTTTCAAGGGTTTGACCTTCGACATATTCCATCGCGATGTAGTGTGTCCCATCAAACTCATCGGCATCGAATAAGATCACGATGTTGGGATGATTGACCTGAGCAATGGCTCGGGCTTCGCGATTAAAGCGGGACAGAATTTCGGGTCGGGAAGCTAAGATTTGGGGCCGAATAATCTTCAAGGCCACCAAACGATCCAATTTCACTTGCTTGGCCTTGAAGACCAAACCCATGCCCCCTTCTCCGAGGGGTTCGAGTATTCGGTAGGGTCCTAGCAATAATCGTTCTTGCTGACCCGAGAGAATTTGAGTTTGTTGGTAGGGAGTTAACCAACCGCGGCTCGTGAGGTGCGTACAAAGTTGAACCGTGGACGAGAAGAGTTGTGACTCCTTCGACACTGCCTCGACCTGAGAGGAACTCAGGATTTGGTTTTTCACCAAAAACGATAATAGTTCGTTGGGAGAGAGCATTTCCCAAGTGACTCGCCATGAGTTCGGATTAACACCTATCCAGAAGATAGCTTTATTTTAGGGCGAATGCGAAAAAAAAAACGAATCATTTCAATTCTTGGGTATTTCGCTCAATTTCCTTGAGAGGTGTCCGACCAAAATGAAGGGTCATTCCGACGCAAGTTGTTTGTAGATAATTAGATCGGTTGGATGAACCATTCGAGGGTCTAAACCGATCGTACGGGCGATTTTGAAGAACTTCTTGGCATCTTGTTCCTCACCGCTCTTCCATTTAGCCAAAGCTAAGTGAAAATAGCGAATGGACGATTGCCCCTGATTCAGGGCCTCATTCAGGTCTTGGATGCCTTCGGCCATTTTCCCCAACGAGATATAAACTCGGCCTCGGGTGTCTAATAGATCAGGGCTGGCTCCCCCGACCTTGATGGCTTTTTCGATCAAGCTCAAGGCTTCTTCCGCAGTCTGGGGGCGTGGTGAAAGAATCCATGCCAGATTGTTCAACGCCACAAGGTTTTCCGGTTCCTTTTTCAATATCTCGCGATAATTCATTTCGGCAGCAGTGAAATCTTGTCGGAGGACCTGAACTTCCGCGAGGCCCAGGCGGAGTTTAAGATTCTCGGGGTTCTGGCTCATCGCTTCGCTTAACCAACCGATGACCTTTTGATAATCTCCGTTTTGTCCTTGTCCCCCCCGAAGGACTCCCACTCCAGCAAGGGCACGTTCACTGAGATTCAAAGTGCTTTTCTCTAATAGCTCCGTTGCCATTTCCGTTTGACCAAAATACCCCAACAAGGCAGTTCGAGGAAGCAACACTTCAGGAAGTTGAGTTTGAACCGCGCGATACCGACCTTCTGCAGCTTCGGCAAGGATTTTCGCTCCGCTGAGATTGTGACGGGCAGCCAGCCGGGCACAGATATCGAGAATTTCGGCCCCTTGATTTTGACGGACGATCGCTTCTCGTGTGCCAAGATCGACCGAACGGGTAAAGCGCTCGACGGTATCTAAAACCCGTCGGGTTTCGTTCAAACGGGTGTAATAACGACTGACCGCCCCTGCGATACGGACATCGTAAATTCCGACCAGCAATCGTTTCACAATGGGTTCCGCCAAGGCCGATTGCCCATCGATCATCAGATCATCAACCAACAACGCAGCATAGACCAAATTGCCCGATTCCTTATGTGCTAAATCTCCGAGAATTTTGCGGGCGGCTTCTCGATCGCCCGAGAGGCGGTAGATTTGCGACAGCTGGAAGAAATCTCGTGTGGAGGCCTTGGGGTCTTGCGTGAGTTGTTCCATAATATGAATGGCATCTTTGAGAAGTTTGTTGCGTTCCTCCCCCTGAGAGTTTCGAGCGGCCAACATTAATGCCGAGACCCGAGAGCGAGATTCATCGAGAGTGGCTGCCTCTTGGGCCACGGTTTTACGCAACACAACAAGGGCATCCTGACGGGCTTGCCAATCGCCGGCGCCAGCCTGCAACACCACCAAAGTTCGCTTGGCCCATTCCCGATCTTCGTTCGAGGCCATAGGTTCTTTCTCGAGTCGTTGCAGGGGTCTGTAGGCTAATTCGATTTCTCCTCGGGCTTCGCAGGCAAGCACACAGGCTTGGGCCAACCGGCGATAGTCTTCTGGATGCATCAATTTCGGTTGCCAGTCCCGTTTTATTTGGGCCGTCATGGTGTTAATCTCAGAATAGAAACGAAACAGGGCCGGACCTTCGATGGTTTGACTGGCTTTTTGAATCACCGCATCGAATTTTTCCGGCTCCTTTTGCAGTAATTTGGCCAAGGCGACCCAACCATCAACAAAGTCGGAGGCAACCTCGTTGCATTTGCGATAGTAGCCTTCGGCTTCCATTGGATTATTGGCTTTCTCAAGGCACTGACCGAGCATCAACCACGTTTGCGGTTTTTTCTTCCACTCTGTGGGGAGGGCCTGTACGAAATTCTCAAGGCCCCGTTCCGAAGGGGAACTCAAGGCCGTTCGACAAATCCACAATACCCGTGAAAAACTGAGTCGCGAATCGGCATCGAGTCGTGCTAATACCTTTTTAGTTGCCAGCGTATCTTGCTTCAGGGCGTTTTGCAATCGTTTCACCTGAGGTAATAAATCGCTGGGGTCCAGCTCCAGGGCTCGTTCGGAACCATCTAATAAACTTTTGAGTTTCAGGGCATCTAAATGGGCAGGGTCCTCTTTGAGAACCAAACTCACAACGGTTTCCGCACCTAAACGGGGGCCTTCCCTGTCAAAGAGGTGATTCCACACCTCGGGGGTTTTGGGATGGAAGCCCGAAAGTTTTTGACAGGCTTGAGCGATTTTCTCCTGAGCGGGCCGATCTTGCTTGCGGACGGCAATGCGATAAAGTTCCCGATACGCCCATAGGGTTTGATCCGAGAGTTTCAGGGCTTTTTCGCAAATCGTTTGTAAGTCATCAAGATTATCGAGTAAAGCCAGTTGTTCGGCGATCCCCTGATAAAGTGCCAATTGAGTGGCATGACTGGTCAAGGTGGTTGAGCCAATCGCAGCTAGAATTCGTTTGCTCGATCCGCTTTGGGGGTCCTCGGTCCATAATCGAGCCAGCGCTAATTTGAGATCGAGTGAGTCCCCACAAGCGAGCTTTGCTTCCGACAAACAACCTGCCGCCGCGATGGTTCCTTCGACCCGTTGCAACAAATTGGCCAAGGCAATCCACAGGGGAAGTTCATCGTTTTTCTGAGCAAGGCTTTTCCGCAAAATCCGTTCGGCCTCATCCGTTTGGCCCATTTGTTCCAGAATTTCGCTAGTCAAGATGATGGGATCGCTCGCATGGGGGTATTTTTCTCGGAGTTTCAGAGTGTCTTGTAACAGCGTGCGATAATCATTTTCGGTCGCCAAGTTCACCTTGGCTTGGGTCAAGCGCACCCGAAGCGCTGTGAGCTGAACCGGTAAATTCGCCCCGAGGGTTTGCGAAGCCAATTGATATTCTTTCACAGCCTCATCCAGATTTCCCATCGCAAGGTGGACATTCGCCAAGGTCACTCGTGCCGAGAGGTTGCCGGCATCATTATTCAGGGTTCGTCGGAGTGCTTCGATTTGCCCTGCTCGATCACCTAAGCGTTCCTTGCACAGGGCGATCATTTGGTTGAGTTGCTGCGTCAACTGGGGATATTGAACCGATTCAGTCCGAAGGGGTTCCAGAATGGCCAAAGCATTCGCCCATTGCGATTGTCGAACGAGGAGACGCGCATTCAGGTAGCGTTGTTGTAAGGTCGCTTTCCGCTTTTCTAACTTCGAAATAATCGTTTGAACTTTATCGAGATCATTTTGGCCGATGTAGATATCCGCCAAGGGAGTCAACAATTCGGGTTCTTCCGGAAGGTGTTGGATGGCTTTTTCGAGAACGGCCAAGGCTTCGGGTTGATTTCCCGAAATGAGTTCTAACCAAGAAAGGGCCCGGACGGCCCGCACGTCCTTAGGATAAGTCGAGACGGCTGCTTGAAGGGTTTCCCGTGCCAATAGGGTATCGCCTCGTCGTTGTAATAGTTCCGCCGACCAAACCAGCGCATCGCTATTTTCGGGGTCAAAGAGCAGGGTCTGCGAATAATCTTTGAGTGCGGCTTCGTATTTCTTCTGGTCATGAAGGAAGCGTCCCCGAACGAGATACCCCTCGGCTTGGGTGGGATTCAGCTTGACCATTTCGTTCAAAACCGTTTCGGCTTGATCAGGGCGATTGTGAGCGATCAGGTGCAAGCGTGCTAAAAGCCGATAGCCTCTCAAATGGGTTGGAGAGAGTTGAATCGCCTTTTCGAGGTTCTTTTGAGCCTCGGCGAATTTGTTTTGCAGAATGAGACTCTCACCCAGTTGCGCATACAGCGAACCATCTTCTGGATGATTCTTGAGCAGTTTTTCGAGGTGAATTTGAGCATCGGCAGGGCGATTCATCCGCAACGAGAGATCGACCAATTTTCTGCCGACGTCCTGCCTTTGGGGGGCTTCCCGAAAGATTTTTTCGTAGAGAAAAATCACATTGGCCAATTCACGGGACGATTTGGCCTTGGAAAGAATCAATTCCGCCAAGCGATCCGCCTGTTCGTGATCATCGGGACGAAATTCCAGGTACCGACGCATATAGCCTATTGCTTTATCAGGTTTACCAATGGCAACGGCGTGATCGGCCTGCCACAAGAGCGCCTCGGGTAAACGGGCTGCTTGCACTCGATGAAGTGCAAATAAGCCGGCCCCAAAAATCACAAGGATTACAATTAGACGTAGCAGAAGTTTGGTATTCAGAATTAGCATGATTCGCCCATCCGTGAGCAGGTCAAGTTGTCGATCCAATCGAGATTTTATCCCAACTCGAGAGATTTCGTCAACCCAATTTTAATGGTGGCATCCCTGCGAGAGGATTTTGAGTCTGTTTGCCGAGTCCCAACGAAAGGAATCGTTTGCCATCTCGGCACACTGAGCCAACTTGGGGTGCGAGAAAAACCCCGAAGGAAGCTCAAGGCGAGAAACGCCCCGAGGAAGCTAAAAATGCTCTAGTAGTTGGAAACGACTTCGCCGCCGTTTCGGGTACCCAAGGCCGAATAAACGGCTGGGTTGATGCCATTTCGGAGGTAACGAACCGAGCCATCGGCAAACAAGAAGTTGGCTCCGCCAGGGTGACGGCTTCCAAAGCTGAACTCATAGGCCCCAAATTCGGGAGTTCCAACGGGTGCTTTGCGAGCATTCAGGGGCACTCCCGTGCTGCCGAGAAACTCGGACATATCCCCTTGGCCGTTGGTATCGACATCGTCACTACCGATTGCCCAGTGATCCTTGCGTCCAAAGTTAATGGCATTGTTTTCGCGAATGGTGCCTGCCTCGGGAACGGCGCTCAAATCCGACTCGGCCTCGCCGATGGCGATGGTGTTGCTCGTCCCGTCGGTGATGCTGGTCATGGTCACGCCCGAATCCATTCCAAAACTTTGGCCGTTGCGGCGGATGCGTTGGGCTAAACCTTTCTGGATGAAGATACCATCGAGGTCGTCAACCCGTTCCGAGGTGGTTGTGCCACCGAACATGGCAATACCCGTAACCATTCGACGATCTTGCGTCAAAACCCCCGAGACACAGCCCAGATAGTTGGCAGGGACCCGACGTTGCACAATCCAGTTGTCGCCCGAAATATCAGCAACATGTCGGGGCATCGCTGAGGAGGGGCAACGGAAAACCTTGAAGAAGGTTTCGCACACACCAATGTTGCGAATGCTGCGTGAAACCGTATCGTCCCCTACCTGACCGACGTTACCGGCCACACCGGGTAACGGAGCAGCCCATTGGCAGTTGCCGATACCGACGGGGGGGCCACTTTCTTCCGCGAAGCTCAAGGCGTTGTAGGCGGCTTCTTGCTCTAAATAGGGAAGAATCAATGCCGACCAAGCGGTTCCCACTTGGAACTCGGCACCCATCGGCCAGCCCCCTTCGCTATCGTGGAACGAGTGACAGGCAATCCCTAGTTGTTTGAGATTGTTTTGGCAGCTGGCTTTGTTGGCAGCTTCACGCACTTTCTGTACCGCCGGCAATAACAGACCGATCAAAATCGCGATGATCGCAATGACCACCAGCAATTCGATCAACGTGAAGGCCGAACGTAAACGAATCATAATCCACTCCTAAATAGGGATGAGTCCGTGCAAAATTGCACAAGGCTTCATGGTTAGAGGTTAAAATCAATGGTTTTCCCGCCGACCGGAACGGTAGCCGTCTCAGGCGAACTACTGGGGGCTTCGTATTTCTCACCGACGAGGTTTTTCAACCCACCAGGGTACTCGCTGGGTTTGGCATCGAAGGGCACCGGTTTGCCATTGGAATCGACCCAACAAATAAAGGCCACCTTGTAACGGCCCGCCCGAATTCCCTTTGGTCCTTGAGGATGCTGAATCTCGTAACGGCCATTCTCATCAGTCACGCCAAAGCCAAAGCCGTGAACTTCTGGATTGACTTCCGCAACATCGGGATAAAAGATGACCTTGCAGCCCGAAAGAGGCTTGCCATTAAATGTGACCGTGCCATTCACCGGATATTGCGGAGGGGCACCACAACCGCTCAACAGCAGCAGGCACAGAACCACCGGCACCACCTTAACCCATTTGCGACCCATGAAAGAAACTCCATCAATCCCAAAAACAACGCTGCAATCTTACTAGTGTCAGAGCAGATGCGGTTGAAGATTGGGTAAATCTCATATGAATGTTGGGACATCGAGCATTCATCAAAAAAACATAAAAGAAATGTGTGAAGAAAGTGGAGAGCGAAGAATGGAGAATGGAAAATGGAAAATGGAGAGTGGGGATTATCGCAGGTGGTTCCTTTTGAGAGAGCTGTGATTGGATAGAACTTCAGAAATTATTGGGCATACTCCGAGCCAGAGAAATCCATCCACAAGAAACCCATCCCTATCGCAGCAAGATTGATTGAGGGAGGGGGATTTTCAAGGGAATGGGGGCATCCTCTTTCCAGTGTCCCTGCAAGTTTTAGAATCAATGAAGAGATACGATTTTTCTAACCCTTCCGATCGATTCGGAGATTATTTACGAGTAGGCCTTATGCCGATTGTGGTGCAAAAATTTGGTGGTTCGAGTGTGGCCAATGCCGAGAGAATTATGCGAGCAGCCCGCCGAGCCATTCGCGCGAAAAAAGCGGGTTATCAGGTGGTGGTGGTGGTTTCCGCTCGGGGCGATACCACAGATGACCTGATCGCATTGGCACACGAAATTACCGAAACCCCCCCAGCGCGGGAAATGGATATGCTCTTAGCAACCGGTGAGCAAATCTCCATTGCGTTAATGGCCATGGCCATCCAAGCCTTGGGAGAGCAGGCCGTTTCTTTCACCGGTGTTCAAGTCGGGATTTTGACCGATTCCACCCATACCAAAGCACGCATCAAAGAAATTTCTACCGAACGGATGCGGTCGGCCTTGGCAGAAAATAAGATCGTTATCGTGGCAGGCTTCCAAGGGGTCGATGACAAAGAGAATATCACCACCTTAGGGCGTGGCGGCTCGGATACCACCGCCGTGGCTTTAGCGGCGGCCCTCAAATTGCAAGGGACCGATCAGGTCGAGTGCGAAATTTATACCGATGTGGATGGCGTTTACACTACCGATCCGCGACTTGTGCCCGAAGCCCGAAAAATGGATGCCATCAGCTACGATGAGATGCTCGAAATGGCCAGTATGGGCGCCGGTGTGATGCATTCGCGTTCGATCGAGTTCGGCAAAAAGTTCGATGTGCCTTTAATGGTTCGGTCGAGCTTTTCGGATGCCGAAGGAACGTGGATCATCCCAGAAACCGAGTGGATGACCCGTTTCCCCGTTTGCGGGGCAGCCCTCGCGAAAGATGAAGCCCGCGTCTTCCTCGAAAATGTTCCCGATGTGCCGGGGGTCAGCCACAAGATTTTTGCTGCGATCGCTGCCAAGAACATTGCCGTCGATATGATTGGGCAATCGGCGGGGGCCGGTGGCAAGGCCGCCATTGGCTTTACCGTCATGCGGAACGATCTGAACCTTACGATTGCGACGTTACGGCCCCTGATTGAAGAACTCGGGGGGACGATTGCTCCCGTTGAAGATGTTTGCAAAGTTTCCATCGTGGGGTCGGGAATGCGAACTCATTCGGGAGTAGCAGAGAAAATGTTCGCTGCCCTGGCCCAAGAACAAGTCAACATGAAGATGATTACCACCGGCGACATCAAAATCTCGGTGCTCGTCGATAAAGCCGATGGTCAACGAGCCTTGAAGGCCGTGCATCAAGCCTTTGCCTTGGATCAAAAACGCTTTGGCTCGGGAATTACCCCTTCGGAATCGATCAATCAACCGGTTCCTTCTGCCGAGTTTGCGACCCGCCCCCCCCGCGCGACCGTCGGGGATTTAGCGGCGGCCACGCAACGCCTCACGGGCATGGAAGATATTGTGATTTCCGGCGTGCGGCTCGATTCAAGCTATGGACGCATTTCCGTAATGGACCTTCCGGATCAACCGGGCAACTGCTCCAAGGTCTTCCAAGCGATTGCCGAAGGAAAAATTCTCGTTGATATGATCGTGCAAAACATCACCGCTCCCGGAAAGGCCGAACTTTCTTTTACCGTTCCCAAAGCGGACCTGAACAAAGCCCTTGCTTTAACTCAAAAACGCGTCAGCGAGATTGATCCGACCGTGCGAGTCGTTGCTGTGGAGGATATTGCCATTTTGCACGTCACCGGCGTGGGAATGCGGACTCATACTGGGGTAGCCCGCACCATGTTTGGCGCCTTGGCAAACAAGAATATCAACATTTCGATGATCAACACTTCGGAAGTTTGTGTGAGCGTGGTCGTTGCAGCGGATCGCGGGGAAGAGGCCCTGTCTTGCCTGAAAAGCGCCTTCAACCTGTAAGGTAAGGGCGAACAACAACAACAACAACAACGCTGAACGATCACGCTGAAAATCGCCCCCAACCTGATAACATGAGGGCGGAATAGCAGCTCGATTTCGGTTGGCACCTAGAGTTCCCGTTTGCGATACCTTTGGTGGTATTCTGCACGATCAATGGCTACGAATTTCACCTGATCCCCCACCCGCAACGGAAAGTACCCCTCTTCCACATTCACCAATTCCAAGGGGGTTCTACCAATCAAGGGCCAGCCTCCGGGCCTTTCGAGTGGATAAATTCCCGTTTGCCGACCGGTTAAACCAACGCTTCCTGCCTCGACTCGCACTCGCGGGGTTCTCAATCGGGGCAGACCACATAATTCGGAAGGAAGATAACCCAAGTAAGGAAAACCCGGACAAAACCCCATGGCGTAAATGCGATAGGTGACCCGAGTATGATGATAAATCAGCTCCGCAGGGGTCAACGACTTTTGCTCGGCCACGAAGAGGAAATCGTCACCAAGTTCGTAACAGACGGGGATAATATGCGTGCGAGGTACCAGCATTTTCTCTTCGTTCACACAGGGAATTTCCTGTAACGCGGCACAGGCTTTTTGCAGGGTAATCAACGAAGTTTCGAGATAAACGCCCAAAGTGTTATAGGCCAAAACGAGGTCCCGAACCCAAGGGAGTGGTTGAGAATCCAAAGTGAAGTAGGCCTGTTGAGCCTGTTGTTCCGATTCCCAACGAAGCAAAATAGCCCGATCTCCCAAGGGTTGAATTTGCGATGGTCGAAGCGAGGGGGGGGGCATAAAAGCGAACTCAAGCGAAAGGGATTCAGTCAAGGATTTAGTTCGTCAGGAACTTAGTTCGTCTTAAGGAATCGAGATGGACTTACTTGGTGGCGAAAACTTCTTTGAAAAGTTTTTGCATCGCTTCCCAAGATTTTTTGTCGGCCTCTTCGTTATAGGCTAAGCCCGAAATCTTTTTCTCATCGATCCCTTTGACGGTGAAGCTGTGAACGGCACCGGCGTAGGATTCAAACTGAAGTTGGACCTTTGCCTTTTGAAGGGCATCCTGAAAGGCTTTAATGTCCTTTTCGGCAATGAATTTATCTTCGGCCCCGTGACAGACTAAAACCCGAGCTTTGATCGCTTGGGCATCGGTTTCGCTGGGGGTGGGGAGGGCCGCATGGAAAGTGGCCACCGCTTTCAGATCGGCACCCGTGTAAGCTAATTTCAGGGCCGTCGAACCCCCGAAGCAATAACCGATGGCGGCCAATTTCGTGCTATCTACATTTTCATGAGAAGCGAGTTTTTTCAACCCTGCTAAAGCACGTCCTTGCCAAACTTTAATGTTGGAGCGCACGGCCGTGGCCATTTCGCCGGCTTCTTTGGGATGCTCAGTGGTTTTGCCATCCCCGTACATATCCACACAGAAGGCAACGTACCCCAGTTCGGCAAGCATATCGGCCCGTTTCTTGGCGTAATCGTTTAGCCCCCACCATTCATGAACCACTAAAATTCCGGGCAGTTTCCCTTTCGCATCTTTGGGGACTGCCAAATATCCCTTGAGTTTGGTCCCTTCAAATTCATATTCCACCGTTTGGCCTGCTGCTTGTGTCATGGTGACCCCCAAGCTGAGTGTCAATAACGTCAGAATCGTCCTCATGTTGATCTCCTTATTGTAATGGACGTTTCTCAGGATAGGGATTATTCACCAGCTTGAGAAGAGAATCTTGCGTTGAGGGATCGCAGCACGATTGCGGGGCTTCACTTTGTCATGATTGCTGTGGGCACGACAACCCGAGTGCTTCAAACCACTGTTTCATTTTCTCGGCTGGGTATGCCCGAGTGCTTCAAAAAGCTGCTTCATTTTCTCGGCCTCGGTGCGGACATTATGATTTTGCCGAACCTTTTGCACACCGGCGTTTCCCATCTGGGTTAATCGATCGGTCGGCGTTTGTAAAATTTGGATAATCGCTTGGGCCGTGCTTTCTGCATTCCCAGCGGGGACAAGCCAACCATTTTGACCCGCTTCTACCAGTTCGGGAACCCCTGCGATGTACGTTCCTAAAACGGGGCGCCCCATCGCGAGAGCCTCCATCATCGCGACTGGAAGGTTTTCCGCAAAGCTAGGCATCACTAACGCCCGCGACTGTTTCAGGTATTCTCGGACTTCGGCATTACTTCTCCAGCCGGCAAACACAACCGAATCTTGCAAGCCAAGACGGGCCACTTCGTTTTCTAATGTCTTTCTCAGTGGGCCATCCCCTACGAATATCATCTTGAAGGAATATCCCTGTTGATTGACCCGTTGAAGGGCCGGCAACAACAATAAATGACCTTTCTGTTCAACTAATCCTGCAACCAATACCAGTTGATTTGTATCGGGAACGGGTGTCGGTTCGAGTTGCAAAAATCCTTCATCGACCCCACAATGCACCACATGCACCCGCGACCAATACTGTTTGTCAATCCAGCGATACACTTGGCAACGGCCATAATCGGTGACGGCCACAACGAATTGAGCTTGTTCGTACTTTTCTTTTAACGAAAGTGCCTCGGGGCGATCCCATTCTTCTGGGCCGTGAACCGTAATGCTGTAGCGTGGCCCCCCGAGTTTTTGGCACAACAACGCCACCGCAGCGGGGTTGGTGGCAAAATGAACATGCACATGTTCGATCTGCTCTTGGGCTAACCATTTGCGAAGTAGGCAGGCCTCGGCCAGATAAATCAGGTGTCGCAGTCTGCCGCGATCGGATCGCTTGCCCAATCGCCATGCCGTCCGCAAGGCCCCGACAAATCGCAGGGGACGTGTGAAGAATGTGCCAAGCATGGCCCCCAACAAGGAAACTTTCCCCACCGCGAGAAGGGCCTGCGTTTTATCTCGTTCTGCAATATCGGCAGGGTCAACGGCATCTTGACCACTAGGGCGCACCGAATATCGATGAATCGTCACTCCTAACGATTCCAAAGCGACAATCTCACGGCGAATAAAGGTATGACGAACGTGAGGGTATTGATTGGTCAAGTATGCAATTTTCATATCCCATTTTCTTAGGACTCTCTGAAAAGCGAGCAACCATTCAAACAAAACGTTAGGGGCTAGAAAAAACCATCAGAAAAAAATGGGGGAACCATCGAGGAACGTCTTGATTAGGTATCATGAGGATTGAGCATCGTTCTGATCGGGAGCATCTTGATTAGGAAAGCCTCCATTAGGATCGCCTTGTTTTAGAAAGCCAATAGAGCAAGGTTTTCATTTCAAACGGTTTCAAATTCGGTTGGAGCGAAAGGATACGGGCACAGATACCCGTCAAGTGGGGGGCCGCCCAACTCGTGGCTGGTTCGCGGGTGAACAGACCGAGATACCCCCGACTGTGAGCCTGAAATTCAATGGCATGATCGTGCTGATAAATAAATTCTAACGGGTCCGAGAATATCCCCTTGTTCACGGAAATTAAAGGAGGCGAATAGACAGCGGGGTAACTTTTGGTCAAAGGGTGATCGTTGGCGGCCGCTGCAATGACAAGCACATCACGATTGTAGGCTTCTTCAATGACGCGAAAAAACTGCTGACGTTGGTTCGGGATCAATTTCGATTCGGGCACTCCCAACGAGAGGTTGATCATGTGGCATTTTCCTTCATCGAGGCAATGCCGCACCGCCCGAATGACGGTCTCGACATCGCTGCCCCCGCTGGGACCGAACACATCGACCGAATAGAGTTGCACTTGGGGGGCAAGGGTCAGAATAATATCTGCCACGACGGTTCCATGAGGCCCGCTTTGATGACCATCATAAGCAAGGGGTTTCACACTCTCGGGGCGATAAATCACTCCCGTGATGGGTAATGATTGCGGGTGCTTTTCACGAATGACAGTTTGCTCGATTCCCGAATCGATTACTCCCACTTTGACACCAGCCCCCGTGGCGCACGGGTCCGTGAGTATCTGAGATAAATGGAGTTGCTCCAACAAGCGATCGAAGAAATTATTGGCCCCCGTCACGGTTTGCAACTCCTATATATCCCGATTCACCGAGTCTAGCAAAACGCGGAGTTGTTGTAGAATGTGCAAGCATTGACGGGCCGCTTGCGAACCATGTTGAGTGGCAATCTCGCGGATGGTTTCTGCCAAACTGATGGTGGTCTCGGCATCGAGGGGGCTATTCCGATCTTGGTTGAGATTGCGCCGAATGGCCTCGGTCGCGGCTTTCAGGGGATCATCCGCTGGTTCACTTTGAGCATTTGCGACAGGGGGACTGAGATGCTGCCCTAAACGCTCACTGGCATCGAGGGCCGCCTCGAGCGCATCGACCAACAAGCGACTCGATTGCCGATCCGAAATCGCCTGTTTGAGCAATTCGGTTCCAAAATCCGCTGCAGTGCGAACCAAGCGCTCATCATGGGCCGAGTAACCCTCGGCCTTATCGAATAACTCGATCACCACTCGGGTCGTGGGCGCAACATTCAACGGAACGGCCAACACAGTTTTACGGCCTTGTTCAAAAGGTTGGGGAAGCGCCGGCGCAAACTGGGAAGGGTTCAGATCGAACACTTGGGTTTCCCCCAAACTGAGAATGGTGGCGGCCAACGATTGCGAAAACGGCACCAACGGTTCCGTAACGGGGTCCCCATTCGCATGAAAGGCCAAATAATGTTCTTGGCCATCCACACCGTGATGACGGGCCACCAAAACCCCCGTTTGCGATTCGGTGATCTCGACCAAAAAGCGGATCAGCCCCTTGACCGTGGCCGGTAAACTCATGGAGTTATTCACCGCTCGGGCCGATTGTAAAAGGGGCATCATCTTCTCGATGGCATCATGAAATTGCCTGAGACTATGTTGCAGTTGCCGTTCTCGTTTGGCTGGTCGAATTCGTTCCAATTGCTTACGGACCGAACTCACTAGCGTTTCTCGGGTCAGGTCTTGGTTTTTGTCCAAGTAATCGCGAATGCCCATTCGCAGGGCTTCCAACGGCGTGGCCTGATGAGCAAAACCGGTCACGAGAATGGCCACCAAATGGGGGCGAAATTCTAACAGGTCTTCGAGCAATTGCAGACCATCGGAACCGCTTCCCAAATTCCAATCTAAAATGGCCAAATCGATGGGGTGTTCCGCAGCGATTTTCAAGGCCGATTCGACATCGGCCGCGACCATTACTTCGACATTCAGGTTCGATTGCACCAACCACTCTCGGAAGGTTTTCCGAACCGATTCTTCGTCATCAACAATCAATACAACATCTGCCATATTATTCTCGGGGGCGGCCTAAGTACGCGCCGGCAAAATCCCCTGCGAGTAAACGTACCGCAGCGGTGAGTTTGTCCACCTCAACATCGGATCGTAACTGGGCTAGCTCGGCCAACAGGTTCAACGCGCGGGGATAATTTTTTTCCGCAAGGCAAACTCGGACCTGACCGAACAGCGATTGCCGTTGCAATTCCAGATTCCAGACCAAGCTCAGGTCGGCTTTGCAGCGTCGGCACTGATTGGGCGCGGAATTCCCCGCCTGACACACCGGACACGTTAAGATCATGAGATTGATTTATGAGGTTCCCTCTCAGCGAATAGGCTTCCTCAAGCGGGACTTCACGGGGTAGGGGATTTTCTCAATGAAGGGTCTAGCAAAGGTTCTATAATACTATTTTGACTTAAGGTATTTCTTCGATGTCGAAATGGTCCGATTTCGTCGCTTTTGTCAAGGGAGGACAAAGGTTTTTAGTAGCCACACATGTACGGCCCGATGGGGATGCTGTCTCTTATACACATCT
>JAOAAA010000081.1 GCA_026419115.1 Gemmataceae bacterium
GGTGAGACTTGGTCCCGTACACTGTATCATCGAGTGCAAATCTCGACCGAATCATTTTTAGAAACCAAAGGTCTTGCCTATGGTCTTAGTTTGTTTGGTATTCTTTTATTAGGTGGATTTGTGTTGTTTGTATTCCTCCGTCGTCGAAAGCATCGTAAACTCTCTCCAATCAATGCGAACCAATCCCCTGTTTATGACGATCCTTTGCTTGGTGGGGGGGGGAAATCGCCGTCCTCTAGTGAATCGAGTCCGAAACCCTCACAACCGTTGCCGCCTTCATCCCTTCCGGATGATTACCTCCCTTAGGATTGCTTGAATGTTTGTCCTCAACTTGTTTTGGGAGGGTTGCGGATTTGGTGCCTTATCAACTGCAGCGATGGTAACCGAATAGATTCGGCTAGGGATTTATTTCGATGAAGGCAATTCAAAGGAAATCGTTCGACTTACCTTTACTGCACCGAACTTCTCGGTGACAATAAAGGAATGAATCCTACGAAAATTTTGGGTCCGCGTGGAACCATTGCACAACACTGGGCTGATTTTGAAAGCCGACCCGAACAACTGGAATTGTCCCAATCTATTGCCGATGCTCTCAAAGATGGGACTCATTTAATCGCCGAGGCCGGTACCGGTGTCGGGAAAAGTTTTGCGTATCTAATCCCTGCCATTCAATTTGTGCAGAGCCAACCGAATCGAAGAGTCGTGATTTCGACTCATACCATCAGCCTTCAAGAACAATTGATCCATAAAGATATTCCCTTTTTACAATCGGTCTTTAAGAACGATTTTCGGACCGTGCTTGTGAAAGGACGCTCGAATTATTTGAGCCTTCGTAGATTAATGGTCGCTCAATCGAAAGTTCGTTCTCTTCTCGCAGAACCCGCAGCCGTGGCCCAACTCAATGAGGTAGGTCGATGGTCCCGAATCACCGAAGAAGGGAGTAAATCAGATTTACCCTTGGCTGTGAATCCCCAAGTTTGGGATTTAGTGGAAAGCGATTCGGGCAACTGTTTAGGTCGTAAATGTCCCCAATACGAGAAATGTTTCTACTTTCGTGCCCGAAAAGGGATCGCGGCAGCACAAATTCTTATCGTCAATCATGCTCTATTTTGTTCTGATCTTGCTTTACGGCAAGGGGGGGGGAGTTTACTTCCCGATTATCAGGCTGCCATTTTGGATGAAGCCCATACGATTGAGGATGTGGCAGCAGATCATTTGGGGATTCAAATATCACAAGGGAGCTTAGAATATCAATTCACAAAACTATTGGATGTTAAACACAAAAAAGGTTTGCTCTTTGCTCATGGATCGGCGGAGGCCGTATCAAGGCTCGAATTAACCCGTCGGGATACGAGTCATTTTTTCGAGAGTCTGCGTCGTGCCTTATCACCTGCTTTCAAAGGGAGTGAAAGAATCCGCAAAAAAAACTTAGTGGAAGATACTCTGAGTGAAAGTTTCGAGCATTTATGTGAATCACTTCAAGCCTGTGCTGAACGAATCTCGACTGAAGAAGAAAAAATAGAATTCACTGCGGTGATCAATCGAATCAGTAGTTACGGTACTCAAATCTCAGCTTGGTTAAATCAGAATCTGCCGAATCAGGTTTATTGGCTAGAGCAAAGTAGTGGCCGAGCGGGCCATTTGATTTTGAAAAGCTCACCAATTGATATTTCTGCTGCAATGAAAAGTCATGTTTACGAGAAAATTCCCTCGGTGATTATGACTAGTGCCACGCTAAGCACGGGAGGAAGTCAGGGCTTTCAACATATTCAGAAGCGATTGGGTCTGGATCGCTGCCGGACGTTGCAGCTAGGGAGTCCGTTCGATTATCGTCAAAAGGTGAAACTTTATCTGTTTCGGAAGTTACCCGATCCCTCTGCGAAACCAAAAGAGTATGAAGATACCGTTGTAAATTTATTGCCGGAATATATCGAACGCTCTCAGGGAAGAGCCTTTGTTCTGTTTACCAGTTACCAATTTCTTCGTTCGGCAGCGGATCGGCTTCGGGACTGGGCACAAACGCGGGGATATACCCTGCTGTGTCAGGGAGAGGGAATGCCCACGGGTAAAATGATTGAACAATTTAGGAGTGTGCCGAAAGCCGTCTTATTCGGTGTCGATACTTTCTGGCAAGGCGTGGATATTAAGGGAGAAGCTCTCTCGAATGTGATTATTACGAAGCTCCCGTTTGCGGTTCCGAATCAACCCTTGATCGAAGCTCGTATCGAGGCGATCGAGGCTAGCGGAGGAAATGCGTTTTTCGATTTTCAAATCCCCCAAGCCATCATCAAGCTCAAACAAGGATTTGGTCGGCTTATCCGAACCCACAAAGATACGGGTATGGTCGTCCTGTTTGATCCACGGGTGTTGACCAAAGGTTACGGACGACAATTTCTAGAAGCGTTACCCGAATGCCATCAGGTGATTGATGGGTAATCGACTTTGATGAAATACTCTTATTTTCGCCATTCATGAGAGTATTTCTCGTTATAGGTGAATCAAAAAATCGCGATTCAACTAGGAGTTTGAAAGTTTCAATCGGTGTAATGGTTTTTTCTTTTTTGATGGTTGAGATTTTAGCCCTTTTTGTCAATTTCAAACCATGCTTCTCGATAAGTATAGGTAGCCAAGAGGGTATCTCTAATGTCTCAATCAGGCCTTACACCCCTGAAGACCACGCATAAACTAGTGCTGGAAGTCTACGAACTCGCCTCTTTAGCGCGGCGTCGAGGTAAATCACGGACTCTTCGGGATACAACGATCTTATTTCCTATCGATTCGATTTTGATCGAGGCGGTCACCCTTGCCCTAAGGCACATATCCTCAGGGGGATTGGATTTCAGCCAAGATGACATCGAGGATTATTTGCAACCCGTCCTGAACGATCCCGAACAACACCAACAATTTGAGGTAGCCTTGGCGGCCCTGCGAGAAAGGCTATCGAATTGAAACACCTATCGCCAAAAGAGAAATTCAATAATTGATCGGAATCGAGCATAATACCGTACCTATGGCTGACCCAGAAACGATTCAACGATTGTTGGATGATCCCAACGTTCCTACGCTGCCCTCGGTGGCTTTGCGTGTGTTGGATCAGGTTAGCCGTCCGGAATGCGACATCAACGCGGTCACCGAAATCATTAAGCAGGACCCTGCTTTGTGCGGGCTGATGCTAAAAACGCTCAACTCGGCCTTGTATACTTTCTCACGCCCTGTCAGTTCGGTGGATAAAGCCCTCGTCATGTTAGGGCTGACTCGGGTCCGCTCGTTAATTCTCACGATGTACATGTTCGCCTTGGGCCGCTCTACGCCGGTTTCCCCCATTCTGAAAGATTTTTGGAAATCGTCCGTCGTTGGGGCAACCGTCACAAAAGAATTGGCCGTATTGTGTGGTCGACGCGACCCCGAAAGCGATTTACTCAGCGCCTTGATGCGAGACCTTGGGCAAATCGTCTTGATTCAGTCCTACGAGGATTATCCGCAAGTTTTTGAAAGAGCCAACGGGCAACATAACTACGAGCTGTGTTTACTCGAAACCGATGCCTACGGGTTATCGCATGCGGAAGTCTCGGCCGAGTTACTCAAACGCTGGCGTTTACCCGAGTCCATGACCTTAGCGGTTGCCTACCACCATAATCCCATGGGGTTAGTCAATGCCAATCAAGATACCCAAGAACGGGTCACGTTGCTGGCGTTTACCTCATTACTAACAGAATTCCTATTTAATCCCGAGGTCAACGGATTGAGAGAACAGGTCTTTCAAGAAGCGAACGAGATTTTTGGAATCGACGAAAAAAGGCTCATCGAAATTTTGGTTCCCCTCGGACAGAAAGCCCACAAAATGGCCGAACTGATGAACCTAGATATTGGCCCCATTCACAACTGTATGGATGTCCTCATGGCGGCCAACAAAGAATTGGTCCGTTTGACCATTCAATCGAACTTGGAAATACTGCAAGTTCAGCAGTCGAAACAAAAAGCCCAAGAAGAAGCCGCAAACTGGAAAGAGAAGGCCACGCGGGACTTACTCACGGGGCTTTATAATCGAGCCTATTTTTTAGATCGGCTTAGCTTTGTACTCGAAGAAGCTGAACAGCGTTGTAATACGGTCGGCCTATTGTTCATCGATCTGGATGGCTTCAAACCCATTAACGATACCTTTGGACATGATGCCGGTGATATTACCCTTCGGGAAGTAGCCAACGAGCTTCGGCAAAATCTTCGTGATACTGATATTGTGGCTCGCTTTGGCGGAGACGAGTTTTGCATATTACTGCCTGATACTAGCACAGAGGGTGTGCGAATCGTCGGGGAACGAATCATCGAATTGCTCAATGCTCTTCCGTTAGAATTCGATGGAAAACAATGTCGAATCGGGGCCTCGGTCGGGGCAGCCTACTGCACCCCTTGGATTGAAACTTGTTCGTCCGATGCCTTTCTCAAAATGGCCGATGAAGCCATGTACGAAGCTAAAAAAGGTGGAAAAAACCGTGTGGTGGTTCGTCCCGATCAAAGTCTCAAGAAAAAATTCGAGGAGCAATCTTTCCAGACGTTCCTCAATCGACACGAAAATATCTCGGTCGATGTCAACCGCAGAGGGTACACCCGCCGTCCGACTCGATTATGTCTGCAACGATTAGCTCGCCGACTACAATGGATCACCCGAGAACAAGCCATCGAACTAACGCACCTTCAACGCAAAGAAAAATATACCTTTGCTCGTGCGGTCCTAGAAAAAGGGATTCTCACGAAGGATGAATTGATTATGTTGGTGAACCTCCGCCAAGAGCCGCCGGAACCTCTCGCCAAAACACTCGTGCGTGAGGGACGACTCAGCGAAGGGGATGCCCTGATGGCATTAGCTTCTTATTATCGCTTTTTAGAAAACCAACGGGGGAATACTATTACTCCCGCCTTCGAGATTCCGACCCAAACCACTCAAGATACCAAATAGATGCTATGTGTGAATTTCCCATCGCCCCCCCCCCACTCTCCAACGAATTCAACTTGAGACATTCCCTGTAGAGTCACCTTTCAGAAGAATGAAATAGACATGGCACTTCAAGGGAAACTCACTTAGGTCACGGGCATTTGATAGGCCAAATTCTGCAAAGAATCTTGAATGAGTTTCTTGGTTTGCTCGTCGAGACTGCTGACATTTTGATAAATTTCAAATAATGCTGGCAGCGAAATCTTCTCTTTCTGAGTTCTCAGCACCTGAACGATGTAAGAACAAAGACGATCGATTGCATGCATCGGAGTGATCGGAACATATTCGATCGGTTCTTTATCGAAATCAATAATCCCGCTATCTTTGATCAACTTGAAATGATCCTGAAGTTTATCCGCCCGAAACTGGCTATTCTGCAACACATATTGATAAGCAGCGTCCCGATTGGGGATCGGCCCTTGTTGAGCCATAGTCTCTATCAACCGTAAAGCCAACAAGGTTTGGGAAAGATCGACTGGGATACGATTAGAAGCCATAATCTTTCGATAGATAATCTGATAGGCCCATTCCGGAGTTGGTAAATCCTTGACCTTGGCTAATTGGGTTTCACTCATTTCAACCCACTCATGATAGGGGTTATCATTCAGATTAAATTTTTTGAGTAAGCCTTGGACGACCATCGCTCGAACAATGGCCACCGGATCCGCTTTGAATAATTTGAGTTCCTGCTTTTTCTGTAATTCCTTTGCCGTTTGGATCAATTCCGAATGAGCAATGAACGTCCTGCCATTCGCCAAGGTCACATAAAGTTGGGACATGTTCAAAATATCGCTGGGATACAAGGCCGTCGTCGTGGAAAGATTGGCTTGATTGTTGTTGCCCCCCCCCCTACGGGGCAGATCCACTTGTTTATTCCCATTGCGATCTAAACGAATCACGATGGTCCCGTTACTCTCAAACTCTCGGAGAAAATCCGTCCAAGTATTATACCCCAAACGTTTGTAATCGAAGGAAGGATTCAAGCGTCGCATCACATCATGAAGGTTCGAACCTTGAATCGGAAACGTTTGGCCCTGAGATTGAATCGTAGAAATCGCCCGATTGAATAACTCTGCGGAATCGGTGATCTCTTGCACTCGTTCTTCTGGGTTTTCAGACTCTTCTTCGCTTGGATCGGTGTCAATATCCGTGAGAAAATAAAACTGATCGCAATAACCAACTAAACCGGGGCTGGTACTCCCTTTATTGCCGACGAATATGACTTCTTTGTTATGCTCTTTGAGGCGAATCACCAGAGAAATATAATCGCTGTCACTGCCGAAAATGATAAATCTTTCGATGTGAGGTTTCCGCAACGAAATTTCCACCGCATCGATAGCTAAACGAATATCCACCCCGTTTTTATTCCCCCGATCGTTGAACACTGGGACTTGAATTAACTCGATCGCTGCCCGCATCAGGGCTTGTACAGTGGAATGATTGCCTGCGGTCCAATCGCGATAGGCCCTTTTGATTAAAAGCCGATTTTCGAGTTGAAATCGATCGATCCAACCAATCAACCGCCGTGTGTCGATCGAATCGAAATCGACAAGAATGGCGGTATTCACCATCGATTGAACAGGCTCCATGATGACCGAAGATTTCGATTCCCCATTCAGTGGGGGGGAATCTACAGCATCAGCTGACATAACTACCTCGGCTAAATCGGATAAACGCTAGAAGGAATAGTTTCCTGAAATACTACGAAGCCCATTATGAGGAAATGACATAAATATTTCCCAAAAATCGTAACAAATAGAAATAATTTCCAAATAATACCCCTTCGAGACAAAAAATCGGGTTTTACAGGGTTTATTCGAGTTGAACCTGACGAACCCCTTAAAGTTGATGGTTGATAGTTGAGAGTTGACCGATCAAGAATCACAGATCACGAATCACAATTCATGGATCACCAATCACAGATCACGGTTTACCCGTCTCTCATCATTCATCGCTCATCGCTCATCACGGATGAAACCCGACCGATCTAAATGAAAGGGTTAAAGGTCAGAGGTCCAAGGTCAAAGGTCAGAGGTTAAGGTAAAAAAAGTTAAAGGTTGTTCGAGCTGCGTTCTTGGTTGACAGGCCAAAATCTCAATATACAGTAACTTTTTGAACCTAAACCGACTCGTTTGTGCATTATTAACAAAGGCTGACATAACCCATGACGCGCAAGGGTGATTCCCACCTTCCCAAAGACCTGAAATCGGTCCGTGCTCAGATCGATCAACTCGATCTTCAGATTCTGGAACTGATTAACAAACGAGCCACTCTAGCCAGTGAGATTGGCAAAATCAAAAGCGAGAAGAATGAGACCGTTTTTTCACCGGCCCGAGAAGAAGAGGTGGTGAACAACGTATTGCAAGCAAATAAAGGCCCCATGCCGAATGCGACGTTGAGGATTATTTTTCGGGAAATTATCTCAGGCTCGCGGGCCTTGCAACGGGTCGATAAAGTGGCCTTTCTGGGTCCGGAGTACAGCTTCAGTCACTTGGCCGCCCTCAACCGTTTTGGTCGAGGGTCGGAGTTTATGGCCGTCAACAGCATTGCTGCCGTCTTCGAGGAAGTTTCTCGGAACCATGTCGATTATGGTGTGGTCCCCCTTGAAAATTCGACCGATGGTCGCGTGGCCGATACCCTCGATATGTTTGTGAAATTGCCGGAACTGAAAATCTGTTCGGAAGTTCGCTTGCGGGTCCATCACAATCTGTTAGCGAATTGTGAACAGACCGAAATCCGCAAAATTTATTCTAAGCCACAAGCATTATCCCAATGTCGGAACTGGATCGCGAAGAACATCCCGCAGGCCACCCTTCACGAAGTGACCAGTACCACCGCGGCCGCCCAGCAAGTCCGATCTGAACCGGGAGCCGCCGCCGTAGCCAGCCGCGAGGCCGCCTTGCAATTTGGATTACGGGTTTTGTTCGCTAATATCGAAGACTCACCACACAATGAAACACGCTTCGCGGTGATTGGCCGACACGATGCGGCCCGTACCGGCAAAGATAAAACCGCAGTGATGTTTATGATCCCTCATGCGCCGGGCGCTTTGGCCGACATTCTGGCGACCTTCAAAAAAAATAAGGTCAACCTCACTTGGATTGAGTCATTCCCCTACCCTTCCGCCGTCGGTGAGTATGTTTTCTTTTTAGATTTTGAGGGGCATCAGGAAGATGCTAAGGTGAAGCGAACCATCAATGCTCTCATGAAAAATTGTCAAACCGTCCACGTTTTAGGTTCCTACCCCATCGCGGTTCTAGCCGAATGACCTAGAAATCATTGCCCATCCTGTACATCGAGAGTGCCACCCGCAATACTTTTCCGCATGGCGGTATCGGCCTGTAAGTTTTTGAGATTGTAATACTCGGCCACACTGATGCGCCCTTCGCGGAAGGCAGTGGCAATGGCTAGGGGAACTTCGGCCTCGGCAAGAACCACTTTGGCTTTATTCTCTTGCACCAGCGCGGTCATTTCTTGCTCGCGAGCCACGGCGGCCGCTCGACGTTTCTCGGCTTCAGCTTGGGCTACCCGCAAGTCAGCAGAAGCCTGATCGGCCTGAAGTTTCGCACCGATATTCTCGCCCACTTCAATATCAGCAATATCAATCGAAACGATCTCGAAAGCCGTTTGAGAATCGAGCGAATTGTGCAACACCGTTTGCGAGATCATATTCGGGTTCGCCAAAACCTCTTTATGGTCGGAAGCAGAACCGATCGCTTTGACGATCCCTTCGCCCACCCGAGCAATAATCGTTTCTTCTGTGGCCCCCCCAACGAGCCTTTCGAGTTTGGTTCGTACCGTGACTCGCGCTTTGCATCGTAATTGAATCCCGTTCCGACAGACGGCATCCAGAAACGCCCGACCTTTCGCAGGATCGGGGCAATCGATCACCTTGGGATTCACCGAAGTCCGAACCGCATCCAACACATCCCGCCCTGCGAGGTCGATCGCAGCAGCGGTTTTCCAAGGCAAATCCATACCGGCCTTGTGGGCGGCAATCACCGCCGTAGAGGTTTTCGGAACATTCCCACGAGCCAAGAAATGGGACTCTAAGTCTTCAGTCGTAATTCGCACACCCGCTTGAACGAGGGCGATTTTCTGACGAACAATCATCGAATAATCGACATTCCGCAGCTTCATCCCAACGAGATCAAAAATACCGATCTTGGCGCCAGTCAATAGACTTTGCACATAGAGGCGGACAAAGCTAAAAAAGACCACCAGCATAAAAATGCCGATAAGAAGGGCGATTCCTGCGACCACAAGAATCCAGACCTTGCCTTCACCAATTCCCGGCCCTTGAGCTAATATCGGTGTGAACATTATTGAGTTATCCTTGTAGAGGGAATGATCGGAACTGAAGTCATGATAGGAGTTTTGGATAAAATAGCAAAGGGTGCGCCAGTTGTGGTATAGGTATGCTAATGAGTGCTGGAAAGATAGGCAACAGAAAACTAGGTCTCGATTCATTGAGAGGATGGTTCAAGAGGATACTCTCAGGAATTGCGAAACTTCTCATCTTCTCATTCCATTGGATTCTGGTTGCGTTCGGATTGAAATTTTCGCCGTCGGGGCTGCTGTCCGCGCCGAAGCTCGTCTTGTCTCACCCATCGATTCATGGTAAGATCATAGGCTAAGGATGATCTAAAAATGCGTAATTTTATTCGCGTTCTTCGGCTTTCGATGGCCTACAAAGGACGAATTCTCATTTCGTTCGTTTGTGCGCTGATCGCTGCCTTGCTTTGGGGTACCAATTTCTCGGCAGTTTATCCCGTTCTGGAACTTCTGGGCAAAGAACAAAACCTGCAACAGTGGATCGACATTAAACAAGAACGGGTCGAGTTGGAAATCCAAATTCGTGAGAAAGAACTCGAGGCGATTAAGAAACGTCAAGCAGAAGTTGAAATGATGCCTGCCGGACCGGAACGAGATCGAGCCGAGCTTGATGTGACCGACAGCTTTAAGCATGTGGTTGGCAAATTGGCGTCGGCCCGCGACCGTCTTTGGCGATACCAACAGCTAAAGCATTATGTAATCCGTCACCTTCCTGAAGGACGGTTCAACACATTAGCACTCATTCTTGGCGGGATTGTTCTAGCCGTGTTCATCAAGGGGATTTTTGAGTTCATTCAAGAATATCTTGTGGGCATCGTCACCACCCGAACTGCATTCGATCTGCGAAATCAATTCTTCCGACAAACGATCCATCAAGATTTACGCCAAATCAACGAAGGTGGCTCAGCCGAATTAATGAGCCGCTTCACCAATGATGTCGAAGTGATTGCCAACGGCATGAAAATCCTTTATGGGCGCGTCGTCGGGGAACCATTACGAGCCTTGGTTTGTGTGGCCATTGCCTTTTGGATCAATTGGCAACTTACGCTTACTTTCATCTTGGTTGTCCCCTTAGCGTTGGGGGTAATGACCACCGCCAGCAAGAAGATGAAAAAGGCCAGCCGACGTTTATTGGATCGGATGGGGAGCATTTACAAATTGTTGCAGGAAACCTTTCGGGGGGTGCGCGTTGTGAAAGGTTTCACGATGGAATCTTACGAACGACGCCGCTTCCACGAAACCACGAAAGACTACATGAAGCGCTCGCAACGAGTGATTTTTATTGATGCCGTAACTAGCCCGATTGTGGAAACCATCGGGGTCGCCGCCGTGATGTTGGCTCTCTTAGCAGGGGCCTATCTGGTTCTCTCGGGAGAAAAGCGAATCTTTGGGACCAATTTCACTTCCCAACCTCTGGAACTGGGCAACCTCCTTTGGCTTTATGCTCAATTAATCGGTATGGCCGACCCCGTCCGAAAACTTTCCAGCGTTTACACCAAACTCCAAAGCGCAGCCGCTGCGGCGGACCGTTGCTTCACCATGATGGATCGAGTCCCTCAAGTAACCCAAAACCCCGACGGAGTCGTTTTGCCTCGACATTCTAAAAGCATCCAGTTCCAAAACGTCTGTTTTTCTTATACTCCCGAAAAACAAGTTCTAACCAATATCTGTTTCACGGTGACCGCTGGGGAAACGATTGGCATCGTTGGGGCTAACGGAAGTGGGAAATCGACCCTATTAAATTTACTACCCCGATTTTACGATCCCGATCATGGCTCGATTTTTATCGATGGGATCAACATTCGCGAAGCGAACCTTCGGAGTGTGCGAAAGCAATTAGGCATTGTCACACAAGAACCCATTTTGTTTGATGATACGATCTACAATAACATTCTTTATGGTCGAAGGAATGCTACCCTCGCGGAAGTAGAAGAGGCTGCTAAGAAAGCCTTTGCCCACGATTTCATTATTAAACTTCCCAAAGGATACCAAACGCCCGTCGGGGAATTGGGAAGTAGTCTCTCGGGAGGGGAACGTCAACGGGTTGCCCTAGCTCGTGCGATTCTTCGAGACCCCCGCATCTTAATTTTGGATGAGTTTTCCAGTGCGATTGATCCCGCATCCGATGCTCTAATCCATCAGGCCTTGCGTGAATTCAAAAAGGATCGCACCACCTTTTTTATCACTCACAAAATGCACACCTTGGACTTGGCCGATCGGATTATTGTTCTCGATCAACATCAACTCGTTGCCATCGGAACGTACAAAGAACTGTTAGAAAGTTGTGAGATTTTCCGTGACCTCATCAACGTCCAAAGCCAACTTCGCCTTGCCAGCTAAACTCGAATCTCGGTAAGTTGATGATCCGGTATCGATCCGAATGTCACTTCCAATTAGCGACACCGAACCGATAACAAACATCAGCCATAACCATAAATTTAAGAGATGACGTCCTTCCATTTAGAAACGAAGTTACACTCGAATTCCGATACGAACACTGGGAACAGAGTACAAAAAATTCGGTATTTGAGAAGAATCGGCTGCGTGGTTTCGTTCACAGATACACGAGATAACGATTTCCCAACCGGTTCTCTGTGGAATAGTCGCCAAACCACTAAAAATTAGGGGAAAGAAAGGTTGCGCCAAACTCAAAACAGGACTAACTCCGTTGTCAGTTTTCTGGCAATTTGGCCAAGTTAAAAATCTACTCATACTGCTCAATCGCATACAGACTCAGTCAAAAAACATTCTTTTTTGGTTAATTTCCATAAATCCTATTGAAAAAAAAATTATATAAGGGCATTAGGCTTAACTTTTAAAAGGATTCACAACCAACATCATTCCCAAAAAAGCGAACAAAAATATACACAGTCAGAAAATAAGTCGATTCAAAAAGATTGAATTTGAATCATTTTCGGTGTCATAAGTTCGCTGAGTCGGGGTATCTGGAGTAAACATCATGCGGATAATGACTTGGGCCTGTTGTCTTTTGGGGATATTTACCCTATACGTCGGATTGGGTGGTTTGGAGGCTGTTGCTGACACAACACTTCAAAAACAAAATCATGTTTGTGCGCCAAAGTTATGTCCAAGTTGCCAACCGCACTCTGGTGGAGTCTGCTTGTACCGACTTGACGTCTATTGGGCATGTGTTTATCGTATCGGGAGCGTTTGTTTGGAAAACTCAGGAGACAAGTTCTTCGTTTGTTTCGGAGACGTATTTACTGGAACCTGTGAAGCCCCCATGACACCAGATGGGCCATGCAACAGATTCATGAGTACCTGCGGAGCAGAGGCCTAATCGGAAAGATTATTTTGAACAATTGCGTCCAATTATGACGCCTTGGGAGAATCATCATGTTGATGGATTCTGATCGCTAAAAGCACAATCAAACAAATAGGGTTTGAATATCGTTTTTTTCTTTGACAAGCGGTTAAAGACCTTAATTCAAAAGCCGCACTACTTTCATTCAATTGACCCATGGAAACTTGAAGGGTTTATCAATGCAAACTCGAATCATTAGGATTTTCTTATTTCTATTGATTACCCCGAATTGGTCTTTGGCTGGTGATCGTGAAGACGAGCTTTTTAAGATGGTTCTCGAAGGACACCAACAACTTGTAGAACTGATGATAGAAGGATGTGAAATCAAGACCGAACGCACAAGGATGTTAGATGACAAGGTTACAGACAAACAATTCATGGAGTGGAAACAGGTTGGTGACAAGATTCGCATACGCACAACAACGGAAATTTATGATGTTCAACCTCCTCCAATAATCGGCAAAGATGTCCTACAAGTGTTAAAGAGCCAACAGGATTATCTCAGAGACGGAACTCAGCAACTTTCGATTAATAACAGATCTGTTCCCCAGAGCAAAGATATTATTTCTGCTCTAATTACCGAGACAACTGATTATCACTCAATTGGAGTGAGCGTCTGGGTTTCAACGAACCATATCGGGGCTGCGTATCCTTCAGAAATATGGCTTTACGAAACTCTGCGGCAACCCGGCAAATTGCTTACCTGCAAATGGACCCATGTTAAAGGTGAGAAACTCATTCTTGTAGAGAAGGCATTTGAAAAAAGGACTTATCGGGTATTGTTCGATCCACAAAACCAATTTTACCCAGTCAGTTTGTCGCACTTCACAGGAAACAGCACAGATAAATCTCAGCTAGTCACAACCACTGAAGTCACCAAATTCCACCCGAAAGACGAAAGCACAGGGATTCGTTTCCCAGCCGAGATCGTGACAAGTTATGTAACCCCCAAAAGAGGTGACCCAGTCAAAAAAACGGTTACAATTGTAACCTCTGCTTTATTCAAGCAAAAGTTCCCCGAGGAAGTATTCTCCCTCACGATCCCTGCTGGAGTGCCGGTGGTTAATAAGATCACAGGAAAAGCGTATATATCGCAAGGTGGCACAACCCCCGATCTTGCTAAATATAACTTGAGACTCGATGACATAGAGATCACGAAACCTCTCCCACTCCCACCACCCGAGCCCGAACCATCCCGCTGGTCTCTCAGATGGGTCTCTCTCGCGATTGCTGTGATATTCTTCTTAGCTGCTTTCGGACTGTGGCGGACTCGGCGAGGTTCTGACCGTTAATACGATTGCTATCTATTGATTGGAGTGACACGGTGTTAAAAAAATTTCATAGCATCGTTATCTTTTTGCTAGGGATGTTTGCCACCGCTTTGGGAGGTTATGGCATCGCGAAATTGCTTCCCCAACTTTCACGCCCCCCCCGCTCGGCCCTTGAATTTATAAGCCAAACCGAAATTGGTTTTGTTGAACCTAATCAAAACATCGGAATCGACTTACCCATCAGGAATCATTCAGAATGCTCAGTTCGAGTCTTCAATATCACATCAACATGTGGATGTCTTAAAATTGAGAAGGACACCGAAAATGGTTTTGTCCCATTGCTCCCTGAGGAAACCATTCCGCCTCATGGTACCCTTTTTCTACGAGCCACTTTGTCCACATCTCCAGGACTGAGTCAATTAATAGTACATAGTGTTGAGTTTGAGACGGACTTGGTTGGTTTTGAAAAATGCCAAATGACGATCACCGGAAAGGCTATACTTCGGCTTTACGCAAAGCCAGAGTGTGTTACGCAAATACAACAGACAGGAATTGATTCCTCGACCGTCTTCTTAATTGATGCCCGTGATCCATCTCGCCGGAGACCTGTGATTGCTTGGTCAGACCATTCTGGAGTCCGTGTTCTCGGGATCGAACCGTCCACTCCACCAGAAGGCATCGCTGTGCCCGATGGATGCCAAACACATCAGCTTCGGTTACAGGTAGAACGGACTGAGGGACAGCGAATTATTGCATTTGTTCGGGTTCAAGACGATCAAGGCGAGCATTTATGCACAATTCCTGTAAACATTCCACCTGATAACGAATCCCATATTCGGCCCTCGCGGTTGGTTTTCGGGAATGCAAAGCTCGGAGAACCCGTAACGACTCGGATTGATATTCCTCACTTACGCTCTGCAGAGGTACTCAGCAAACCAGACTGGGTTGAGGTCGAAATCAAGAGCAATTTGGTATGGGTGCGTCTTTTACCAACTCTTCTGCCTAAAATCCCTATCGTTCGTGGAAGTGTTTCACTCCGTTTAGAGACCGATCAGAGAACGACTATTACCACCACTTTACCAATTTCTGTTTTGTTAGGAGATAGTGACGAATGAAGTACAATAGGTCCTACAGATACGCGGTGACACTCATAGAAGTTCTTGTTGTATGTGGTGTGATCGCTTTGCTCGTTGGACTCCTTGGCCCCGCAGTCCAACGAGTACGGGCAACAGCCAACCAGACAAGTTGTGCAAATAATCTTCACCAAATTGGACTGGCCCTCCATCAATTCCATGATTCGAATGGAAAATTGCCGCCGGCCACTTTGCACAGGCTCAATGCCCCAGACAGGTATCTCAACTGGCACGCCCGCATTTTACCCTATCTGGAACAGGACGCTTTGGCTGAAATCACTCGGGTGGATTTTGCTTTGAACCCATACGTTTTCCATTCTCCGAGACATAGAAACCATTCCAATCCGGTACCGGTATTTCAATGTCCATCCGATCCGCGTAAAGGTGTCATAGTCAACAATGGTATGAAGTTAGCAATCACTGACTATCTAGGGAACTCGGGTCTTAGTCGAGTATCGCGTGATGGGACTCTCTATCTTGAGTCTGCGGTCCGATTTTCTGAAATTTGGGATGGTATGAGTCACACCCTTCTCGTCGGGGAACGTCCCCCACCAAACGATAGCACAACCGGTTGGTATGCCTCTGTCGGAGTTCACGGATCAGGCTCCACTACCTCACATCTCGGAGTCCGTGAAAGTACGGACGATCTCGAAGCGAAATATCTCTGTCCTTCACCTTCTCATTTTATAAAAGCAACCCTTCTGTCTGTTTGTGGTCACACACATTTCTGGAGCTTTCACACGAATGGGGCTAATTTTGCTTTCTGCGATGGCTCGGTTCGCTTTTTTTCCTATTCCGCTGATAGCATCCTCCCCGCTCTGGCAACTCGTGCCGGTGGCGAAACCATTCCAACCGAATGACAGGGGCATTGAACTGGATATTCTTGGTTTGAAAGGCCGAACCCAAACCGTTGTTACCTTCATGAAAAACTCATGAAAAACTCGAACCGAGTGACCGGAACACCATAAAGCCGTAAGACTCCAAATCGCCTCCAGAAACACAAAGTTCCCAAAAACAGAGAACTCGTCACCCTTGACATTTTCGGGAAGGCTGGATAAAGTAAATAATCCCTGAAAAAGAGTATGGAATTTGAGTTGCCCCCTTGCCAAAGGTGGCAAGTCCCCATATTGTTTATTTTTTGGTATAAAATCACCCCGACTAAAAACGGGGTTTTTTAGGTTTAGGAAGTGCGGTCATGAAGGTTCGTTCAAGCGTCAAGCGAATTTGCGACAAATGCAAATTGATTCGCCGCCACGGGGTGGTTCGAGTCATTTGTGTGGATCCTCGTCACAAACAACGTCAGGGCTAATACAAAGGAATAAACTATGCCACGTATTCAAGGCGTTGACTTACCACCGAACAAACCCACCCATATTTCCTTGCGATACCTGCGCGGTATTGGACCAACAACTTCCATCCAACTTTGCCGCCAAGTGGGGGTCGATCCCCAACGGCCTGCCAAGGAACTCTCCGAGGATGAAGTGGCTCGGATTGCCGGTCTGTTGGATCGAGACCAATACCTTGTCGAAGGGGCACTGCGCCGAACCGAACAACAGAACATCGAGCGCTTAATCCGCATCGGTTCGTATCGTGGTACCCGTCACCGCCGAAAACTCCCCGTTCGTGGACAACGAACCAAAACAAATGCCCGAACACGGAAAGGGAAACGGATCACCGTCGCCGGTAAGAAAGGGGTCAAAGACCTCCGCTAATTGGATGGTTTTTGGGGAATGTCTATTTCATTCTCATTATGAAATCGTGCCCCCAAACCCGTGCGACAACAACGCGATATTTCCTAGAAACCATAACATTCTGATTGATATAGATGCAATATGGCCAAGAGTAAGAAGAAAAAGCAGCGAAAGGGCGTAACGAAAGGGATCGTTCACATCCAATCGACGTTCAACAATACGATCGTGACGATTACCGACCCCCAAGGCGATGCCCTGTTTGCTGCCTCGGCGGGAACCGTGGGCTTCAAAGGTTCGCGTAAGAGCACTCCATATGCGGCTCAACGTGCGGCTGAAAGCTGTGCTGAGAAAGCCTTCAAAATGGGGATGAAAGAAGTGGATGTGAAGGTCAAAGGTCCCGGCGCTGGTCGAGAATCGGCCATCAGTGCCCTGCAAGCTGCAGGACTGAACGTCAAGGTGATCGAAGACGTGACCCCACTACCCCATAATGGTTGCCGCCCCCCGAAAAAACGCCGCGTTTAATTCCTTTACTTCCCAAACTAACCGAATAGACCCAAAGACTCTGAACACATGGCTCGTTACACTGATCCGGTTTGCAAGCGTTGTCGTCGTGAGCAAATGAAGCTCTACCTCAAAGGGACTCGTTGCTATTCTCCTAAGTGCCCCATTGAGAAGGATGCTCCTCCGCCGGGGATGCATGGGCTTCGCAAAAGCAAACTCTCAGAATATGGCGAACGCCTTCGTGAAAAACAACGCCTCAAATGGTTCTACGGGCTGCTCGAACGCCAATTCCGTCGCTATTTTGCCCTCGCGGCCAAATCGCCGGAAAACACTGGTGAGCAACTCCTTGCCATTCTCGAGCGCCGCCTCGACAATGTGATTCATCGGCTTGGCTTTGCCCCGTCGCGCAACTCGGCTCGGCAATTGGTCAATGCCGGCCATGTGCTCGTGAATGGGGTTCCCTGCAATATCCCCAGCCGCCTCCTTCGTGTGGGCGATGTGGTCAAAATTAAAGATCGTGAAAAGAGCGCCAAACTCGGGCGAGAATTGGCCAAAACCGGTGCCATGGAACGTATCCCCGATTTCCTTGAGGTCATTCCCGGCGATGTCCCCGAAGGAAAACTCAGTCGCCTTCCCTCTCGGGGGGATGTGGACCCGCGAATTTCTGACATCCGTGAACAACTAATTATTGAAATTGCTACCCGATAACTTCCTGAAACCCAATCGTTCGGAATGTGTCTTTGGTCTTGTGAATCCGGTCAACTTCTGACCTCTTCACTCTCCCAATACACATTCCGATTTGGCATTTATAAGCCCTGTTGGAGATTGCTTTATGCGAATTAAATGGCGTAACCTTGAACTTCCCAACCGTGTTGTCTCCGAACGAGGCACCCTCAGCGATACACACGGTCGATTTGTCGCCGAACCTTTTGAACAAGGTCTTGGAACCACAATCGCCAATAGCCTTCGACGGGTCCTGCTATCCTCTCTGGAAGGAAGTGCCGTCACTAAGGTCAAAATTCAAGGCGTCCAGCACGAAATTTCCAGCATTCCGGGCATCGAGCAAGATGTCACTGACATTATTTTGAATATTAAATCGCTCGTAGTGAAAAATCTCGCCGACACCCCTCGGGTCATTCGCATCGAGAAACGAGAAGCGGGCGAAATCCGCGCTGCCGATATTATTCATGATGCCGATATTCAGATTTTCAATCCGGAACATTTTATCGCCAAAAAGAATGACAATGTTCCTTTCATCATGGAAATGACCGTCGAAAACGGTCGAGGCTATCGCACTGCGGAAGAAATTGCGGGTAAAGATCGGGAACACGGGGTCATTCCTGTGGATGCCAATTTTTCCCCAGTCACTCGCGTGAAATACGAAATTACCGAAGCACGGGTCGGCCAACGTACAAATTACGATCGGGTTGTGATTGAAATTTGGACCAACGGCACTACCACTCCGCAGATGGCCCTTGTTGAAGCCGCCAAGATTCTGCGAAAACACCTCAATCCATTTATCCAATACACCGAACCGGGTGAAGAATTGCCCATCACCGATAGCCTCGAAGTACCTGGCGCTCAGAAATCGGCGGAAGAAGAAAATCTCCGTCGCAAACTGGCCATGTCGCTGGCCGAATTAGACCTCTCGGTTCGAGCGACCAACTGCTTGGAATCCGAAGGCATTAATACCGTTGAGCAACTGGTTGTGAAAACGGAAGATGACCTTTTGGAAGTTCGGAACTTCGGTGAAACGACACTCAAAGAAGTTAAGCAGAAACTTCAAGAACAAGGATTAAGCCTTGGAATGCGGATACCTCGGCTGACCCCGCCCAAACCTGCGAGCTGATCCGACGCAGAGAGAAAGCCGCCCCTCGGTACAGAGATTGTAAGGCGCCCTCTTTTGGTAGACCTTATTGGAAGAGGGTATATTTTTTAACACCGTGACTAGGCGAGCGTGCTTCAAGCACCCGTAAACTCTAGTTCACCTAAAGGAGATAGGCCATGCGCCATCGTATTGCTGGTCGTAAGTTGAATCGCAATGCCTCCCATCGTCGGGCATTGTATCGGAACATGTTTGTTGCCTTAATCACCCACGAACGGATCATCACGACCGTTCCCAAAGCCAAAGAAATGCGCCCCTATGTTGAGCGCATTATCACCATTGCCAAACGGGGATTGGCTACAAACGATCGCATCAAAATTTTACATGCCAAGCGGCTGATTATTGCCCGCCTTGGCCCTGTCGCGAAGGTCGAGCTGTTAGACAAAAAGGATGAATATACGGGGCAAACCGTGTTGGAC
>JAOAAA010000082.1 GCA_026419115.1 Gemmataceae bacterium
ATTTTCTTGGGAACACTTCAACCAAGGAACGAATCCCTCGTTGGCTTCGGTAGAAGGCCACCGCTTCTAAAAGTTCGCCGACTAATCCAATAAACACCACTTCAATCGCAACCAGAGGCTCCCCCAGTAAAATCGCAGCGATACAGGCAATCGCCACAGCGAGATCGGCCCCAGTTTTTCCCGAGAGAAGCGAATCTAAACCGTTGTAAAGGACACGGGCGCCCCCAAGCACCGCACCAATCAGGGCATAGCGATAGTCGTAGAATTTTCGATCCAAGGTCGGCAGTTCCCCTCCCAACATCGAGTTGAGGGAATCGGCCAAAAGGGGCCATAAATCCCGTGCCAGAAAGAACCCGACCAAGGCAGTCAGAAAGGATACCCCTCCTAACGGGGGGTTCCAAAAGTGAGATCAGCTTGAGATAACTCGCGATGCATCGATAACCCATTTTATGAAATTCCTTGGGCATGTTGAACAAATCACCCTGTGAACCAAATCGGTCAATCGCGATCCGTGAGAATTCCAGTCTTCCTATTGGACATGTTGAACAAATCCCCCTTCGAGCGCTCTCCGAGTCAATCCCTAATCGCTTTCCCTTCGGATCGCAAGCGTGGGGGGAGGGGGGCTAGGCCAATGTTTTTCCAGTTGGGGAGGATGGGACGCCGATGGGACACCGATCGGCAGAAAGCCGATTTTCTTGATGCGGATCACGTTGATGCCAATCACCCACAGGCCTTTCTCAGAGCTTGCACAATCGCCTCTTCTTGATGCGGGAAAACGGTACGCAGATCGAGCCATACTTGCCCCTTTTGCACGCGAGGCATCACGGCGGGCGAACCCATACGCAAACGGGCCGCAAGTTCTTCTTCCGTTAATTTTTGGGATTGAATGCGAATCACATAAGTAGGCAAGGCCAAATCAGGAAGTGAGCCTCCCCCTACATAAGCCGATTCTTCTTGAACATGACCCGTGAGGTTCGGGAGCATCACGATTTCCGATAACAAACGTTCGCATCGTTGTTTGAGTACGCTCAAAGGTATGGCTAACATTTGAAGGAGGGGTATTTTTTCCAAGGCTTGGGGGAAATTTTCGTACAGCCGTAAGGTTCGTTCCAAGGCCACTAGGGTCATTTTGTCGAGCCGAAAAGCTCGCATCAAAGGGTCTTTTTCGATTTTTTGGATAAGGTTTTTCTGACCGACAATCAAACCGGCTTGAGGTCCCCCGAGCAATTTATCGCCACTGAACAACACTAACGAGGCGCCGCGTCGAACGCTTTCGGTCACCACCGGATCACCCGCTAAACCAAAGCGAGCAAAGTCGAACATGGCCCCGCTGCCCGCATCGTCAATGACCGGAAGATTGTATTTTCGCCCCAATTCAATCAGTTCCTCAAGGGATGCCTCTTGGGTGAATCCGCGCACTCGATAGTTACTGCAATGAATCCGCATGAGCAGTGCCGTTTGCGGAGTAATCGCCCTCTCGTAATCAGCAATTCGAGTGCGGTTCGTGGTGCCGACTTCTTTGAGAATCGCACCGGAAACGGCCATGATCTCAGGGATGCGAAAACTGCCGCCGATCTCGATCAATTGCCCGCGAGAAACGATTACCTCTTTGCCCATTGCCAAGGCCCGAAGAGTAATCACCGTTGCGGCCGCACAATTATTCACAACAGTTCCAGATTCAGTCGAGAAAAGACGGCTGAGCACATTCCGTATGGGGTTTTGACGACTCGAGCGTTTCCCCGTTTCCAGATCGAGTTCTAAATTCACATAACCTTGAGAGGTTTCGCACACTGCTTGAGCTGCCTCGATGGGCAAAGGAGAACGCCCCAAGTTGGTGTGCAACACAATCCCCGTGGCATTGATTACGGGTCGAAGAATTGGCTGTGCCTGTTTTTCAAGCGTTTGGCGAACCCGTTGCGCTATCGTTGGTGCGGGGGGAACTTCGCCTTGCCATTTCTCGGATCGGATCAGATGACGGATGGCATCGAGTTCGGCCCGAACTGCTTGAACGATCGTTTCATGCGGAAAGGCTTGCTCAAGTTCCACCAATTCTGGGCAGGCTAAAATTTCGTGGGTCGGCGGAAGACGTCGGAAAAGATTGTCGGCCATGAGATTATTGTTTCTTCAAAAAGCTCAACAGAATGAAGAGAACCCCTACCACCGAAACACCGATCCCCATCAAAGGTTGGAGTTTTTGGATGGTGTTAATGAAGTCCATTTTCAAGCCCAGATAAGGCAACGAAAAGGAAGCTAAACCAATCGTCATAATGAGTAGCCCCAATAATCGGACCGGTGAACTTCTGGCCGGCGAGGGGGGGGGGACATCCGAAAATTGGTTCAAATCGACCTTGCGTTTCGGGCCGGTGGTGGCCCCCCCCGATCCTGCGGGTAGGGAAGGGGATTGTAACGCTCGGGATTCGTCCACTTTGATCGGTCGAGAAATCGCTCGGGATTCATCCACCTGAAGGTGGCGAGAAAGGGCATTGGCATTCCCCGCCGGTGCGCTGGGTGCGTTCGATCCAGAAGAGAAGTCGGCGGTTCGGATTGGCTGGGCCAAAGCGGCCGGCTCAAGGGGGGGGGAAGCATCACTCGAATCGGAAAGCCCCCCTTTGCTAAAGAGGTCCACCCCCTCCGAGTCGGCAGGGATTTCGGGCAAAAGCGCCTCGGAAGGTATTGGGGTGGGAGTGAGTGTGGTTGTCTTTGCGGGAACCGCAGCCGAAACTCGTGGGGCAGGGGGCGTATCGGTTTCCTTCGGCGTTAATGTACCGTTACCACATTCTTTGCATTGTAAGACTAACCCCTTGAAGTAAGGAGGAAATTCTCGTTCGGCTCCGCAGGCGTTGCACCGACCTACCAGCATATATTCTCCCAATCATGAGATCATACAAAAGGTCTTCCTGAACAAAAAGATATGGAAATTTTGCCTGCCGAATCCGTAAAATCAAAAAGGCTGTTGTTTCTCTCTCCCCAATCGGACACAGTCTCGGCATCCCTGAAGAAATGATTGATAAAACCCAACGAATTCAGATAATAGAGAGAAGTTCAGGAAGGTGCCAACGAGTCGCGGGTACGGTTTCGTTTGGAATGCGAGGCTTTTTGTCGGATCGAGAATCATCTCGATTCTGAAACGATCAAGGCTAGTAGAACCCATGCCATTGACCCTAGAACAATACGTCGAACAGATTCACCAAAAGCCCGGAATCCCTTGGCCCAAACCCATGCCACCGGAACCGGTGAAAGCGAAACCTTCAACCCGCCCTTTGGGAATACGGGCCATCCTGTGGAATGTGTATGGGACGTTGTTGAACATCAATGGGGGAGAAATCACCCTTTGGACCGAGGATGCCTTTTTACTTTCGGTCGCATTGGATAAGACCATTCACGAATTCAAAATGTGGGGGTCCATGAGCCGCAAGCCGGGTCAACCCTCGGAGTACATGAAGGAGATTTACAAAAAGGAGTACGACAATCTCCGTTTGCAATCGTACAGCGAGAAAATCCCAGAACTGCTCTGTGAAAAAATCTGGGATGCCATCATCAAAAAACTCCAAATGAAGGAGTACAAATACGATGTGGCTCACTACGGTTCGCAAATCGAATATGCCAAGAAAATTGCCTACTTCTTTCAAGCGAGCCTCCAAGGGGTCGAAGGATACCCACGCTTGGCCGAGACACTCGAAGCGGTTGCGAATCAAGGTATCGTGCAGGGTTTATTGGGGGATGGTCAATGTTTCACCTACGGGCAATTGCAACGATGTGTGAAACTGGAAAATCCTCATGCAGTCCTGCCGACGTGGGTGCCCGTGAATTTGGGGTGCCTGTCTTACGAAATTCAAGGTAAAAAGCCCAGCGATACCCTTTTCCGTCGGGCCATTGAATCGATGAAGAAAAAAGGGATCGATCCCGACGAAATTTTGCATGTGGGGAGCCACCTGGTTCGTGATATTGCTCCCGCAAAGAAATGGGGGCTAAAAACGGCTCTCTTTGCAGGTGATAAAAAAACTTTGGTTGCTCCCCCCGAACTATTGAAAGAGCCGAATCATCGACCCGATGCGTTAATCACCGAATTAAATCAGGTGCTCGACCTGATTGGCTAACCGAGAAAGGAGATTTATGCCCCCCCCCCCTTTGATTGATGTGAAATCGATTGACACCACTATTCTCCACGATCAAGAGGACATCCGTCGTTTCATTCCCCATCGTTACGAGATGCTTTTGCTCGATGCCATCGTTAAAATGGATACCAACGAACATTTGATTATTGGCTATCGAGACATTCGCGAAGATGAATTTTGGTGCCGCGGCCATATGCCCGGATACCCCATTTTTCCGGGGGTATTAATGTGTGAAGCGGCCGCACAAATGGTCTGCTATTATGTGAAAAAAAATGGGGTCACCGCTGACCTCCTTGGCCTAGGGGGACTCGAAGATGTTCGATTCCGCCGAACCGTAAGGCCCAATGATCGCCTGATTCTAGTTGGGCGAGGAACTCGCGTCGCTAAACGTCAGAGCATCTTCGATACCCAAGGTTTTGTGAACGGGGAAATGGCCTTTGAAGCGAAAATCATTGGTATTCCCATCCCCGGCCAAGAAAGCCTCACAGTCTAAACAGATCAAGAATAACAAACTTGTTCAAGAAAGCGTCAAGGTCTAGACAGATTGAGAATTATCGACCCTCGTTTTCTAGGGCAGCTTCGAGGTTGCTGTATCAACAAGAATATGCGGATCGGCAGGGGATGCCAGCACCATTGAGGATGCTAACCACGTCACCAACTTGGAACCGGTTCTAAACGAGTTTCGTACTTAACACCTTTTGGGCGGCGGCAACACTAGCACCGGCGGAACAGGGATAGCCCGCTTCCAGCAGCACATATTCCAACGCCGACAAGGCTCCGATCAGATCAAACGGGTCGCAATAACCCATATGAGACAAACGCCAAATTTTTCCTTTGAGGTTATCTTGACCGTTGGCTAGTTTGTAGCCATGCTTCTTTTCCAGCTTGCTGAGAATCGCATTGCCATCGATTCCCTCGGGTACCGTAATCACCGTTAAACCGTTGTTGGGTGTTTCAGAGAACAGCTGCAACCCCATGGCTTGAACGCCTGCCCGCGCCATCGCCCCCATGAGGGCATGACGGCTCCAAAGATTTTCGATTCCTTCTTGCCGAATTCTCTTCAAAGAAAGTTTTTGGGCTTTGATGAGCGTGTTGGCCGGCGTGTAGGGGGTATCGTTCTCGGCCAGCTTCGCTTGGTAACGCTTCAGATCGAAATAAAAAGCGCGGCGATTCGGTTTACCTTCGATCACTCGCCACGCTTTGGGGCTGACGGCCACATAGGCCAAGCCGGGGGGCATCATCAGGGCCTTTTGCGAACCGGTCACGTTAATATCGATTCCCCAAGCATCGGTTCGGCATTCGCATGCCCCCAAGCCGCTGATGGAATCCACAATCAAAAGGGATGGGGTCGAAGCCACAATTTTCCCATAAGCCTGAATATCGTGAACCACTCCGGTCGAAGTTTCGCTCAGTGTGGAAAAGACGGCAACGGTATCGGGATGTTCTTTCAAGGCCTGCTCCAGCGCTGCGGGAGGCACGGCTTTGCCGTAGGGCATTTCGACGACGACCAGATTCGCTTGATAGGCTTTGAGAATTCCCCGCCAACGCTCTCCCCAACGACCAGCCGTCAACAGAATGGCCTTATCTCCTGCGGAAAGCGTATTGACCACCGCTGCTTCCATCCCGCCGGTTCCGCTGGCGGTCAGAACGATCACATCGTTTTGGGTTTGGAAGACGTATTTCAGCTCTTCTAATACCTCTTTGAGGGTTTCTTTTTGCTCGGCAGTTCGGTGATAAGTGACCGGTTTGGCCAGTTCCAACAGGGTTTCTTCCGGAACCGGAGTGGGACCGGGGGTAAACAATCTCGCTTTGGTCATCGACTTGAATATCTCCACAGGATTTTGCGTATTACCAATGGCCCATTATAGAACCTTGAGGGGTTTCTTGGAGAAACCGAATTTCACCCGTATCATGAGAGGGAATCGATTCGCACAAAAGAACAGAGAATGAATCCGCACTAAATAAAAAAGAATCGATTCGCACGAGAGAACCGAGAATGGACTCTCTCAAGATCACAATGAATCGATTCGGCTCAGATAAAATGAATCGGATCGCTCCCCAAGATTTGGCCTAGCTTGATCCATTGAAAACGGAAAAATTCCCTTTTGGAATTGTGCATGACACCGGATGATCTGAACATCGTGTACGAAGACAATCATTTGATTGCTGTATCGAAACCAGCCCTGATTGCTTCCGCACATTCAGACGGTATCACAGAAACGATGGATCAGGTGGTGAAACAATACCTGAAGAAAAAATATCAAAAGCCGGGCAAGGTTTTTCTGGGAATCGTGCATCGATTAGATAAACCCGTTAGCGGGGTGTTGCTGTTTGCCCGAACCAGTAAAGCAGCAGCACGCATCTCCGAACAATTTCGCTCGGGGATGGTAGAAAAGACCTACTGGGCCGTGGTGGAAGGAAGCCCCCTACCGGTGTTCGGAACCTTAGAAGATTGGTTGAAAAAAGACGAACAACGAGAAATCGTTGAAATTGCCGAAGCCGATACGCCCGGCGCCCAGTGGGCCGCCTTAGATTTCACGACCAAAACCAGCCACGAGAAATTGTCGTTGTTGGAAGTTCGCCCCCGCACGGGCCGCAAGCATCAAATTCGTGTGCAATTAGCCCATCATGGTCACCCGATTTATGGCGATTTGAAATACGGTTCCGAATCGTTATTCGGAAAGGCAATCGCATTGCATGCACGAAAATTGAGCTTCCTTCATCCGACCCGTTTGGAACCAATCACGTTGACAGCCGAAGTTCCCCTATCGTGGCGTGGGAAATTTGCCCGCCTTCTCAATGGAGCGATTTAGCCGAACAAAGTAGATTCGGAATGAGCAAGCCAATGATTGCCTTTCGCTGTTGGTACTGTGGGAAACGCTATCTGGTGGCAGAAAGCCGAATCGGAGAAAGGCTCAAATGTAGTTGTCAAAACTTGGTGAAGGTCCCGAAGAAAAATCACGGTTATTCTCGAATCAAGAAACCGCTGGATTATTTTGTGGAACTACTGGTTTACGGCGGTGGGGGAGCATTACTAGGCTTCGGTTTCTTTTTGTTGATAGTGATCCGGATTCCCTTTCTCACACGGCTGAGCGGTCGCCGTTGGACGGCTTGTGCGATATTGATGCTACTGGGATTCCTACTGGGAGCGCTCGGAGGCGAACGAGGCATTAATTGGCTGGGAAGAAAAATCCGCGACCGCGAACAAGGATAAAATCTCCCCATGAAGCTGGGCGCTTGTTTAATTTGCTACCCCGAGTTCACTCGCAGCGAGGAAGATTGCAAAGGTGAAATAAATATGAGGTAGCCAGTTGTACTACCCCATTCATATTGATTGGTCATGGTTGAGAATGATTGAGCGGAGAGGGCGGGATTCGAACCCGCGGATAGGTTTGACCCCATCGCCGCTTTAGCAAAGCGGTGCTTTCGACCACTCAGCCACCTCTCCGTCTGTGCTAATGTACCAAATTCTTCCCTCTGTGACAAGTAATAAGATTCTTGAGTCAAAAAAAGGTTCACCGGCTGCTTTTATCTTTCTTCGCGCTATGCGATGCGTCTGTTGAGCAAAATTACGTTATCTTGTTCGATTCGCCTAACTCCGTTTATGCTTCTATTTGGTACAACACATCGAAATCCTAGAAAAACCCTGCCTCTCATTGTAAGTTTCATCGTTATCTTTCGCAGCAAAGTGAGAACATTAAGTAAGGTACTGAATTGCTGGCGGGAGTATCCGATGTTGTTGAATTTATTACAAAATCTGTCCTCGAAGTTAAGTTCTCGTTCCCGATTATCCCTCGTACCCTTGGAAGATCGGGCCGTGCCTGCGGTTTATGATCTTGGTCAGGCGGCCGATTTTAACGTCTTTGTTCGTGATGATATTAATGTTTATTCTTCCGATGTGGAAGGTCGCGTGGCTGCAGGAGATGATGCGACTTTGCTGAATTACGGCATCGGAACGGGGCTACCGAACTCAAACGGGACTCGGGATGATCTGATTGTCGGCGATGCCCTCAGTTACACTAATGGACAAGTATTCAACGGTAATATCGTTTATGGCAGCACTGCGGTTCTGACCAATGTGGGTATTCCCAACGGGTCGGAGCGACAAGAAACGGGTGTGGTGGATTTTACCGCGATCGAATCGCATCTGTTGGCGACGGCTGCGACCCTCGGAGCCGAGGGGCATAATATGGTGACGCGACTGCGGGGCAGCAATTTGACCCTAGCGGGGACTCATCCGGAACTGAATATCTTCTCGGTGACGGCTGCTCAATTGGCTGCTTCTCGCAGAATCACCATCAATGTTCCCGTCGGTTCAACCACGTTGATCAACGTTCGAGGAACAATGGTCAACCTGAATAATGTGGGGCTTCGTTTATTTGGTGGGGCCAACAGCAGTACCATCTTGTGGAATATGTTCCAAGCCACCTCGGTCAACATGTCGGCCATTCAAATGCGAGGGAGCATCTTGGCTCCGAATGCCGATGTGAATTTTACCAACGGCGAGATGTACGGTACGTTGGCGGCCCGCTCGCTGACGGGGAACGGTCAGTTTCATATGTCGAACACGAATGTTCGGATTACTTTGCGAGACCCCTCGACTCTCGGGGGCTTCGCCTTCCTTGATGCGGATCAATCTGGAACAAGAGATGATCCCTCGATTGAAGTCGGTGTCGGTGGACAAGATGTTTTTGTCACGGGGGTCGATTACCTCGGACGGGCGGTGTTCCAATCCTATAACACCGATGATGATGGCTCTTTCCTATTCACCACTCTGCGACCGGGAGCGTATCGACTCACGATCACACCCACTTCGGCGTATAGTAATTTCAACACGACTGGGATACCCGGTACCATCGACGGCTTCCCTGTTGGCTCGGGGGGAATTTTCAGTATCGAAGGGATTAACATTGGCTCGAATCAGAACGGAATCGATTATCTCTTCCCTCTGTTCCGAGAAGGTGATTAACTAATTCGAGATCGATTATCTCTTCCCTCTGTTCTATCTTCCCTTTTGTTCCGAGAAAGTGATCATGAAAAAAAAAGGGATCGATTCCGTTGAAGGCAATCGATCCCTTTAAAATCGTCATTTTATTTAGGGTTCGTAATATGGATACCGATACCGCCACTCTGTGAGAAGAACTAAACGGTTAACCCCTTTGGAAGATTCGCTTTGGCTAATTCCACGAGTTTGGTAAAAGTTTCTGGATCGTGGATCGCGATTTCGGCGAGGTTTTTGCGGTTCAGTTCGATGAGGGCGTTGGTCAGCCCTGCAATGAAGGCGGAGTAGCGAATCCCGCGAGCGCGGCAGGCCGCATTGACGCGGATGATCCACAAGCGACGGAACGAACGTTTTCGTACGCGGCGATCGCGGAACGCATAGACACGGGATCGAATCAGGGTGACAATGGCCTGTCGATACAAATTATGGCGGCTGAGTCGAAAGCCTTTAGTCAGTTTACGAGTTCTGGCACGTTTGCGCAGAACGGTTTTACCGGAACGAGCTCGCATGGCTCTTTATCTCCTGAAGTTAGCTAGTAGGTTGAACAGGTCGGATGAACGGTTACAGGCCACCCATGGCAATGATGTATTTGTCAGCGGTCGGCCCTGTGGTCACTGCAGGAGTGCGGGCTTGACGTTTGCTCTTGGTGGTGCGGCCTGCCATCAGGTGGCGGCGTTTACCCCGACTGTGCTTCAATTTGCCTTTGGCGGTGATTTTGAACCGCTTCTTCAGGCTCCGATTGGTTTTGTTATGTTTAGCCATATCTCTACGCCCTACCTTAGGGTGGATTGCTCCACGCGCCCCGTTCGCAACGCGAGGGCTGCTTTACGAACGCATTGGCAATACTCTTTTTATCCTCCGACCGTCGGAGGAACGATTCTGAGCGAAACTCTTAGTTTATCATTTTACCCCAACCCGAAAAGAACCTCGTTCGATTTTTTTTCTTGCTTTTCTTGCTTTTCTGGGCAGGAGAAGGGCATCTGCTCGTCCACGACGGAACCGGGGTTCTGGGGTTCTTGCTTTTCTGGGTTTGGGTTCTGGGCGTTTGTCTTTTGGAGTGTGTGTCTTAAGGGTCAAGTGTTGGAGGTAATTGGTTAGAAGATTTTAAGAAAGTACCATATCATTTAGTCAAAGGATTAGCTAAACTCATAATAGCGAGTCTTGATCTTCTTCATTGTGTGAAATCGCTTTGATTGCTCGGGTATTCTAATGAGACAATTTCTTTCCTCTTGGACGATCCTGACGATTGCTTTTTTGTTGTTGGGCACACATCGCACCACTTTAGCCAACGATTTTTTTGAGAAGAAAATTCGTCCCATCTTGATTGAACACTGCTTCCAATGTCATTCGGCCGAGGCTGAGAAAAACAAAAAACTTAAAGGGGGGCTACTCCTCGACTCGCACGAAGGGGTAACCAAAGGGGGAGACAGCGGCCCCGTAATCGTCACGAAAAATCCTGCGGAAAGTCTGCTGTTGAAAAGTCTCAAGTATCAAGATGATCTCAAAATGCCGCCGAAGAAAAAACTCCCCGAAAGTGTGATTGCGGATTTTGAAAAATGGATCGCTCAGGGGCTACCCGGCTTACCGAAAGCGGGGGCTGTGAAAAAAAACTCGGCCATGACCCTCGAAGAAGGCAGGAATTTTTGGGCTTATAAGCCGATTCAAAATCCGCCGGTTCCTATGGTGCAATCTCCTTGGGCAAAGACGGATTTAGATCGATTTATCCTTGCCCAATTGGAAAGCAAGAAACTTTCACCGGCCCCCGTTGCGGATAAAGCCACCCTCATCCGAAGAGTTTATTTCGATTTGTTAGGCTATCCACCAACACTCGCTCAGGTCGATGCTTTTGTGAATGACCCTTCTCCCCAAGCCTATGAAAAACTCATCGATTACTTATTGGCATCTCCCCAATTCGGGGAGCGCTGGGGCCGCCATTGGCTCGATATTGCTCGCTATGCGGAATCGGTCACCCTCAGGGGCTTCATCTTCAAAGAGGCTTGGCGCTACCGCGATTATGTCATTGACACCTTTAACCAAGATGTTCCCTTCGATCGGTTCATTCGCGAGCAAATTGCCGGCGACTTATTGGAAGCCAAAGACCTCGCACAAAAGCAACGCTCATTGATTGCCACTAGTTTTCTGGTGTTGGGCAATACGAACTTCGAGGAGCAAGATAAAAAGCAACTTCGCATGGATTTTGTCGATGAACAACTCGATGTGATTACCAAAGGGTTCTTGGCGCAAACGGTGACCTGCGCCCGTTGCCACGATCACAAATTCGACCCCATTCCCACGAAGGACTACTACGCACTAGCGGGGATTTTACGCAACACCAAAACGATGGAACATGCCAACGTCTCGAATTGGATCGAAGTTCCTCTTCCTGTTGAGCCAGAGCAAGAGGCCCTGTTGAAAAAACACGAAGCCGAGATTGCCCGCTTGCAAGACCTGATCGCCGCTGAGAAGAAACAAGTTGACCCCAAAACTCTCGGAGTGATTTTGGTGAAAGATGTCAAGGGGATTGTTCTGGACGATACCCAAGCGAAAAAGGTCGGCGAGTGGATGCATTCGACTTCGGTCAAAGTGTACATCGGCGAGGGGTATCTGCATGATAAAAACGAGGGCAAAGGGGAAAAAACCTTGACCTTCCAACCCGATTCGATTCCTGCCGGAAAATATGAAGTGCGACTGGCCTACTCCGCAGGCACCAATCGGGCCGACTCTGTACCCGTCACCATTGCCAGTGCCGATGGTGAAAAAACCGTTCATGTGAATATGAAACAAAACCCGCCCATTCTGGGACGATTTGTCTCGTTAGGCGAACACCGATTTGAGAAAGATGGCCAGTGTTACGTTGTCATCTCGAACGAAGGAACCAATGGACACGTTATTGCCGATGCCGTTGTGTTTCTTCCCTTGGATAAACCTCAAGATAAAATTGTTGAGAATAAACCCAATGCCGATCGGCTCAAACTTCTCGAAACCGAGCTGAAAAGCCTGATCGATAAAGGGCCGAAACGGCCGAAAACGATGGGGGTTCTGGAAGAAAAGGTGATCGAAGAGGCTAAAATTCACATTCGCGGAAATGTTCACAATCAAGGAGAATTGGTACCGCGTAACTTTTTGCAAGTGACCCAACCAAAACCTGTTAGCTTTCCAAAAAATCAAAGCGGGCGGAAGGAACTGGCCGATTGGATTGCCTCGGCGGACAATCCCCTGACGGCGCGGGTCTATGTGAATCGGGTTTGGTATTGGCTTTTCGGTGAAGGGTTGGTTCGCACGGTGGATAACTTTGGAACCACCGGAGAGGCCCCTTCTCATCCGGAACTTTTGGATTATTTGGCCAGCCAATTCTTGCAACAGGGTTGGAGCACGAAAAAACTCATCCGACAAATAATGCTTAGCCAAACCTATCAGCAATCGACTACAGGGAACGAAGCCACCCTCAAGGCCGACCCCGAGAATCGTTTGTTCGGCCGTGCCAATCGCCGCCGCTTGGATGCCGAATGTATTCGGGATGCGATGCTAGTCATCTCAGGAAAACTCGATCCTACTCGCGGTGGCCCCACCTTCCCCGAGAATTTAAGCTCCGATTATGGACATAAAACTTCGTCCCTGCGTCGCAGCATTTATCTACCCATGTTCCGGAATGCCCTGCCGGATACCTTAGAAGTCTTCGACTTGGCCGACCCCAGCATGGTGACCGGAAAACGCAATGTCACCACGGTGGCGCAACAAGCCTTGTATCTGATGAATCACCCGTTCCCGCTCCAACAAGCCCAAGCGACCGCAGAAAAACTGTTAGTAGAAAACTATCCTAATGAAGATGCCAGAATCATCGCGGCGTATCGGTTGATCTTGGGGCGGCTGCCGAATGAGAAAGAACGGGGACTCGCCCAAAAATTCCTCCAAGGGAAAGAAGCAAAACCTGCTTGGACAAGCCTTGTGCATGTCCTGTTTGCCACGCCCGATTTTCGATATGTGAATTAGTGTGAGAAGAAGTCGTCCCAAAAATTCTTGAGAAGCGAATATGCGATACCTTTTCAGCCGACGAGAATGGTTGACCCAAACCAGTTGTGGATTCGGGGCACTCGCCCTCGCGGGGTTGACTCATGCACCTGTTCTTGCCAAAGAGCATCCCCTTGCCGCCAAGAAACCTCACCATCCTGCCAAAGCCAAGCGGATCATTTTTCTATTCATGCAAGGAGGGGTCAGCCATGTGGATTCATTCGATTATAAACCTCGGTTGATTCAGGATGATGGCAAACAAATGCCTTTTAACGATGCTCGAACCATTGCGAATACAGGGAATCGCGGGACAAATCATCGCATCATGAAGCCGCTGTGGAAATTCAGCCAGCATGGCAAAACGGGCAAATGGGCTTCTGACTTGTTTCCCGAAATCAATAAACATATCGATGATCTTTGTTTTATTCACTCTCTACATACCGAAGGGGTAGCTCACGGTCCTGCCACCTTGTTTTTACACTGCGGGTCCACCAATTTTGTTCGCCCGAGCATGGGTTCTTGGGTTCTCTACGGGCTAGGGACCGAAGGACAAAACCTTCCGGGCTTCATCACGATTTCGCCCTCGCCGGGCAATGGTGGAGCACGGAATTATGGGACCGCATTTTTGCCCGCCTTCTATCAAGGAACCCCGATCGGCAAAGCGGGTGCAACGGCCTCGGAATTGACGATTCGCAACCTCACGGGGGGCCTACCCGTCGATATTCAAAAAGGGGAACTGGACCTACTGCGACAACTGAGCCAAGAACAAATCAAACGTGATCCTGCCGAGTCTGCCTACGAGGCCGTGGCCGAAAGCTACGAACGCGCTTGGGCCATGCAACAATATGCCCCCGATACTCTCGATTTAACGAAGGAAACCAAAGAAACCCTAACGAGCTATGGTATCGGTGAAAAAGTAACCGATACCTTTGGTCGGCAATGCCTCATGGCTCGGCGATTGTGCGAACAAGGGGTGCGCTTTATTCAAGTTACCTACGGCGATGCTTCTGCCAACCCCGCATGGGATCAACATTCCAATCTACCCAAGCACGCCGACCACGCCAAGGCCGTGGATAAACCGATCGCTGCTTTGTTGAGCGATCTGAAAAAACGAGGCTTATTGGAAGATACCTTAGTTTGGTGGGGCAGCGAATTTGGCCGCACCCCCTACGCCGAGAAGAACGGCACCGGACGCGATCATAATCCGGGTGGTTTCACGATGTGGTTAGCTGGGGGGGGGGTGAAAGCAGGTTTTTCGTTCGGTTCGACCGATGAGTTTGGTGCCCAAGCCGTCGATAACAAAGTTCACATGCACGATCTCCATGCGACCATCTTGCATTTACTCGGCCTAGATCATGAAAAGCTCACTTTCCGATACGCGGGCCGAGATTTCCGCTTAACCGATGTTCATGGTCATGTCGTCAAAGAAATTCTGGCATAAAAAGGTTTCGCTGTTGGAAGGTGCCTGCACAACTCTTCTCACAATTTACATCAAGGAATAGCATAAAAAGAAACATTAATAGGGATTTATCGAATAACAAATAGTAAAAAGATCATTGACCAAAAATTCTCATGGTCGCCATAATATGAATAGATCAATCCTGCCAATAGAGGGATAGATCAAGGCTTTCAGATCAAGCAGGACCTGATTTAAGGTCCGACGTTCTAATCCATCAGACATTGAAACCCGTGCTTCGTAGCCCACTCGGCCTCACCGTTACCGAGAGGATTTTTGGGAAATCATTGGAGATTTTTGATGAGCGATCGAGATGAGTTGTTTAAGCGTCTAGCGACCTTGGAGCAAACTCAAGGCAGAACATCGCGGCGGCTCCGTATCCTTGGGGCTTTCGTAATCCTCCAAACGATCCTGATTGCGTATCTCGTCCTCCCTATAGTTGGGATAGCAAAACATCCCCTCACGGTACAAGCAGGGAGTGTCGAAATCATCGATCGCAATGGCATCGTCCGTGCCGAATTGAGCGCAGAGCTTGGGCAATCCCTGCTCGCATTGAGGGATGCCACCGGCCAAAGCCAAGTTCTGCTGCGTACCAACGAAACTGGGTTTTCTACGTTAGAATTGTTTGATCGGGCATCGGACCGGAAAAGTGTCGTACTCTTTTCAGGTTCAAAGCGATCCTTCTTGGAATTCCGAGCCCCCGATGATGGGCGACGGGTGAGCATCCAAGCAGGTGAGGGGGAATTAGGTCTGAGACGTCTAGATGAGCGTGGACAAGTGGTCCCCACACCATAGAGTGTTTTTCCTTTTGATTTAGCCATAAGATAAGCGAAACTTTGGAAATCGATTCGTACTTCTTAGGCGAGAAATACTCGAGCGTTTCTCCCAAATTAGGAATCGCAAGCGAGTTTGTCGGCATTACGCTAGAACGTTTCAAAGACTGCTCTACCAATTGCGATTGGCAGCATTCCGATTCCCCGAACAAATTCTGTTGTTCGATGGTGGAGCCATCATTTCCATGCTGTCCCGTGATAGCTGGAACAAAGCAATGACCTATGGCTGTTGTTCGGTTAAGAATAAAGTTAACAAGCAAGATACTCCACCGGTCACTCTCTGCTTTCCACGAGATGCTTTCATTTTGGATCATTTTTTTGATTATGCGATTTCCTCACACTATTTCCTAATTCGCACACCCTAATTCCCCGATTCATTAATTCCCCCCTCCCTTTCCCCTCGGTTTGGCAAAATCACCTTTTCCCTTTACATTGATATAATCCCTTTGTAGCTGCTCCGTCTTCAAGCTACTCCGCTGGGGTTTTTTGTATGTTCTCTTCTTCAATATCCTCGATTGATCGACGTCAATTTCTCTGGTCTTGTGGGGGCGGGTTAGGAGGAATCGCGCTCGCAACGCTGTTGACCGAGCAAGGACTTTTGGCGGAAACGACCCCTGAAAAAAATCGTTTGCATCATCCCGCGAAAGCGAAACGGGTCGTGCAATTGTTCATGGCGGGGGGGGCGTCGCATCTCGATCTGTTCGACTTCAAACCCGAATTAGTCAAACAACATGGAAAACCCTCGAACTTTGGTGAAAAAGTCGAGGCCTTTCAAGATGGATTGGGGCCGTGGCTGAAACCCCTTTGGGAATTTCGACCCTATGGCCAATGCGGGAAACTCCTCTCGGAAACGGTTGCTCCTTTGGGAGAGGTGGTCGATCACATCGCATTCGTTCATAACATGGTTGGCAAAACAGGGGTGCATTCGCAGGGAACGTTATTGCAAACCACAGGTTTCAATCGACCGGGCTTTCCGAGTATGGGAAGTTGGATTAGTTACGGGCTGGGAACCTTGAACCAAAATCTGCCCACCTTTGTGGTGTTGCCCGATCATCGCGGGTTGGCCTCGAACGGTACCAAGAATTGGGATAGTGCGTTTCTCCCTGCCAGTCACCAAGGAACGGTCATTTATCCGGAAAATAAGACCCCGATCGAAGACCTGTTCCCCGATGAAAAAGCGAAATTCATCAACCCCCAATCGGAAAAAGAAACGATCGATGCGTTATCGAAATTGAATCGGGAACATGCCAAATCTCGCCGCGATGATCGGCTTGAGGTGCGAATTCAAAGCTACGAATTGGCTGCGAAAATGCAATTGGCTGCTCCCGAGGCCTTGGACCTGAGCAAAGAGACCAAAGAAACCCTGAAGCTCTACGGGCTGGATCACGGCAAAGGGACCTTCGATAAGGAAATTAATCCGATTGAAGAGACCGATTACTTTGGTCGGAAATGTCTGATCGCTCGGCGGCTTCTCGAACGAGGGGTTCGCTTTGTGCAAATCTGGAGCGGCAATGACAATGGCTTCCCACGCCGCAATTGGGATAGCCATGAGGATGTGAAGCGGGATCATGGCCCGTTAGCTTATGGGATGGCTCGGGGGGCGGCAGCGTTGATTCAGGACCTAAAACGATTGGGTATGCTCGATGAGACCTTGATTCTTTGGACAACGGAGTTTGGCCGAATGCCCAGTTCTCAGGGAGGTAAAGGTCGCGATCATAATCCCTATTGTTTCACTAATTGGCTTTGCGGGGGGGGGGGGAAAGGTGGAATCTCGATTGGCCCCAGTGATGATTTTGGCTACAAACCCGCCGATCGAAAACATCCGACCGAAGTGTACGACATTCACGCGACGATTCTGCATCTGTTAGGGATCGATCACACGAAACTCACCGTGCGACATAACGGGATCGATCGCCGTTTGACCGATGTTCATGGCCATGTGATCAAAGAACTGCTGGCCTGACGGGGTTCAAGCAGGTCGGGCTGTGAGGTGATTGGGTGTTACACACCCATAATGTTGTAGCCGCAATCGACAAACAGCGTGTGCCCGCTGATGGCACTGGCGAGAGGAGAACACAAGAATAAACAGGCATCGGCTACCTCTTGTGGTTCGATACCTCGTGGAAGTGGAGAACGTTCCGCAGCATAGGTGATCGATTTATCAAAATCGGGGCGAATGCTTCGGGCTGCCCGAGAAGCATAGGGGCCTGCGGAAATCAGATTGACGCGAATGTTTTTGGCCCCCACATTGTGAGCGAGTTGACCACAATCGATCTGTAGGGCCGCCTTCGCAGTGGACATTCCCCCGCCATAGTAAGGGACTACCCGCGAACCCCCCAAGTACGTCAACCCAACGACGGAAGCTCCGCCCGTTCGCCCTTCCATAAATGGTTCCGCAGCGCGAACCATCGAAGTCAGCGAATAGGCACTAATCCCAATGGCTTCCATGTAGGCCGAGCGGCTAGTTTCGATCGCTCGTTTAGAAATCTCTCGCGAGAAGGCGATACTGTGAATCAGAATGTCGATGCCGCCAAAATGTTTCCCAACGGCCTCGACCACTTCTTTGATGGCATAGAACTCGAATTTTTTGTAGCGCCGGTCGTTTTTGGTTTCCTCATCTACGTCGGCCATAGTGTCGTAACGAGCGTCACAGGGAAGCACCAGTTCCGGCTTGAGTTCCCCACTGGCACCGTGAGGAAGTTTTCGGCTTTCAGCATCCAGATCGCGGGTCAAAATGCTTTCGACAATTCCATGAACACGCGGATGCACGGCCAAGGCAATTCTGGCCCCTGCCGCTTGAAGGGTTTTCGCAATGAACCAGGCAAAACTTTCGTTATCCCCTACGCCAAAAATCAACGCCACTTTTCCAGAAAGATTGATTGGAACCATCGTTTTCTCACATAAGATCAAAGAATGAAAATTATCATACGAATCGCGTCCGAAATGGATGCTAAAAAAAGCGGCTTCCGGTTGCATGATTGGGGATTTTAGGCAATTTCGGCGAACGATCCCATCACGAGATGATTCCTCTGAGAAGCGGATCTGGAATGATGATTCCTCTGAGAAGTGGATATGGAATCTCGGTTTATTTTTGGGAATAACGGCGAACGGTTCCGCCACGGGGTTCCGTGAGTTTTTCCAATAATCCCCGAGGTTCACTTTCTCCAAAGATGGTCACATTCAGATAAATATCTTCCGGAATCATTTTATTGAGAAGGGCCAATTCTTTCGGGCCGAGATCATCCGCATCGGTCAAAAGAAAAATGGCATCGGGCCGGCGCCAACAGGCCAACTCGAACCCACTTTGATGATGACTTGAGCCTTGCGGAGTGAGTTTTTCTAACCACTTGAGGGCATCTTGACGATTTCGATCCGTACACAGGATCGGTTCCTGAGTGTGCGAAAACGCCCGACTATTGTAGGCGATGATTTGGAACTTCGTTGTCTCGTCTAAATTCATTACCGATGCTTGCAGACACCTTTTCGCGTGGCTGAGGGCATCGTCTTCTGCCATGCTCGATGAAGAATCCAAAATGTAAATGATCGTTTTGCCTGCCTTGACCTTACCATGTAACGGGACCCCTTTTTTCACTGCGGAACTGGGGTTGCTGGCACCGTTCGCAGTACGCCCCGAGGAGTGGGTCTCGTTTGTTCCCGAAGATGGGGGGGGGGGGAGTTCCCGAGGAAGGAGTGTTGGTAGCCCCTGAGGACTGAGTATCTTTGGAACTCGAAGAGGCAGCGGGGGAGGCTGGCATGGGCAGGGGATTGAAAGGAGGCGGCTCTGCCGAAGGGGGGGGGGCATCTTCTTTTGGTGGATCGGGAGGAAGATTTTTCAAATCAATCGCTGCCTCGGTTTCGGCCAGAGAAGGGGCTTCGCATAGGGAAATTTCACCATAATCGACCCAAACCGACGGTTCCGGCACGGTGAGCATCGATGAGGAAAGGACCGCGAGCCGTAGGGACAGTATCAACAGACCATGTAC
>JAOAAA010000083.1 GCA_026419115.1 Gemmataceae bacterium
GCACAACATCGAGAACACCACCTGAGGAAGCGACTATGTTACGCCTAAAATTACCAATTTGGGCCTTGATTGCGTCGGCCGCTATGGCCACGGCCGTGGAAGCGGCAGATTCCCCTGAATTAAGAGAATCGATCGATAACTTGAATAAAGCCATCCGCGAACTGCGGGAAGTCCGTCGGGATTTCAATGATCTTCGCGATGCTCAGAAGAAGGATATCGATGCGGTAAAAGCCCAAATTGAAACCTTAGAATTGCGGGTCAAACTTCTCCAAAACGAAATTGATACACTCCGAAAAGAAAAAACGACCGGCTCCATTTCTCTGAAACCCGACAACACAACCCCGAACCCGAATTTCGCACCCGTTCCGCCCGTTCGTTCGACTGGGCGGCTCCGGATTGTCAATGAATTTCCCGAGGAAATGTCGGTTTTGGTCAATGGACGCTCGTACCGAGTTTTACCAGGGGAAGAACGCACCATTCTGGTTCCCTCGGGGGCATTTGAGTATCAAATTCCCCAATTACAACGCTTCCCTCAGCAACGTGAAATTGCCGAAAATCAAGTTAAGACCATTGTGATCTATCGGGCGAACTAAATTCTCACAAACGTGAGAACGATTGCATTGTAACAAGGCTACCACCGAAAACTCTCGATTGGAAATCGAAAATTCTCACAAACGTGAGAACGAATACATTGAGACTGCACCCTTTGTGACTTCTACGGGCCATTCGCCGACTCCGCATCCGCCACGTCCCCTTCCTGAAACGTCGGCGAAGCCTGCCGCTGTGTTCCCTCAAAAACAACTCTCGTTGTTGATTCTCACTGTTATTGCCTTGGGGTTGGTTCTCGTGCGCTGGGCCGATGGGTTTATCCGAACAAGACCCAGTGAAATCGTGGCCCAGAATCCACAACAGAAAATCAATCTCAATCAGGCCGATAAAAACACTCTCATGACCCTACCCGGAATAGGCCCCTCAACTGCTGATGCGATTATTTCACATCGGCAACAGCATGGACCTTTTCCAACGGTGGAAAGTCTCACCTCGGTCGCAGGAATTAAACAAGCCACTCTTGGGAAATTAGCGCCCTATTTGGTGGTTGATTCGGTCTATTCCCCTTCCCTTCCCTCGTCCCAGAATGCTCAGGAACCTGAGATTCTCCTACGGAAACCGAGTAAATCGTCGCCGTCATTCAAAGCGATTCCGATCAACACGGCCACGCAAGCCGAGATCGAAACGCTTCCCGGAATTGGTCCTGTCTTGGCCAAAAGTATTATCGCAGAACGTGAGAAAAAAAGGTTCGACAGGGTGGAGGATTTAAGAAGAGTCTCGGGGATTGGTCCCAAAAGATTGGAACAAATTCGCGACTTCATCTGGATTGACTGAAGGGTGATCGGGATAGCACCAAAGGAGCCTGTTCGACCATCACTTTTCTTAGGACCATGATTCCAACGGCTCACTCATCGTTGGAAAAAATTGACGGTGGGGAAACAGTTAAATCATCACGTTTCCTAACGAAGCTCGGAATCGCTCGACAGAACTGCGTACTTCGATAGTTCCAGCATCGGCATCGGCCCAACCAAGAGATTCCGTCACGGCTCCTTCGAGTTGTTTGTAGGTGGCAAAAAAGTGTTCCACTTCGAGCAGAAAGTGTGGCGGCACATCCGTGAGTTTTCGAACATGTCCAAATAAGGGGTCGGCATTAGGCACCCCGAGTACTTTGAAATCGTGGGCCCCTTTATCCTTCATACGGAACATACCGACCACTCGAGCTTCGATCAAACAACCACTGAAGGTGGGTTCGTTGACCATGACGAGCATATCTAGGGGGTCGCCATCTTCTGCCAGCGTCTGAGGGATAAAACCGTAATCTCCCGGATAAACACTAGAAGAATACAAATAACGATCAAGGCGAATCAGGCCGGTGTCTTTGTCTAATTCGAATTTATTTCGGCGACCCTTTGGGATTTCGACAATCATGTTCACCACCGAAGGAATATCGGTCCCCGGAGAGATGAGCATGAAATGACTGAGGTTGGTCTTCTGTGCCATGTGAACTCTTCCTTTTCGGTATTATACTCGTTCAACTAACGAATCGAAAACACGGACCTTGGCCCAATTCGGCTTCATCTCGGCGATGAACTGGTTATGAGTGGCATCGGTTTGATAGGCATCGTGAGCGGCTCGATCCTGAAACACCACGTGCAGGGCCACATCAAAATCGAGATCGTTGACCTCACGTTTTAATTCTGGTTCGAGCTTTCCACAACAGAAAAAAACAATCCCCTGTTGCACCGTGAGATACTTTTTACAGGCATCGATCAGGGCTTGCACGGCTTGGGGAGATCGATCTTTGAGAGTGAAATAAACATCATGGCATAGTAACATCGTTTCGGCTCCTTATGTCGAGATTCGCTTTTTGTACCACACCGAATCCTTGCGATTGCAAGGTCGGTTAAAACATTTCGGCTCGTCCTATCGAGATTACCCTATCTTATTCAAAATGGTCTGTTCTCGATCAGGTCCAACCGAAATTACCGAGACGGGTAAACCAATCAGGTCCGAAAGAAACTGAACATAACGTCGGGCCTGTACGGGAAGATCCTCAAGTTTCCGAGCTTTAGAAATATCTTCTTTCCAACCTTGAAGGGTTTCATAGATGGGCTTGCATTTGGCTAGTTCGACCCCGTCGTTCAAAAAGTAATTGATTTTTTTTCCTTCGTACTCATAGCCTACACAGACTTTGATTTCCTCAAGGCCCGATAAAACATCCAACAGCATGATGGTAATTTCATCGCAACCGGCAATCGCAGCCGAGTAACGGACGGCCAAGGCATCGAACCAGCCCACGCGCCGCGGGCGCCCCGTCACGGTGCCATATTCGCGCCCCACTTTCCGAATCCGTTCCCCAATTCCATCAGGGCCATCGTTCAATTCCGTCGGGAAAGGTCCGCTTCCCACTCGTGTAGTGTAGGCTTTAGCCACACCAATGATACGTGTGAGTTGACGAGCAGGCACCCCCGAGCCGGACCAGATTCCTGAAGGTAAACTGTGCGAACTGGTCACATACGGGAATGTCCCATGATCTATATCCAAAAGGCTACCTTGAGCGGCTTCAAAAAGGATTTTCTTGCGGTTCTGAAGGGCCTCATGCAGTAGCATGGTGGTATTGGTAATCATGGGGCGAAGTTGTTCCCCCATTTGACAATAATCGGCCCAGAGCTTTTCCACCTCAAAGACCGGTGCTTTATCCGGATCGGCCGACAGTGCTTTGATGATCTTGTTTTTTCGAGGAATAATATCAGTCAAACGAGCCTTTAAATGTTCGGGATGAAGCAATTCCCCCACACGAATTCCATTGGCACGATTCACTTTATCGGAATAGCACGGACCAATCCCACGCCCCGTTGTGCCGATTGCGGCTTTGCCGCCGCATTCCACTTCTTCGGCAATGTGGTAGGGAAATATCACATGTGCTTGAGCCGAAATCGACAAACGATCTTTCACTTGGATTCCTGCCTTTTCCAGACTTGCTAATTCTTCTAAGAGTTTTGGAGGATAGACAACCACTCCATTAGCAATAACGGCCCGCATGTGAGAACGAAGAATTCCCGTAGGCAAAAGCGAGAGAGCAAATCGTCTTTCGCCCCAAACGACGGTATGCCCTGCATTATTTCCGCCATTGTAACGGACAACATAATCATGTTCATCGCTGAGAAAATCGACAATTTTCCCTTTGGCTTCATCGCCCCATTGTAACCCAACAACGCATGTTGCGCTCATAACTTTCCTATAACAAGCGAACCTTTGGGCGGGACTTTTCGAGTTTCGGTCCGCAATTCATCGTAACAGTAACCCGTTAAAAGCCTACAGGGTCAGGGGATTCGGTCAAGGGGAGACAGGAGAATCTGGGGAACAAAGGGAACAAATACGCCGCGAAATTTTTCTGCCATTGCTTCGATGATTTGAGTGTTCCCAATTCTCTTGCCGGTTGTGATGGTTATGAAATTTGCAACAGAGAAGGCTTTTTATCAAGAAAACGGTTACGTTGTCTTAAAAGAGGTTGTTCCCCCACAGCACATTCTTGAAATTCGACAGGCCATTCATTCGGTGATTCAATTCCAACTTCGCCAGCGTTGTCAGCCGGTCAGTCGGCACGAAAACCCCTTGGAATCCCTGCACGAGGATATGCAAACCCTGCTCCGACATAATGTGCAGGTTTACCTTTCCACAGTGCGATACTTACCGAAGTTAGCATCGGTCTATCGTTGGAGTGTGAGTGATCGCATTCAAGAAATTCTCTCAGAGTTTGGCTTGGCCCCTTTTAGTATGTCCACCGAACCGGTCATTCACATCATGTCGGAGAAGCTGAAAATTCCTAATGGCTACTTCGGTTTAGAGGCTCATCAAGATTGGCCCTCGGTCCAAGGCAGCCTCGACGTGGTCACTTTGTGGACTCCTTTGATGGAAATTTCTCCGACAACTTACCCTGTCCAAGTGATTCCACAAAGTCATCTCAAAGGGCTCTGGGAAGGGGAAATTACTCCGTATGCCCTTCAAATCAAACCCGAACTACTAGAAAACCAACCGTTTGTCGATTGCCCCGTTCCATTAGGGGGAGTTTTGTTGATGAACGGGTTTACCGTGCATCGCTCGGCAACAGAAAATTGTCAGGGGCTGAGGATCGCCTTCAGCACACGATACGAAAACCCCTTCGAGCCGACCTTTGCCCAGCGCGGGTATCCCTGTGCCTATAAACGATCCGTCGAACGAAATTTCTTCACGCCAAATTTTCCAACCCCCGAGCAAGTTCAAAAGGCACTGGGGTTATAATTCTCTACAACCACACTAAAATCGAGTTGAGAGAATCTTTGTGTCCCAGAACCAACCGAGTTTGAACACGGAACAGGAAGAATCTCCTCCTTGCCTTCTTAACACCCAACAAGCAGAACAAGGCGATTCTCCCTCACAACGGAACACGCAACGGGAAGAGTCTCCCCTTTCTCCATCGGAATCGAGCCAGTCTGCTTTTCCCCCCTCACCCGCTCCCACGGAGAATGTGACCTTAAAGGCAGCTTCAAGATGGTTTTTAATCGCTGCCTCGGGCTGGTACTTGTTGCAACAATTAGGTCCGGTTGTCAAACCGTTGTTGTTGGCCGTTCTCATTGCCTATGTCCTACTGCCGATTTATTCGCAAGTCAAAAAACGGACCCCGCGTCGATTCGCTCTCGTTGTGTTTGGCATTCTGTCGATCGGTGTGGTGGTTCTGTTGGGATTTATCATTCATAATGGGGTCATGTCGATTCGGGAATACTTACCCGAAATGAAACAAACCATTCGCTTGATGATCAACGACCTACAGGCCTATTTTTCGACACGCTCGCCTCAACTGGCCAAATTTGTGCAAAGCGCCAAGGAGTTGGAATCGGAATTCGATAACTTTATGATGGAATCGGCAGTACCGATGTTGAACTTCGCGGGGAGCCTGATTTCCGGAACCACAATTGTGGGCTTGTACCTGCTGTTTTTACTCTTGGAGTTAGGGCATGCCCCCGATCGGATTCAACATGCTTTTCGGGATCGTTCGGCACAAACGATATTAGCCGCTGTGAAAGAAATCAACGAGTCCATCTCCCATTATCTTTATGCCAAGGTCAAGGCCAGTCTCATCCTTGCGGTCCCAACGACTTTGATCTTGGCCGTTTTTCAAGTTCGGTTGGCCGTCTTCTGGGGAGCCTTAACCTTTTTCATGAATTTTGTTCCCTATGTCGGGGCGGTCATTTCCTTCACAGCCCCGATGATTTTTGTACTGCTGAAATATCAATTGGGCTGGCCTTTTTGGGTCATTGGTGCTTTGCTAATCGCCATCCAAGGTCTTTGTAGCAGTTTGATCGAACCTCGAATGATTGGTAAATCGGTGGGGGTCAGTCCGCTGGTGATCCTGTTTTTCTTGGCATTCTGGGGCTATTGCTGGGGGGCGACCGGAATGGTCCTTGCCGTCCCTTTAACCGTGATGCTCAAAATCATCTTCTCCAATATCGAAGCCACTCAACCCCTTGCCAAGTTAATGTCTGAAAAATGACTGGGCACACTCATTTCAGAAAACCCTGTATTGAACTGCTCGGGGACCGATGGTTCATGATTGGAATGAGACGGCAACGATACAAAAAAATTTTTCAGCCAATCCTTCTCAACACTCAACTTCTGTGTGATTTAATGACTTTCTCTTTCCCCTCTAGTTCAGACCCAATTGGTTCATAAAATTGAAGGAGTTTGTTTAGTTTCGAGAAATATCTAACTATGCCAAAACGTACTGACATTAAGAAGATTATGTTGATTGGGTCTGGCCCAATTATTATCGGTCAGGCCTGTGAATTTGATTATTCAGGAACCCAAGCCTGTAAAGCACTGCGAGAAGAAGGATACGAAGTCGTTTTGGTCAACTCGAACCCTGCCACCATCATGACCGACCCAGAGATGGCGCAGGCGACTTATGTGGAACCCATCACTTGGACTGTGGTCGAAAAAATTATCGCCAAGGAACGACCCGATGCGCTGTTGCCCACTCTCGGAGGCCAAACAGGGCTGAACACCGCCATGGACCTTTACAAGCATGGGGTTTTAGAAAAATACAAAGTCGAAATGATTGGCGCTCGGGCCGATGTGATTGAAAAAGCCGAGGATCGCTCGAAATTTAAAGCCGCCATGGAGAAAATCGGTCTGGACCTGCCCCGAAGTGGGGTCGCCCATTCCTTGGCCGAAGGATTCGAGATTCTGGAACAAGTCGGGTTGCCCTGCGTGCTTCGGCCCAGCTTCACCATGGGAGGTACGGGGGGGGGCATTGCCTACAATCGAGAAGAGTTTAACACCAAATTGGCCTACGGTCTTGAGCTTTCCCCGACCAAGGAAGTTCTGATCGAAGAGTCGATCATCGGTTGGAAAGAATACGAACTGGAAGTCATGCGCGACCGCATGGATAATGTGGTCATCATCTGCTCGATTGAAAATCTCGATCCGATGGGGGTTCACACCGGCGATAGCATCACCGTTGCACCCGCTCAGACCCTGAGCGATAAAGAGTATCAACGGATGCGGGATGCCGCCAAACTCATCATCCGAGAAATCGGCGTCGAAACGGGTGGCTCGAATATCCAATTCGCTATCAATCCCAGTAATGGTCGGATGATCGTCATTGAGATGAACCCGCGGGTCTCTCGATCGAGTGCCCTCGCCAGCAAGGCAACGGGGTTCCCCATCGCGAAAATTGCAGCCAAATTGGCTGTCGGTTATACCCTCAACGAATTGCGGAACGATATTACTCGGGAAACCCCTGCCAGTTTTGAACCGACCATCGATTATGTCGTGACCAAGGTCCCCCGATTTGCCTTCGAGAAATTTCCCGATGCCGATCCCGTCTTGACCACCCAAATGAAATCGGTTGGCGAAACGATGGCAATCGGTCGGACTTTCAAAGAATCGTTACAAAAAGCACTACGGGGGTTGGAAGTCCGCCGCTTTGGCATCGGTTGCGATGCTCAAGATCGTTGGAATACCCCGAATTTCCCCAATCACGACGAAATCACGGCCAAACTGGCTAGCCCCAACTGGGAACGCATTTGGTACATCCGCTATGCTCTGTTGGCCGGTTTCACCATTCCTGAAATCCACTCGCTAACCAAAATCGATCCTTGGTTTCTGGAACAAATTCAACAACTGGTCAAAATCGAGCAGAAACTTCGCAGCATCGGGACTCTCGAAAATGCCACCACCGAGATTTTCTTTGAAGCGAAGCAGAACGGCTTTTCCGATAAACAATTGGCCTCGATCTGGGGGGATATTAGCGAATACGCCGTTCGCAAACGACGTAAAGAATTAGGGGTCGAAGCGGTCTTCAAATTGGTCGATACCTGTGCGGCAGAATTCGAGGCCTATACCCCCTACTACTACAGCACCTACGAACACCCCGCCAAACGCATCAACGAAAATAATGAGGTCGAACTGATTTCCGAAAGCGAAATCCAATCCTTCCGCTCCGACAAGCGGATTATCATTCTGGGGGGGGGCCGAATCGAATCGGGCAAGGGATCGAATTCGATTATTGCTGTGTACAAGCTGTGTTAGCCCTGAAAAAAGAAGGTTTCGAGACCATCATGGTCAACTCGAACCCCGAAACGGTTTCAACCGATTACGACACCGCCGACCATCTATTTTTCGAGCCTTTGACCGCAGAAGATGTTCTTAACATCTGCGATCGAGTGCAACCTACGGGGGTGATTGTCCAATTTGGTGGGCAAACCCCGTTGAATTTGGCCAAGGCACTGGCGTCCCAGAATGTGCCCATTATTGGAACATCCGTGGAAAGCATCGATATTGCCGAGGATCGCGAGAAGTTTAGCAAACTGCTCACTCATTTGGGGATCAAGCAACCCGAAAGCGGCACAACCACCGATCTGCAAGAGGGGTTACACATCGCCCGTAAACTCGGCTATCCGGTGCTGGTCCGTCCCAGTTATGTTCTCGGGGGCCGTGCTATGGAGATTGTCAACGACGACCAAGAGTTCCGCAAATATGCCTCGATCGCCATTGATGCTGCCCCCAATAAATTGATTCTGATCGATAAATTTTTGGAATCGGCCGTGGAGGTCGATGTCGATTGTATTGCCGATGGCGAAACGGTCGTCATCGGAGGAATCATGCAACACATTGAGGAAGCGGGGATTCACTCGGGTGATAGCGCTTGTGTGATTCCTCCCCACTCGTTACCGCAACAAATTATTGATGAAATCCGCATTCAAAGCATGAAATTAGCCCGCGAGTTGAACGTGTGTGGGTTGATGAATATCCAATTTGCCGTTGCTAACGCCCATAGTTCAAAACCGGAAATCTTCATTCTCGAAGCGAACCCCCGAGCCAGCCGAACGATTCCGTTTGTCTCGAAAGCCATCGGGGTTCCCCTTGCCCGTCACGCCGCCCTTGTCATGGCAAAAGCAAAAACACTGAAAGAAATCGGCTTCACTCAAGAGGTCGTGCCTGCTCATTTCTCGGTGAAAGAAAGCGTTTTCCCATTCAATAAGTTTCCGGGAGTTGACCCTATCTTGGGACCAGAAATGAAATCGACTGGGGAAGTCATGGGGGCCGACAAAATTTTTGCCATGGCCTTTGCCAAAGCCCAAATGGGGGCCAACTCTCCGTTGCCGGAAAGCGGCATTGTTTTCATTTCGGTCAACGATAAAGACAAACAAGCCGTGATTCCGATTGCCCGCGATTTTGCCGTGTTGGGCTACAAACTGATCGCCACACGCGGGACCGCGAAAATCCTGCGCGAACATCAGATTGATGTCACCGAAGTCCCCAAAATTCAAGAAGGCCGTCCCGACCTGATCGATCGAATGAAAAACAACGAAGTGGCTTTAATCATCAATACCCCCAGCGGCCGCTCCATGCGAATTAACGAGGGACGTCTGCGCGCCGCAGCCGTGGCTCATCGCGTGACCTGCATCACCACCTTGGCTGCTGCCGAGGCGGCGGCTCAAGCCTGTCGGGCCTTGAGACAACAACGATTTGAAGTCACCTCTCTGCAGGAATGGTTCGGAAAACCTTTAAGTTCCTGATTGCACTGAGTCGGTACGAAAAAAAGCGGACCTCTTTTGCTGGTCTGCTGTACTCGCCCGAAAATTTTACAAATCGATTCTTCTGCAACGCCTGATCTCTCGATTTTCCTCACATCTCAAACATTCGACTCTACTTCAACACGCGAAGTAATGGTTCGAGTGCCCAGCGGAAACTTCCGGTCAATTGTGCCGAAAGAACGCCGATCGTGGGCACAATATAGGTCGCAAACGAACCGATAAATTTCTTATCGAAGGAGAATTTGCCAGGGGTGGTTTGCGAAACTCGCGAAACCAGTTCATCCCGATTCATTTCCACTAACACATACAACACACCGGCGATTCCTAGGCCACTTAAAGCTAATAAGCCCACGAGCAGCAATTTTTCGGGATGGAACGGATACGAAGTGGCCGCCATCAGTAATAACGAACTGGTCACCACCGAGGCCCAAACCAAATTCCGTAACTGCACAAAAAATTGGGACAGATAAATCACCACTTGGGTGGCCGCAACCGATTCCGCAAGGGAAACCCATTCGGGTTCATTGGTCGCGGCCGGTTTCTCATCGCTATCCCCCCCCCCGTAGGCTTCATCGACCGGTAAGCCCCGCCCTCGGCGAGTCAGAAGGATCAAACAGGTGGCCGCTGCCTGATTGAGTTTCTCACGAGCTTCTCGCGCTGCCCGATGAGTCGATTTCTTCGTAGTCGATTTGGACAAATACGGGTGAAGTATCTGGTCAATCTCTTCCGCAAGGGATTCAAATTGATGCAACTCCTGAGGGGCATTCGGGTCTTTTTTCGCTGCCTCGGCCAATAATCGAAGTTGATGCGTGGGGATATTCAAATGTGAAAGATGGGGGCGCTGCGTGAACATCGATTTCCCAAATACCTCGGCGATTTTTGCGGGGAGTTTGGAAAAGGCTCTCATCATAGGTAGTGCAGAAATAGCTACCAATAATTTCTTGATGGCGGTCCACAAAAAGACCATCCGAATCAACGTCGTTGCGGAAAGAACAAACAGAATCGCAAAACCGACGAAAAAGGCAATATCCCATGCCCAGCCTTCTACGGTCGGAAGAGACTGAAGCCAAACTGCTAAACCAAAAGCCCCAATGGCAATCACTGCAGCCGATAAAGGCTTCGCATGACGCACAATTACCGATTCATGTCGCATTTCCTCCCGAAGGTGAGCATCGGCAGCAATAATCGGTTCAAACTCCTTTTCGTTGCTGTAAGGGGTAGGCACATGAAAGCGATCGATCAAATAGGCTCGCTTCAGTTGGAAAAAGGCCCACGCCATGAACGAGGCACACACAAACGCCAACGGTGTTAACGGGGAAAGGCCGCTTCCTAAATCGACTGCTCGGATGAAAAATAAGGCTCGGCGGGTGCTATCCCCGATCGTCCAAAAGCGAATCAAAAAGGTGGCGACAAAACCAATCACCACAAAGAAGATCGCTAGATTCAACACTAACCATGAGATGGTTTCTGCTCGGGACATCACGCCCCCCCCCGCAGGCAATACACCCGATTCCTGCGGGAGTAATCGTCCACGAAGAACTTGGCCGACACCCTTTCGGAACAGGGGTTTGAGCATCCCGATAAATAATCCCGCCATAATAATCACCGCGATGAACACGGAAGCGGTGGACCAATCCCATCGGAAACCTCGGGCACTCGCATGAACGATCGCTAACGAAAGGATCGGGGCAGCGAAGATGACTTGGGCGCCAAGGATAATGTTGCGATAAGCTAAATCGGGAAGTTTTAGCAACGAGCCGCCCCGCCAAAACAGGCGCGTATAGGGATTCCCAAACGCACGCGAAATCAAATAGCCCCAAAAGCCGAGTAAAACTACGGCAATCGGAAGCATGGCCCCCGGATATTCCAGCCCGACCACCTCGATCGGCTCTTCGGCCTTGTAGGACTTATTCAAATAGACATAGTTTGATTGATCATCGTAACTGGTATTCAAATGCAAGGGAATCAAGGTTCCATTCGGTGCCACCACACTAATCCAAATAGGAGGCCGTTGTTCTGCCACAGGAGAATGAGCATCGAGCAAAGAAAAACTTGGTGCCCGATATTCCAACAACTGATTTTGTAACCCTAAATGAACCAAGATCGCATTGTAGATTCCTTGTGTTCCCACGGTGGGGAACAAAATTCGCTCACTGGTGCTACCATCGACCCAGCGTTGATTTCTCGGGGTCAACGGGTAGGTGGAACCCACAATTACGCCGCGCATGTGGTAACGATATTCGGGATGGGCCAGCAATAGGTCCGCACCCGTCACGAAAACGCGGACATCGGGGCAATACTCTCGCACCAGACGGGTCAAGAAGAGTTTATCCCGTGTGTCGGATGCCACTACCCCCACATAACGGCATTGCTCGCGGGCAATCGTCTGCAAGATACGAGCCAGAACCTGACCATTGGAAGCCGTTGTCGTCAACCCCCCTTGCGAGGGAACACCATCGATGGGGCCTAACTCATCGGCAATCGACACCGACAAAGGTTCATTATTGGCCAAACCGGCTTGTTCATCTTTTCTTTTGAACATTTGGGCCGATTCCGATTTGATTCGCGAAATGTGCAGCGGGAATCGCAGCACGATGACCTCATCATCTTTATGGGCACCCGCAATTTGTCGGCCAAACCCTGTACCCGATTCGGTCAGAATCGCGACCTTGCCCGGAAGTTGATTGCCACCGGTTTTTTCGATATTTTCGTTCGCTAAAGAACGATCTCGTTTTGTTAAATAATCCAGAATCGCATTCAGGGTGATGCGGGTCGGAATCACCGTTGAGGTAAACTCAATCGTACTGGTTTCATCTTCTGAGGTTCGTCCTGCGTTGTATCGATCAAAATCATCACGGCGAACCGCCGTGGCATTGCCCGTAATCACCGAGAAATGGTATCGGGGATTGAAACGCCATTTCGATTGACCCGACCAATCGTTGAGTACAAACTGCAACGAGGTTTGCGAGCCGGAAAAATAAGGTCCCACAATCCGCACAGTCGAATCGGCAGGAACCCCGACATCACGCATAATCTCAAGGGCTTCCGTCATGGCGCGTTTATGAATCCCACTGGTCGGAGTTTCGCCGATCAAAAAAACCACACACAACCCCGGATGGGGCACCCCTTTTTTGGGATCGCTAGGGTGACGAAATAACAGCACACCGGGCCTTGAATCCCGAAGAATCGTCGTTGTTCCATCGGGTTTGGGTTTAGCGCGTTTATCGACCTCCCAAGGTAACCAACAACGATCGTAGACATATCCATTTTTTCGCTCCACGGCCCGTTGGATCGAATCGATCACCGCATCAAACGCATAACCAAAGGGGCTATCTAAAGGATCGGGGACACACGCAATCAGAAATTCCGTCCGAAAGCCATGGATGTTATTGCGCAATTCATCTTCTGGAGAAAGTGCCCGATCGTGCGTGCGGTGAAAATCAAAAACGGGTTTGAGTCGTTCTCCCATCGGCGGGGGGGGGGGTTCTTCGACTTTTTTCTCCTCTTTCTTCGGAGCCGGTGTCGATGTCCCTGTTTGGGGAACCCCCACAGCAAAAATTCCGAGAATCCCCGTAAGAAGCACCCAAGGAAGCGGCGTGTTGATGGATTTTTCTTTGTCTGCCACGATGACCACCACAGCGAGCCAATGCGAACAATTCGTGGACACGGGCAAGGCTCGATGCTCGCGTCCCTGCAAGCAATCTGTGAGTTTAGCCGAGATAGATAAAATCAAGCAAGAGCAATTTTTAAGAAGGGTAAATAGGATGGCAGGGCTATTGCAAGAAGTAAGTTAGGTAATCCCGATCAGGGATAAAGTATCCAACGATCTGGCTTGGAAGCGTTGAGGAACGGCACGATGACTGACGACATCAACTCCCTCGGGCAGAGGAATAACAACTTCAATGGCTAGGCGGAACGCCCCGAAGGGGTCGCTCTACTTGTTCTTGTCCCACCACTGACGCCATGCCAAAAGGGCTTTGGTGCGCTCGGTTGAGTTCGCAGTCGGCTCGGGGCCGAAATCAACCTTCGTCAGAATCTTCAAACTTTGTCGGGCATTTTGAACGATCTGAGGGTCCGAATCGCCCAAGAGTCGAATCAACTCAGGGACTAAAATTTTGTCCGATTTACTCCCACAAGCCAAGGCAGCCGCCCGCCGAATTTCCGGATCGGAATCCCGCAGCATCTCGAACAAAGTGCCGACTGTCATCCGCGTGAGTCTTCGGGCAAGGGCCTCGCGGGCTTGTGTTTGTGAGGCACCGGTAAATTGCGCCGCCAATCGGGCCAAGGCTTCCGTGTATTCCGCCCCTTTCGTTTCGGCGTAGCGATTCAGTAGTTCTCCCATCTCATCCCCACGACCTGCTTTGACGGCCAAAACCAGTCGATCAACTTTTTTGAGATAATCTTCATCCGGTCGAACCATAGGTGAAACGGGGATAGGTCGGGACGGGTCCGCTTTCGGATCGGTCTTCGGATCGGTTCGGGGGTCCGTTTTCACCGGATCGTTTTTGGTCGAAGAATTGGTGGGATCGGTTTTACCACCCGAAGGAAGCAGCTTAGAAATATCTCCGCCACCGACCAATGTCGCCGTTCCAGGGTCTTTCACTTGCCCGCGAAGTGAACGCGAAAGATCACCGGCGAGATTGGCTCGCGAAAGAAACAAAACCGCCAAGGGGGTCGAAACATCGGGTTCTGCTCCGCCGTGAAAAGTGCTAGTCCAAGAACCATCTCGTCTCTGGGAAGCAATGAGCGCATCGGCACCCCACGCATACCAATCGATATTGCCAATCGTATTTAACCCAAGCAGAACTCCGACCCGTTCGATGGACCACAACAGATAAAGGTTCTCATTCGAGTCATTCAGGCGAAAGCGTTTTTTGCCTTTGATAACACGATCATCCTGTTGGGCGTTCTGATTGATGGCAGTGCCCAAATACTTAAGTCCCGCTTCGAGAGCTTTATCTTTATCGATGCCTAAATCCGGCGCACCCTTCTTGCCCGCATCGGGACGATTTCGCATCGCCGCTTCTTTCAGGCCGTAACCCAGCCCCAAGGCAATTAGCCCCGCACAGGTCATGGCAGGCGATGCCCCCCCCCGTGCAGTGTAGCCCCAACTTCCATCATTATTCTGACAAGCTCGATAGTATTTGTCTAAAAGCGCAATCGCATTATCGACAGGCACACCATTCCGACGGGCACACCATAAAGCCACGGTCGCAAATTGGGTGTTAGAATGATCCCCTCCTAACCCAAATAATCCATTATTATTCTCGGTGAGAATTCGGGCATAACGAGCGGCCTCTTCGTGAAGTTTGGGGAACGATTCTTTCGGAGTTTCTGTTTTCGGAGGATCGGCCTTTTTGGGTTCCACCTTGGGACGAACCGGATTTTCTTTGGGTTTAATGGGATCGCTAGGGTCCTTCGGGAGATCATCCCGAGGAACGGGCTTTGGTTTCTCCGGCATGGGAGGGGTCACTTTCGGAGGAGCCACAGGCCCCGCAACCAAACGGGCTTCTCGAACGAGCACTCCGCGCAGTCGTCGTTCTTCATTGGGATTGAGCGTTAACCCACAAGTGTAAGACCAAGTGCCATCTCGATTTTGACCCGATAACAGGCGAATCCCCATGAACTGCAATAAGGGAACATCCGCAGGAGTGCCCAATCGATCCAGAAACATAATGGTCAAAGCGACTTCGTAGGTTCCCGTTGTGGAAAGGGCCTGATTGCGAACGAAATTCGAGATGTTAATCAATTCCGGAGAATCGATACTTTCACCGGCTTCGAGCAAAGCTAATCCCCCAAGGCAAGCCGTGCCTACGCCATGTGATCCCCCACGATACCCCCCCCCCGGCGCATGAATCCCCTTCAGATACTTCGCACCGGCCTTGACTGCTTCCTGATACGGGTCCGCTTCTTCACGCTGGGCGTAAAGACAGATCGGCAAGTGAAGCAGAACGAGAAAACACACCGACGTTCGCATATCATGGTTCCTTGTCGATTCCCTAAATATGATCCTAACCTAATTTAACAGGAACCGCTAGAGAGTGTTGGGAGAGATTGTCGGATTTTCCCAAAAGTCCGACTTAATCTTCCAGAAACAAGATTTTTTACCGGCCTCGCCTTGTGTGGAGGTTGGTCCGAATTTCCCAAAAGTAAAAAGGGACTCAACAATTCCCAAAAAGGACGAGGGGACTCAACCTGAGTTATCGGAGGGACGGCTAAATTTGATTCATCCCGATGCCAATCAATTTCAATCATCACGGTGCCGTTGCTCGGTCCAAGGATCGCCCAACATGTGGTAGCCTCCGTGTTCCCACCGTTCCCAAAACCCCGGTTCATCTTGCTCCATAAACTCAATCCCCCGCACCCATTTGGCACTCTTCCAAGCATATAGTCGAGGTACGACTAATCGCACCGGATAGCCATGATCGGGGTCGAGAGGTTGACCATTATGATGAGTTGCGAACAAGCAATCTTCACCAAAAAACCATTCGATGGGCAAATTGGTGGTAAAGCCATATTCACAGTGAACCATCACGAATTTCGCTTTTTCGGAAAGGGTTACATGTTTCAGTAACTCCCGAGTGGCCACCCCTTCCCAAAGATTGTCGAGCTTGCTCCAACGGGTAACGCAATGCATATCGGCAAAGACTTTCACCTTAGGAAGAGCATTAAACTGTTCCCACGTCCAACGAATGTTTCGACTGACTAACGGCTCGGGCACAATTTGGAAATCCCATGTGGCAGGATTAAAGGTCGGTACCGGACCATAATGGAGGATCGGCCATTTTCGAGTGAGAGCTTGTCGGGGCGGAATCCGATTACTCCGTTGTGTATCGGGACTAATAATAATATCTTCGTTCATAAACCACTCTGGCTAGCACGAGGTCGGAACTCAGTTGCATTTATTCTAGACAAGGAATTTGAGCTAACACAACAACCGAACCTGATTCGTACCCATCTCCTGATTTTAGCTATTGAAGGGATAAGATTGAGTGCTTGGCGATTTGAGGAAACCTATTGCTGAATTTCCTACTGCACTGGTATCTCTTTGGGTGAGAGGTATAATACACAAGAGGATTTATTGATGATTGAAGCTCGAATTGCACAAATCGTACCTTGTACCGAAGCCGAAGGCCCTTTTCAACGCATGGCCATCTGGTTTCAGGGGTGTCCGTTACGATGTGCGGGTTGCTGCAATCCCGAGTTTCTTCCCTTCTCTGGTGGCGAACTCTGGTCGGTGCAAGACCTGATTTCCTTGATGCTCGAATCTCAAAAGAAGAATCAAATCGAGGGGATTTCGCTTCTCGGAGGTGAACCATTTGCCCATGCTCAAGCCGCGGTGCAGATTGCACAAGCAGCCCAGAAAAATCATCTCGGGGTGATGGTCTATTCCGGCTATACCTTGGAACAACTGCAAGCCCGCCCCGAGCCAGAAATCCACGAACTTTTGGCTGCCATCGATCTCCTTGTTGATGGCCCCTACGACCGAACACTTCCCGAAACCGAACGACGTTGGATCGGCTCGCAGAATCAGCGGGTTCATTTTTTGACCCCCCGATACGATCCTGCCGACCCGTGTTGGCGTTTGCGCAATACTCTTGAAATTCGTGTTCGCGGAAATGAAATATCTGTCAATGGATTTCCTGCCCAACAGGCATTAGGGCTGTGGAAGCGACCGAAAACCCTTAAGTCGGAGAAACGACCTCGTGAGTGAACCGCTACCACAAGCCGGAATCTCCCCACCTACCATTCCTATGGTCACGCGCTTCGAGGCCATGACCATTCGGATTGCCCGCTATATTTTCGGGCAGTTCCCGCGTGAACTGGTAGTCCGACTGATCCACGAAAAAATAGAACGCCCTGAATGTCTAAATCATGAAGCGATTGATCTACTGAAAGATACCTTCGCTAAAGGAAGCGTGTTGTTTCTCGTGCGGAACGGAGGCTGGCGACGCGATCGGTTTCTAGATAAACGGGGTAAACCCACTTTTGGCCGACTTTGGGAGCGCTCACCACTGGAACGACTGACGCTCAAATTCGGTCCAGCCGTATTAGATTTTTTGATGTGGTTGACCGCCTCGCAACCCAAAGAGGAAAAAAACGTTTGGAACTGGCAAGGGGAACCGCTTACTGTGGCGGATCAATTTTTCTTCATGCTGGCCTACGATGCCTGCCGAGCGATCGATACCGGTATCACGGGGGTTTTCCAACAATCTCCTGTTTTTTCGGGGAATCCTTTTTGCCTCCTTTTATGGGCCGAGGATTTTGAGAATCCCAGTTCGTTAGACTTTACCCCGCTTTTCAAAGAGCCTGATGTTTTTCTGATCGAAGCACTGCAATCATTCTTTGAAACCCGTTGGCTCAACATCGAACGAAACAAGGGACAAATTAGCGATTGGAATCGAATGCATCGGGAGGGGGGCGCCCAATATGCCATTCTACAGGCGTATCTCCAAGCGGCGGGCAAAGCCCAGCGGTGGGATTTAGGCCGCTTTGTGTTGGCCACACTCTCACGACTTTTGAGTCAGGGGGAACCCGATCTTTCTTTTTGGATAGGTGGCCTACAAGGTTCGCCCCCCGCTCGTTTGTCCAGACGGATCGAAACTCAACGAAATGCCCTCGCTTTGCTCCGTCAATACGAAATCTTTCGGCACTGGGAACAACAAGCCCGCCGGAGTGGCTTTATGGATGAAGACTACGAACTGGCAAAATTTTTCTTGGCGGAATGGGAACGCTATCAAGGCCATATGATTATCCCCCGTGCGGAATCTCTTGTTCGCCAAATCGAACCATTACGTTTCGAAAACTAAGTGTCGTTTGGTCGCGACCAGACTTATAAGGAGACCAATCATGAGTCGAGCTTATCGAATTCGTGTGAAAGAAAGCATTAGCCATGATGTCGTGGCTTCCGACGAAATTTGTTCCGATCTGGAAATCCTCGAGATTCTTCCCGCAGACCAGATGAGCGACCTTCTAAAAGGAGAACTCCAAGGTCGAGGCTACGAAGAAAAAGAAGGAAAAATGGTCAAGGAACAGAATGGGATTCGCATCTCCGTCGATACCAAATCCGGCGAGGTCTCGATTAAATCGGAATTGAAGGAGACCATCACCATAGAATGTGAAAAAGAAGGTTACGGCTACGACGATGTCGGCCCCAGTAAACAAACCATCGAGAAATTTCTGTCAGATCAAGCGAAGGCCGAAGCACAACGCCGCGCTGAAAAACAAAAAGAACACGTTCAAAACGAAGCAGCTGAAAAGCTCGAAGGGGTCATGGGTGACGTTCGTAAAGAGCTTAACGATGCGGTCAACTCCGTAACTCGAGAAGCCCTCAAGCGTAAGGCCGCCTCGTTGGGTAAGATTAAAGAAATGAGCGAAGACCCCGAAGCGGGTTCTCTAACGATTAAAGTTGAAGTTTAACGATACAATTGTTTCTTTCCCCAGAATCAATGTAAGAATACCCCGTATCGATCATCTAATACGAATAACGACTAGCATCCTTAACGATTAACGCCAATATCGATTCATGAACACCCTGAAAG
>JAOAAA010000084.1 GCA_026419115.1 Gemmataceae bacterium
GAGCCGACTCGGTTGGAGATCGGTTCGCAATCGATGTAGAAATAACATTTGAATGAAATTGGCTTGTTGTTTGATTTATTCGGACCCTCTTGACTAATGGTGAAGAGAGTATTCAAAACAATAAGCTGAGTGGTATATGAACGATACAAGGGGTGGATTTGTGGCAACAATAAACGGACCAATGCAATGTGCCAGTAATGGCAAAACCCCGCACCCCACCGACTCTTCCCCCATTGATGTGGCCCGTATTCGGGCGGCCGTGCGAGAGATTCTGGAGGCCATCGGTGAAGACCCCGACCGCGATGGCCTGCAAGATACTCCCTCTCGCGTCGCCAAAATGTATGCCGAAGTTTTTTCGGGATTGCATAACGATCCCCGAATTCACCTGAAAAAAACCTTCGAGGTCGATCACGAAGAATTGGTCCTGCAACGTGACATCGAATTTTCGACCTTCTGCGAACATCATTTCCTTCCGTTCTCTGGCAAAGCACACATTGCCTACCTACCAACTGGGCGAGTGGTGGGATTATCGAAACTCGCCCGAGTAGTTGAAGGAATTGCTCGCCGGCCTCAGGTTCAAGAACGGATGACCCAACAAATTGCCGATTTGATTGAGGAAGAATTGGCCCCCCGTGGCGTTTTAGTCGTAATCGATGCCGTGCATTCTTGCATGACCATTCGTGGAGTCAAGAAGCCCGGAACCAGTTGCGTCACCACCTCGGCTCGGGGCTTATATCAAACGAATCTCACCGCCCGTGCTGAAGTTCTCTCTTTGATTAACGGACTCCGGTAATTCATTTACCGGTCGAACTGTCTTATGATTTGAGATGCCATTTCTATAACAAACTTCCACCATAACAGATAAGCCATTAGGTGTGCTTGAAAAGCCATTGGATTGAAAAGCCATTGGCGAACTTCTATATCAGCACTCTATTTGAGAGGGGGGGAGTAAAAGTGGTGCGTATTGGTATCGTCGGAATCGGCTTCATGGGGCGGATTCACTTTCTGGCCTCGCAGAAATTGCAAGGTGCCCAAGTCACTGCGATTTGCAGTCGCGATGAAGCGAAGCTCGCAGGCGATTGGTCCAAAACCAAGGGGAATTTTGGCCCCGAACCCGGACCGGTTGATCTGACCGGTATCAAAAAATACCGTCATTTTTCGGAACTTTGTGCAGACCCCGAGATCGATCTGATCGATATTTGCACCGTGACCGATCAGCATGCCCCGTTAGCGTTGCAGGCCTTGCGAGCCGGCAAACATGTATTGGTTGAGAAGGCCATTGCCCTCGATGCTCAGCAAGCCGATGAGATGGTTGCCGTAGCTCAACAAAATCAACGGTTGCTAATGGTCGCCCATGTGCTGCCTTTCTTTCCCGAATTCCGCTATGCCTACGAGGTCGCCCGTGCCGAGAAATTCGGTCGGTTGTTGGGAGGAACCTTCAAACGAGTGATTTCTAAACCGGACTGGTCTGCCGATATTGGAGATGCGGCCAAAACGGGCGGACCTGCGGTCGATCTACATATTCACGATACACACTTCATTGGTTTGCTCGCGGGGCGCCCACAAAAGGTTTTTTCAACCGGTGTCGTGGAAAATGGAATCGTCACACATGTGAATACGCAATACCTTTATGGTGCTAACGGTCCAAGCATCACTTGCATGAGTGGGGCATTAGCCATGAAAGCCCGACCCTTTGTTCACGGTTACGAACTCTATTTTGAAAAAGCCACGCTGGTTTATGAATCGGGGGTATGCCCTTTAACTCAACTGAACGCCGATGGAACAAGTGAAGTGGTTTCCCTTCCGGTGAGCGGTGATCCACTTGAAGCCTTCACAACGGAAATTCAAACGGCTGTTCAAAGTGTGCTTTCAGGTCAAGCGCACCCGTTACTTTCGGGGCAACTGGCTCGCGATGCCCTTGTGATGTGCTTCAAAGAAATCGAATCGGTAAAGACCCAATCGAGTGTTTCGGTCCACTAAATTTGGGAAGGACACCATCAAAAGAAATTTTCTAACAAATTATCTCAACCCAAAAAGCATGAAATAATTCTCGTGTGATCCTCTTAATGAATTCTGAAAATAATGAAATTTATTAACGCAAAAATGAGCAAAAATTCACAATATCTCATTCGTAAACCTAACTGTAGCATATCGAATTTCTAATATATGAGAAAAACATCATTTGCCAGAGAGCACCTTTTGTTTGATTTCTCATAATTCGGCCTGCAAAATTGGTCATTATGAACAAAATCTCATATTGTTAACCTCCTAATTTATGAGAAATTTATATCATACTTATTACATGCGAAATGAATAATTAACCCAGATTGGAAGGAACTCAAAAAAATTATTCCGAAAAACTTCACATTACTATAGACATTTACTCACCTATTAAGTTAAACTTAATTCATCATTTACATCATTCTATGATTTGTCGCCCAATTAAGGGTCCTCTTCTATGTTCAAGTACCTCTCTCAAAAACGACGTAACTCGCGTCGAGGCTTCACGCTCATTGAGCTGCTGGTGGTGATTGCGATCATCGCCATCCTGATCGGGTTGTTGTTACCCGCAGTGCAAAAGGTCCGCGCTGCTGCGAACAAATCGACCTGCTCAAACAACCTCAAACAACTGGGGCTGGCCATGCACAACTACGCCGATAGTGGTGATGGCCGACTTCCTCCCGCTGTGCAAACCATGGCTGTGACGGACTTCTCTCAGTTAGGTATCCCTGCTTGGAACGGTACCGCTATGGGTCCGAACTGGGCTGTGTTGATTCTGCCGTTCATCGAACAAGAAGCTCTGGCCAACTTGGGTCAAGCGAACTTGTGGCGAAGCACGGGCAACACTTCGTGGCTGAACGTCCGTGGTACCCGAATCAAAACCTTCGAGTGCCCTGCGGACACCGGTCATGCCGTCCCCTTTAACGGTTGGAATACCTTCGCCGGTGGCTGGGCTCGTGGTAACTACGCCATCAACGCAGGGCCTGGTCACTTCTGGGGTTCCAACGTGTTTAACGGTGGTATCCAAAGCGGTAACTTCGCTGGTGTGAACACAACGGGTGTGAGCTGGCCTTCCAGCGAACTCAACGGTGGTGGGATGACCATTGCCAACATCCCTGATGGTTCTTCGAACACCATCATGATCACCGAAATCCGTGTGGGTTGGGACGCCAACGACCGCCGAGGTTCTTGGGCCTTGGGTCAACCCGGTGCCAGCGTGGCCGGTGGTGGTGCTACTGGCGATTGCTCCGGCCCCAACGACGGGACCAATGCTCGTTATCGTTACTGCGACGACATCTTCATGCCTGCCGACAACCCCAATATGGGTATGGGTGCTTGGTTCAGCTGTGCGAACGGCCAAGCTCAATCTCGTAGCCGTCACACCGGTGGCATCCAAGCCTGCATGGGTGATGGTTCTGTCCAATTCATCCGCGACTCGATTAGCCCCCGTAACTGGGCTGTGATCCAAGGTGCTGCGGATGGTTTAGTCCAGAACTAATCCTCCTTACTTTAGCTTCTTAAACAATACTCTTGAGCGACTGTTTCCTGACACAGTCGCTCTTTTTTTATTTGCAGACCTTGCCTTTCGCCGCTTCTCTATCTCCGCTTTCTTTTCTGAAACCCCTATTTTTTTCGAGATTCCTTGTCAATTCGGGAAGCGCCGAATCAAGTTGATCCGGCGATTGATCCGATTCCTTTGGGGAGAGGGATCGTGATATGAGCGATAGTCGCACTCTTTTGAATCGCATTGCCGAGTTTCGCAAACGGCTCGAAAAAATGCCGCGACTTTCCCCTTCACCCGAAGGGCAAGCCCCCTCTCCTCAATCCGATAACAACGAGTCGGAACGAACCCGACAGGATTTGGGGCAAGGGTTGCCCCCCCCCCATTTCTCTCAACCGCAGTCGATCAGCCAAGCGATCGTCACGGATAGTTTGCGACAATTAAACATCTCGTCGCAGGATTTTCCTACCGAGTTAAGCGATTCAGCGAAACGATACCTTCAAGAATCGCTGGGGTTGGTCTCGTCTCTGCGTGCTGCCGCCGACGATCTACTCATTGTGGGGCCTGCGGCTGATTCTCAAGGGAAGGCAACAGGGGATCTGCTCGCTGGTTATTTTCGGGAAACGGCCGCCCTTACGGAAGCTGCGGTTCGATATGCACAGGCTTTGCCCTCCGATTTAGCTGTTCAGGAACGATTATGTGAGGGGCTAGAGCAACTGGTGCGGGCAGCCCGTCAAAAATTCCGTGTGCTTGCTGCGGCAGCCGAACGGCGACGCGAAGAGGAAAATCGGGTCAACGTGTTGGCTCGTTTTTTGGTGGCCACTGCAAAAAATATCACACGGGACCCGCAACCTATTTTAGAATTTGCCAAGCAATTCTTGCATGATGAATCTGGTGTTCCGCTCCGTGTTTGTACGGTTTCGGTTCTCTCCACACAAGCTCATCTAGGGGGTGTGGAATACCCAGCACCCGCTCGATTTATTGCTGCCCATTCTCTGAACCGTGCCCGAATTCTGGTCCGAATGATTGCTCACTCACCGGAATGGACCGCACGGGCAGAGGATGTGGTATTGGCCGGCCTACTCGCTGATGTCGGTATGCTCGAAGTGCCCCTTGACCTGTTGGCTCAATCCGAATCTTGGAAAGGGGAACGTCACCCGTTGTTGCTCGATCATCCGATTCGGGGTGCGGAAAAAATTCTGCAAATTTCCCGCTTGGGGCATCTCTCGGAAGCGATTCACTCTCATCATGAACGGATGGATGGTACCGGCTACCCGAAAAAATTATCGAATGGGCATATTTCTCCGTTGGCCCGCTTAGTGGCTGTGGCAGACGAATATGCTGCGAGGTTGGCACCGCGTCCTTATCGTCTCGGCTACGATCCTCGCACGATTTTGGCCGATGTATTGACCTTGGCCAGCCAAGGGAAGCTCGATCGATCTGCCGCACAACTTCTCATGAATTTAGGTTTGTATCCGGTGGGTACTGCCGTGTTGTTGAACGATCAACGAAAAGGGGTCGTCGCTGCACTTCCGCATTCTCGGGAATGGAATCTGCTGGGCAAACCTACGGTGGCTTTATTGACCGATTCTTCGGGGCGTGCCTATCTCAACCCGAAATATCTCGATCTCGCACAGACCTCGCAAACGATTTTACGCAGCCTTTCTGCGGAAGAACGAGTGGCCCTCCTCGCTCGAAATTATCCCGAATGGCTGTAGACCCTCACATAAAGAGGCTAGAAAGACCACTTGTGAAATTTCAGAGAGGCCGCACGAGAAAAAAGGGGTACCAGAAATCCGTTACCCGAACAAACAAGTCAAGGGTTGCCCCTCAATAAGACGATGTGGCCGATTCAAACGATCGACAATGTGGCTATCAGGTGATACTCCCATAGCATGGTAGAGGGTAGCTAACCAATCTTCTGGGGTCACAGGATTTTCGGTTGGATAAGCAGCAATGCGATCGGTTTTTCCGTAAACTTGTCCACCGCGAATACCTCCACCCGCTAACAGTGCGGTTTGCGCTGCTCCCCAATGTTCTCGACCTGCGTTGGAATTGATTTTTGGAGTTCGGCCAAATTCTCCGCACACACTCACGAGAGTGGTTTCAAGCAAACCTCGTAAGTCAAGGTCCTCAAGAAGTGCTGATAAACCTTGATCCAAAGGGGGCAAACAATACGGGGCTTTCAGCATTGCAAAGCCCGAAATCCCACCTAAAGCTCCCGTTCCCCCGTGGGTATCCCAAACATTAGAGACCACTCCCGTTTTGGTGATATACACCCAAGCGAAGGAAACAATTCGGACGCCCGCTTCAATGAGCCGGCGACACAGCAAGAAACATTCTCCATATTCATTGCGACCATAACGATCCCGAACCTTGGGCGACTCCCTCTCCAAATTAAAAGCCTGCCGTACCGTCGAGGAATTGAGCATCTTCAGGGCTTGTTCTCGATAAATGTCCCGATCGTCATTCCCGCGTCCTTTTTGGAGCAGGTCGTCTTGTTGTTCGAGCAGTTTGAGCAATCCAAACCGAGCTTGGATTCTGGTCTGGTCTAATTCGCTGGGCAGATCGATCGGATGGGTTTCGGGAAGGCCCGAGTTTTTCGCAGGGGCTCGTTCAACCGGATCAAATTTCGGGCCAAGAAATCCCGCATGGGTGCCACTGTAGGTAACCCCATCGTGACCGATTGGTCTTGGTATCGTGACAAACGGGGGCACTTCGGAAGAAGAACAAACAGACGATGCTAAGACCGAACCGAAATTGGGAAAATCGGTTCGGGAACGGGCATTTCTGGGCACAGCTAACGAATTATTGATCCGCCCCGTGAGCATTCGATAGACACTCGGCTCATGATTATTACTAGGATGGGTCAAGGAACGAATAAAAGCAATTTTATTCGTTTGTTTGGCCAAGAGTGGCATTCGATCACAGATGCGAATACCAGGGGTTACCGTCTCGATTGTGCCAAACTCGCTTCGGATCCCCTCGGGGGCATCGGGCTTCATATCCCACATATCTTGTTGAGGAGGGCCACCCCATAAAAAGATATTGATGCAAGCGCGTGCCTTGGTTTTGGAGCGGGTTCGCGTTTGTTCCGATGCTAACAGTTGGGGCAAATTTAGCCCTGCGGCGCTCATCGTTCCCAAACGAATCATGGCATCACGACGATGGATCATCGCTGAGGGTCTCCCTGAGTAAAAAAGGTTCTTTCCCCAACCTTTCGGGTACTACCATTAAAAACTAGCTTACCGTCCTAAGCAAACGAACACAATCAAAAAAGCCTTTGAATTTCTAAATAGGCCTTCTCTTGATTATCCCTGTCTCGATTCCTCTTCTTTTCCCCTTTTTGCCCCCCTTTCTCACCTTCTTCGTTATTGGACTCTTGGATTGACTGGTTTTCTGGTTGCATCGAACAGGGAGTTTGGTAAAATCTTGATAAGAAATCCTTCTTCCTTCCTGTGTTTTCTCCTCAAGGTTGACTCATGAGCCATCCTCTCTCCTGTCAGGGACCTGTCGGCCTGAATCGCCGCAATATGTTGGAAATCGGTGGAATTGGTTTATTGAATCTCACGTTACCGAATCTGCTGGCTGCCGAGAAAAGTCGTTCTCGTTCCGCGAGCGAATTGGAACATTCTCCCACGGCCGATTCCTGCATTTTGGTGTTTCTCAATGGGGGGCCTAGCCACCTCGATATGTGGGATATGAAACCCGACCTTCCCAAAGAAATGCGCAGCGAGTTTAGCCCCATTGCCTCGACCATGACGGGCGTTCAAGTTTGTGAACATTTGCCCAAGCTCGCTCAGGTGATGGATCAATGCACTTTGGTGCGATCGGTGTATCATGATCAGGTGGCTCATGCCCCCGCGGTTTATACTGCCCTGACCGGTGTGCGCAGTAATGTCCGTGCAGGAATCATGGGTGCGAAGAAAACGGATCATCCCTCGATCGGCTCGGTCCTCGGGCGATATCGACCCAGCTCCTCGAATCTACCCTATGTGTTGATGCCGTATCTCACGGCAGAAGGAGCCGGAGGACCACCCCAACCGGGGTTTCTGGCCGGTTGGCTTGGGAAAGGGGCCGATCCTCTGTTAGTGGTACCGGGCAACCAACCCGATCGGCTCGTTCCTCCCTCGCTCTCGTTACCGAGTGATTCGACCAGTCAGCGAATTCAAGAACGCCGCGATTTATTGAGCGCGTTGAATCGTGATATTCCTACCCGAGATGCTTCCATCGGTCAAATGGGAGAACTGCAATATAAGGCCCTTGACCTGTTGGGATCATCACACACTCAAAAAGCCTTTCGGATCGAACAAGAACCGGCTGCAGTTCGAGATCGCTACGGTCGGAATGTCTATGGGCAAAGTATGTTGTTGGCCCGTCGATTAATTGAAGCGGGCACCCGTTTGGCTTGCATCTCTTGGGCACCCGATGCCAATGCCACTTGGGATACTCACGGCGACAATTTCAAGAAACTGAAGAATCAGCTTTTGCCGCCGTTCGACTTGGGGATGACTGCCTTGCTGGATGATCTGAATTCGCGAGGCTTGCTTGAGCGGACCTTGGTGGTGGTGATGGGGGAAATTGGTCGCACGCCGAAAATTAATGGCGGTGCCGGTCGGGATCACTGGGAGCATTGCTATTCGGTCCTATTCGCGGGGGGGGGGATGAAAAAGAATTTTGTCTTCGGTGCCAGCGATCGACATGGAGCTTATCCCAGTCGCGATCCGGTGACCGCCGCCGATATTATCGCGACGATCTACCACGCCTTGGGGCTTTCTGCCGAGATGCAAATTCTCGATCCTTTGAATCGTCCCCTAGCTTTGGTTCCTCAAGGGAACCCCATCCGATCCCTTTTTGCTTAATTGCATTAGGGGTCTCTCGTATGAATTAGGCTCTCTCATATGAATTAGACTTTCTCGAAATCGAACGATTGTGATAGGCTTTTACCATAGGCTTTCTGGTCCCGTTTTTCCAAGGTCTGCTATGATGTTACCCGAAACATTTTCAAGGCGCGATTGGTTCGGAAATGTCTTCACGGCCATGGCCGGTTTGGGATTGACCGATCTTCTATCGCAAGAAGCCCAAGGAAAATCGACGGTCTGGAAAGCAGGGGTCGGGCAAACGCATCACCCCGCCAAGGCCAAACGGGTGTTGCAAATTTTCTGTCCGGGAGCAGCGTCGCATTTAGACCTTTGGGATTACAAGGCCTCGCTGGAAAAAAATGCGGGGAAACCCCTACCGGGCGAAGAAAAGCTCGTTTCCTTTCAGGGAGCCAACGGGGGGTTGTTCCCCAGTCCTTGGAAATTCGCACCGGCTGGCAAATCGGGCAAAATGCTTTCCTCAATGCTTGTCCATATGTCGAAGCATGCCGACGATATTGCCTTTATCCATTCGATGACCTCAAAGACAAATACGCATGGCCCCGGTTGCATCTTCATGAACACGGGGCATGCGGTTGAAGGATTCCCCTCGGCCGGTGCTTGGGTCAGTTATGCTCTGGGTTCGGAACGAGAAGACCTTCCCGCTTATGTGGCGATTACCGATGTTCGTGGGGAACCCCCCAACGGAAAAGCGAATTGGTCCAATGGATTTCTTCCAGCGCAACATCAAGGGATTATGATGGCAGCGCATCAACCCATTCGGAATCTGAATCCTCCGAAAGAGTTGAGCACGGAACACCAAAAGGCCCTAACCGATTTGCTCAGCACGTTGAACAAAAATTATGCCCAGACGGATCCGGGAAACACCGATCTTCAAGCTCGGATCGCTGCCTATGAACTCGCAGGAAAGATGCAGCTGTCGGCCCCGAAAGTGATGAACTTGGCCGAGGAATCGGCAGCGGATCATAAACGATATGGCACGGACCACGAAAATAAATTGGTGGCCGCCTACGCACGCAATTGCTTGCTTGCCCGCCGCTTGCTCGAAAGAGGGGTGCGCTATGTGAATTTGTACTGTGCGTCGCGGGCTTCGGGTGCCGATGGCCTATTGAATTGGGATGCCCATAAAACCTTGAAGGCCGATTACGAACGTCATGTCCCCATTTTCGACCAACCGACTGCGGCATTATTAACCGACCTGAAGGAGAAGGGGCTTCTCAAAGAAACTCTCGTTTTATGGACGACCGAATTTGGTCGGATGCCCACTCAACAGGCAGGAACTCCCGGACGAGACCATAATCCCGATGGGTTTACCTGCTGGATGATGGGGGCCGGTGTCAAAGGGGGAATCAGTTACGGCGCCACCGACGAATTCGGAAGGCGAGCGGTGGAAAAGGTCACCACCGTTTGGGATTTCTATGCCACGGTTCTGCATTTACTCGGCTTCGATCATACCCAATTGACTGTTCGCCATAATGGCCTCGATCGTCGTTTGACCGATGTTCATGGTCATGTCATCAAAGAGATTCTGAATTAACCGTCTCCCTTCATTGGGGGAATGGAAAGCCCGAAATTTTTTCATCGAGCTTTCCGGTGAGAATGCTTTGGGCCAAGGCTTCACCAATAGCAGCCGAATGCTTAAACCCGTGCCCCGAACAGGGTGAAACAAACCAGACCCGTGAATGTTCGGGATGTTGCGAAATCACAAATCGAAAATTGGCCGTGCTGGTGTAAAGGCAACTGGTTCCTCGGAGATACCGTTTAACGCTGGGCAAAAACTCGCGGACTAACTCCGTCATGCGATTCACTTCAGCCCGATCGGGATCGAATCGTCTCGTCTCGGGGGTGGTTGTTTCGTCGAATTGCTCCGTAGCGATTTTGATTCCCCCATAAGGGCCATCGATGGCAGGGAACCCGTAAATCATATCAATCAAACGATCAGGCAACCAAATGAATATGGGGAAACGGGAAGGATCGTAACAGGCCATGTCCTCCATTTCAAACCAGTAAAGACATTGTCGCGTCACTTGGAAAAAGCCTTGCTGCGGCTGCGGCAACAAAGATGGTCCCCATGCCCCCATCGATAAAATCACATTCTCGGCCCGATACTCCTCACGAGAAGTTTGCAGATGGATATGGTCCCCACTTTGTTGGAGAGAAACCAGTTTTTCGTTGACGTGAATGGTGGCCCCAAGTTGACGGGCTTGCTGTAACTGAACAGCAAGACATTTTTCTGGGCACACATACCCTGCCGAAGGTTCGTAATATCCTGACTCATCGCCCCGAAGCTGAAACATAGGATACCGCCGTTTGAGTTCTGCAGGCGAAAGAACCTCGTGGGGAATCTGAAATTGTTGAGCGGTGTCGATCGTGCGTTGTAAAAAATCCTGCACACCATGCGAGGCTTGTTTGTGACGATTAGCTATCACAAGCCCCCCTACCTGATGCAGGATTTTTTCACCCGTTTTTGCTTCGAGTTGTCGCCAAAGCTCATGAGAGCGAATGACCAAAGGGGTATACTCGGCCCCTTCCCCAATCGCCAAACGGGTAATCCGTGTTTCTCCGTGCGAAGAGCCAAAACGATGTGGAGGAGAAAATTGATCTAGTCCACAAACCGAGTGCCCTCGGGCGGCGAGATGGTACAACGTCGCACTTCCCATGGCGCCGAGACCCACGACGATCGTTTGAAAGGTTTGCATAGGGAAATCCGAGATGTCGCTGAAAATGGCCTACACAGATAGGAGCAGGATAAGAACCCTACCCATTCCGAAAAGCGAATTTTAACGCTCTTTCTTCTCTTCGGGGTCTTTTTTCTCTTCGGGGTCTTTCTTCTCCGGTTCTTTTCGACTCGGATTCGCTAAATCCAGAATCTTTTTACCCGTTTCATTGGAGTTCGGAGAAATGATCCCTTTGAGAACGAGTAATTTCGGGGTTAACTTCGGTTCGGTCTCGGTCTTAATCAATTCAGTAAGGGCTTCGAGTTGCGGTTTCGTCACGATCAACCCAAACACTTGGATATGTTGAATGAGTGCATCGAGGGCAGCTTGCCGTATGGGCAAGGGGCGATTCGCAGCCAAAAGAACCCCTGCGAGGTCTTGTTGTGCTTCTTTCTTGCCCAGTCGAACGACGGCATCGATCACGATCGTCGCCAATTCATCGTTGAATAACGATTTTCGCAACTCAGCATCGGCACTTTGCCAAGGGTAACCCGGACGTTCCCCGATGGCCATCCGCCGGAGTTGTTTCGCAGCGGTCAAAGCGTTAGCTTTGCGTTCCTCAGCGGTGAGCGGTGTTTTAGATTCATCCAAAATGGAGATCAGACTATTCCCCAGTTGATAACGGATGAAAGGTAAGGGGGCCACCCCGATTCGCGGATAGGGCGATGCCACCTTACGAACTTGGGCCAGCACATCCGGTTCGGAAGGAAAGTCGAGTTGACCAATCTGGGAAATTCGAGCTTGGACTTGGTCCCAATTTTCTTGCAGGGCTGCCGCTTTATCCAGCACAAAATCCCCTTCGATTAGGGCAATCTCGCCAAAAACCTTTTGCAATTTCTCTCGGGTTTCCTTGGTAGGAGGATCGCTGAACAACGGAATATCGATGATTGGAGTCCGATTCCCCGTTGTGGTACTCAATCCTCGGAAAATTTTCCCTTCAAGGAATTTCAAACGGGAGTTTAGTTCGGTCACGCGGACTGGAACTGTGGATCGAACCGGTTTACCATCGACGAGAATCTCGGTGACTTTGTATTCGGGGATGCTCAGGATCGCAAGATATTCTAACACCGTTAAGATCGATTCATCGGTAGGGAAACCATGTTTCTGTAAGCCAAGGGCTAATTTTTCGACCTGTTTTGGGACCCATTTGGCTTGGCGATCGGCCGCATCGAATTTGTTCGGTGCATTCAGGATATTAGCCAAATCGGGATCGACGAAACCTTTGGTGGTGGCATATCGGGCGAAGGTCATGAACGGATGCAATACAGGGGGACCATCCCCCGAAGCAATCACCAAGGTCGGAATCCCCTTCGCATAACGATCGGCATTCAGTTGGGCTAACATGTCGCGGAGTTGGGGGTCCAAAATATGTCGATCAATCACTAACAAAGAGATGTCGGCCTTATCCCGCAGCCGCCGGAATAAATCGCGGCCCGTGGAATAGACTTCGACTTCAAAGCCATTCGGAGGCAGAAGTTTAGCCCGAGGATCGAGATACTCGATTTCAAACTCGTCGGTCACTTCTTTATCATCAACGATCTTGGGAGATTTGCGAGCCAAATCTTCGGGGCTAATGCGACGAAGCAGATTCGCAATTTGATCGACGCGGATAGCATCTTTGTCACCAATAATCGCTTTGGGTTTCGCATCGGGTAGGGGGTCCGCTGCAAGTACCGAAGCCAAAATTTTGACCACTTGTTCGGTTCGCCCGTGAAGAGGCTCGCCGGGGATATTCGCCAAAGCAATAGCGGCAGCAAATTGAACCCGTTGATCGGGATAATCCAGCGCTTTCACCAGTAGAGCCGGTGCTGCTTGGGGAGATGTTACCACCTTAGGATCGGGCTTGGGTTTGACCCCTGGAAGGGCGGCTTTGGTTTCTCCCCGTTCTGCCAAGGCATTCACCAAGGCCAACATCAATGGGGTATTCTTCAATTGGATGGCATCTTCTGCCAATTCACTCAAAAGCGAATAATCGGCAGAGAGTAGCACATTGCGTAACTGGTTTTGCCGACCCGATTCTGTGGCCGAGAGTCCAAGAATAATACGCTGAGGTTTCCGATAATCGGGTTGCAGCGAGAGTGCTAAGCGAGCATAACGGTAGGCATAAAAGCGATTGGCATTGGTTACCGACATTTCCTGTTTGGTGATGTTCTTGTCTTTGGCATTCCATTGATAAACCACGAGACTGGCACCCAGTTCGGGAAAAGCTCCCTTACCTTCCACGAACGATTGAGCAATCTGCGCGAGTTTGCCTTGCGGAGTTTTGAATTCCGCATTGGTTTCTCGTTCGGGGTCCTTGCCGAGCTTGAGCAACAAGGTCTTGGCGGTGTTGGTTAATTCCTCAAAGGTTTGGGGGCGTCCCGAATAATAGTAAAGCAACGGTATGGGATCGGTTCGAGCATCGCGAGGAAGCCGATCAAAATCAGTGCGTTGGGCCAAGGCCGTGAGAACTTGGGCTTTAAGCAGAGCTTCGTTATTAGAAAGTTGAGTGGGGTCATCGTTCGGAGCTTCTGGGCCAATCCCTGTAAGCAAGGGGGCCACGATAACCGAGTCGAGTTTCGGAATGGTTTCGAGGATCGCCACACGAACTCGCTCGGGTTCCGCCGGTTCAGAACGAAGCAGATCGAGAAAGACCGGAACCACAGCATCGCCCGATTTGCGGAGTTCGTTTAGGGCAAAATCTCGTTCTTCAGGAGATTCCGCAAGGTTCCGAGCGAATTTGGCAATCCGAATGGGGTCTTTAAGAACCTTCGAGTAAGAAGTCGAAATGGCTTCGATCAATGGTTCCAAGGTTTGTTTCTTGAATTTGACATCGGCAGCCCGAGCCTTATCGGGATCGGGGTTATCGCTCCATTTGGGGACCAAACGCAAGCGAAGAAAATTGACTAGCCCCGGAACATCTTTTTCGTCGGCCTTTTCGGTGACCAACTTGTATAAAGCGGCTTCGTCGTTTTTGGTCAGTTCGTAAAGTTTTTCCAAATGTTCTTTGGCGCGGTTGAAATTCCCGACTCGCATTTCATAACGAGTGGCTCGCCAAAATTCTTCGGGTGTTTTGGGTGGTGGGTAGATATCACCATCGGCCAGTACGAAGGTCGGCACAAGGACTAACAGACCGGCAAACGCAACCAACAGACGATGTTGCATGACAGAATTCCCCCAGACCCAATTCTTGAAATTGGGGAGTCACGGTATTTTCTCTCGACACAACCATTTTCATCCCTGCGTCAGGATGTGCAAGCGACTTCTGCCGCAACTAGGTCTTCGTAAGTCTCCCGACGACGGATCAGACGAAATGTATCGCCTGTAACGAGGACTTCCGCGGCACGAACACGGGCATTGTAATTACTACTCATGGCCATTCCATAGGCTCCCGCGCTAAAAACAGCCAACAAATCGCCCCGTTTTACCATCGGCAAGGCGCGATCTTTGGCCAAGAAGTCTCCAGATTCACAAACGGGGCCAACGACATTTTGTTTGAAGGTATTGGGAATTTCTGCCTCAAAATCTTCCGGAGGAGCAGGAACCCCTTCCGGAGGATTGACGGGCCAGATACGGTGGAAGGAATCATACAGGGTCGGCCGGATCAGGTCGTTCATGGCAGCATCCTGAATGATGTAATGTTTCCCGCCGGACTCTTTCAGGTACAGAACTCGTCCCAACAAAATGCCGGCATTCCCCACGATGAATCGACCTGGTTCGAGGACCAGTTGGCACCCCGTCGCTCGGATTGCAGGCAAAATCGCCTCGGCAAAGGCCTTCGCGGGCAGCGCTTCTTTTTTCCGATAATTGATTCCGAAGCCCCCCCCCATGTTCAGGTATTTGATGGGGTGTCCCTGCTTGCGAAGGGCCTCGATCAGTTTAACGCCTTTCTCGGCACCCATTCGATAAGGGTCCGCCGAAAGGATCGGCGAACCAAGGTGCATGTGCAACCCCACGATCGAAATGCCTGGCCGATTAATAACCCCTTGGGCCACTTCCAATATCGTTTCAATATCGAGGCCGAATTTCACCCCCTTGACAGAGGTATCGGTTTTCACATGGGTTTTGGGAGGTAAATCGGGATTGACACGCAACGCAGCGGGGGCCACCTTCCCCATCGAATGAGCAATATCTGCCAGATTGTGCAATTCCGCTTCGCTCTCAACGTTGAATAACATGATGCCCTGTTCCAGAGCGTAACGAATCTCGTCATCGGTTTTCCCGACACCAGCGAAAACGAATTTCTTGGGATCCCCCCCTGCCTTTAAGGCCCGATAGAGTTCCCCGCCCGAAGTGACGTCGAAACCGGCCCCATGCTCGGCCATCAATCGGCCTAGGTGGATATTGCCATTGGTTTTGACCGAATAGCAGATGATGGGATTGGCTTCAGCGAAGGCGGTTTGGATTTCCTTCAAGTGATGCAACAGGGTGGCTTGCGAATACACAAACAACGGGGTCCCAAACTTTGCGGCCAACTCAGCAACGGGGACTTCTTCGCAATATAACTGACGGTTCTTGTATTGAAAATGATCCATAAGGTTCAACAATCCTTTCTTAAGTTGCGGTTTATCTTATGAATTCGATGAGACGAAATAAAGTTGGCCCCGATGAGGGCGGATCGGGGCCTTTGTTCGAGTGAATTTTCGCAGTGGATCGGAACGGTTCGAGTAAGAGTGATTGGCTCAGTCAATGAATCGTGAGAAACCCGAGAGCGATTTCGTGAGAATTACTTGATCGCTTTCACTTCAACCGTGTTCGAGGGGACCGACTTGCCTTCCGCGGCGGCTTCGATTTCTTCCAAGGTTCGTTTCTTCGGTGCATTGGCCTCGGACGTTTGATTGATGAGGTTCATTTGCCGTTGCACTTCCAATTTTCGTTTGATGTTGGCTGCCAACTCCTTAGCTTGTGCCAGCTTGCTGCCATCGCGTTGATATTTGCTCAACACTTGTTCGTTACGAACTTTCTTCACTTCGAGCGTTAATTCGCTGTGCAGAGCTTCGAGTTCATCTCGTTGCGAGATCAACGAAGTGAGGTATTGTTCTGCCAAGGCAGCGGCTTCTTCGTGAATCTTGAGGCTATCCTGAAGAGCTTTGGCATCGTTCTTCAAGTGCGACAGATTCTTCTCTTCAATATCCAAACGATCGATGGCTTGTTGTTTGGTCAGAACCACTTGGCCCCATTGAATTTCCTTAGTGGCCGACTTCACTTCCTTGAGATGATCTCGGAAAGCTGCTTCGGCCTTGCTGAGGTTCTTTTGAGCTAACTCGTTCCGATCTTTGATTTCCACGACCATGGCCCGAGCTTCGGCGAGTTCCCGTTTGGCTTTGTTGATTTCGGGGTCGAGTTGTTTGATCTCTTCGCGGAGTCGTTTGAGTTCCGTTTCGGGGGTGATCTTATCGTTCATTTCTTTGCGAACGCCACCGACCCAAGCTCGAAAATGGCTTTTTGTTTCAGGGAACACGGTTCCGATCACGACGGCGGTTATCAGGCCAACCGCCCCGACAGCAAAAATCTTCTTCAACATTGATGTACTCCTCCCAACTCGGGGGGTTGATTATCCAAAATATCACCAGCCCATCTGGAGATAACACTAGGTATTTCGATTGGCCCAGCGGTTTATTTGGACTCACCGAGGATAATTTTAGAATTTTTTGGGATCGGAAACGAGTGAGGCTTCAACAGCTTATCAATCGCTTTCTTTCCGAGATGAGAGAGAATTTTCAATTGTTCTGTAAAGGTTTATAGAAAAAGGGATTGAGAAAGATTACACTCATTCAGAATTGAACAATTCAGATCGATCCGGAAGCAACCACAAAAAGAAAAACTCAGGGTCGTTGTTTGTCAACGACTCTGAGCGAGTGGTTGTTCCACCTCGAAGGGAATCAATTACTGAATCAGCGGTGAAAATCCGTTTCCTAAATCAGGAGTGAGAATCACTTGCCGAATAAGGACCAACCCCGAGATTTAGGTTGATCTTTCACGGGGCCAACCCGAGGGGGATTGCTCGGTTCATTCGCACTGGTCGCCCCCGTCGGAATCAAAGCGGGTCCCTGACTGGGGTTCGCGTTCGAGGTCGGCATCAAGGGTGAGCGGCGATCGATCGGCGACATATCTCCTGTTCCGCCTTTCGGTGGGGAAGGAGGTGTCGGCACCGGTGTAGGGATGGGCAATCCCGAGCTGGGCGGAACGATCGACGGAGTGGGTTCTGTCGGCACAATCACGCCCGGACCCGAGGGAACCGGCGCCGGTGCGGGTAGCGTAGAACCATTACGTTCGTTCACCCCAGGCGCATCGGCTTTCGGTAGGCTCCCTGCGTTGTTGCCATAAATCTTCTCAATATCCTTGAGCACCCAATTCATCTTGCGGGCCTCTTCCATCAAGAGTTTTTCTTGATCGGCCGGTCCACGAAGAACCCGAGGTGTCATAATCAGAAGCAATTCCCGTTTCGATTGGGTTTGGGTTCGATAGCGGAAGGCCGCACCAATGTAGGGCAAATCGCCCAGCCAAGGAATTTTGGTTTCGACCCGTGAATTCGACTTGGTCATTAACCCGCCAATGACAATCGTTTCCCCATCGCCGGCCACCACCGTCGTCGAGATCGATTGTTCATTAAAGGCCTGAGCAAATATCCCCCCCCCGAGGTTAATCGAGGCGGTTTCGAGGCTGGAAATTTGGGGTTCTATCCGCATCAGAACCCGCCCTTCGGGGCTAATTCGTGGGGTCACCCGTAGTAAAATCCCCAAAGGTGCTCGGTCAATAATCGGAATGACGTTACCAAACTGGTTGATCTGTGCCCCTGCGACAAAGGGGAAGTTTTGTCCCACGAAGATTTGACCAACCTGATTATCAAGGGTCGAAATTCGCGGGGCCGATAGCGTATCGATCCGCCCTTGAGATTTCAAGGCACGAACCAAGACGTTCAGGGTATCACTACTGGCGGAGAAGATAAAGCCCCCCACACCGGAACTCCCCACTCGACCGACACCGTAGTTCGTCAAGCCTTGGAAGCCGACGGTTTTTTCGGACACAGGAGCAAAAGCCGGTGTCGCCGTGGTGTTAAAGTTGAGCGGAGTGGTGCTATTCGCGGCCGCCCCGCCGGCCCCTGCTACCGCTCGATCGAACAGAATGGGGGTTTGCAAGCCAATTTCCACCCCGAATTCTTCGCCGTTGTTCAACACCACTTCTGCAATCAGCACCTCGACCGAAACCTGATTGGGTTCGGTATCGAGTTGTTCAATGATGTTGAGAATTTGTCCCATCACTTCGGGGGCAGCGTTAATCAACAAACGATTGGTGATCGGGTCCGGCGCCAGCACCACGGAATTTTGGAGCTGTTGTAACCCCCCTGCAATCTGAGCGTTCGTAAGCACGGTGATCAATCCTTGGAAGAACGGTTGAATCGTGCTACTCACATCGACTGCCGAGGCAAACTTCAGTTTCACCACCTGAGTGGAACGCGGGACCATCGGTGTATCGTCCAAACGAGCTAGGATGGCGCCAATGGTTTCCAGATCGTTCGGGGAACCGGCCACGAGAATGGTGTTGGTTCGCTCATCCGGAACGATTTGGATATTGACCAAAACAGCGCCCGGAGAAACATCACCCGACAGACTCAACAAAGGACGGGTCGCAGCAACGTTGGCCCCCCCCCCTTGAAGGTTACCGGGTAAAGTTTGCCCTGGAATGTTCGGCTGCACGCCGGCTCCCGTTCGAGCACCTCCCAAGAATAATTGCTGCAACAAGTTTGCCGTCAAAGTGGCATCGGCCTTTTTCAGCGTGAAGATGTTGATCCCCGCTCGGGCGGCGCTGGGAACATCCAACTCCCGAACCAAAGTTTCGATCAACTTTAAGGTTTTTTCAGGGGCCGAAATCAACAAGGTATTCGAGCGAATATCCGGTGTGATGTGGACATCTTCGAGAAAACCCGAAGAAACCGGAGTTCCCTTGGGGTCGGTCCCAACCAAGCGCACACCGGTGGTACGGGTCGTGCTCGTGGTGAAGATGGCACCGGCGTTGGCTCCTCGAAGCAATTGGTTTTGCCCCCCTTGACCAAAGCCCCCTTGACCAATCCCACCT
>JAOAAA010000085.1 GCA_026419115.1 Gemmataceae bacterium
GCCCAATGCGGCTGGGGTTTTAGTTTGTTAGGTAAATGGGAGGAATAAATCATGTCAGATAAGAGATGGGTCGGCGGCTTATTAGGCATTCACGCCCTGACCCCTTTGCATCCGGGAGCGGGCACGGCCTTGGGAACGGTTGACCTTCCCGTTCAACGGGAGCGCCACACCAGTTGGCCTTTGATTGCAGGTTCGGCCTTGAAGGGAATTTTGCGCGATGCCGCCCGCGAACATTACAAAGGGACCGGCACGCGTGCTGAAGCCAATAAATCGGAACAGATTAAACAACTGTTTGGCCCTGAATCGGCCGATAACGAGGCTCACGCCGGTGCCTTGAGTGTTTCCGATGGACGAGTGATCGCTTATCCGGTGCGTTCGATGAAAGGGGTCTTTGCTTGGATTAGCTGTCCGGCGGTCTTGTTCCGAATTCATCGCGATGCTCAATTGGCAGGCTCGCACTCGCTTCCCGAGGTACCCAGTCAGCTCGAACAGTTCAAAGCAATCGTGGCAGATAAATCGCCCTGCCTGATTCAAGGGAAGGAGCTGTTGCTCGAAGAATTTCGCTTTACGAAAGTAGCAGGCGACCCGACCCCATGGGCACAATGGATTGCAGCGAATCTGCTCCCACAAGGGGATCACTACAAGGCCACCCGCGAACGATTTACAACCTCCTTTGTGATTGTGAGCGACGACGATTTTACTCATTTCGTGAAATACTCGACCGAAGTGAATGCTCGGATTGCCCTCGATTACGAAAGCAAAACGGTGAAGGAGGGGGCCTTGTTCTATCAAGAATTTTTGCCCACAGAATCGCTGTTTTATTCGGTGCTGTTGGTGAATGAATCGCGATCGAAACAAAAGGAAGATGCCAGCAATTTACATAAAAACCTTTGTGATATTGTGACCAAAGTTCAGACCTTGCAAATTGGGGGCGACGAAACTACTGGTAAAGGGTTTTGCTCGGTCTTCCTGAAAGGAGGCAACTAACATGTCCGAACCCAAGAAAGATCAAGCCACTCCCGATCAAAAACGGGCCAAACATGCCTACGATGTGGTGCGCAATCTGAAGGATGGTACCGAATTCGACGAATTCTACGGAGCCTCCCAAAAACTACCCGTGCGGATTATGGCTTCGGGCTTAGGCCAAGCGTTGGCGTTCATCCGTGCGAAGAACAAAACGCCTGCCTTGGTCAAAGCGCTCGGCGATTGGGTCCTGCGTGATCTCCCCGAAAAAGATCGCGACTTGCTCAATGCGATTATCACAGGCGATGCCGACAAACTCCGTGAATATACCTCCGAAGCGATGGCCTACTTGCAATGGGTGAACCGTTTTTGTGAAGCCAGAGAGAAAATCTCGAAAAAGAAAGGTTCTTAAATTTTTTAGGGTAGCACAATCATGACTCCGAATGAAACAATGGTGGTTCCTTTACCAAGATCGACCACACAGGTTTTCAATAACTTGCCCGATAAAGAAAAGCATCCCGGTTTGACCTTGGACAAATACGCCACCTCTTGGGATGTAATGGGCAAAACCGACGGGCTTTCCGAACGGGTCCAACGCCCCATGGTCGAACAGATCGTCAAATTATCCAAGAAGCCCCCCGAAGGGATTAACTATCCCGATCTGTTTGCCCGCTGGTGCCGAACGCTCGGCAAACACAGCTTCACCGCCACGACCAGTGGTCCCATGACGTTGCATTTAGCCCGTGCTTCGGCCCTTGAAAATGCGGGGATTTGCTTGCATCGCATCTATGGGTTTACCTACCTCCCTGGAACGGGGTTGAAAGGATTGGCCCGATCCTTCGCGGAGATTGTTTGGCTACCCGCCCAAAGCGATCCAAAGAAAGCCTGGCAACAGATCGAGCAGGTCTTCGGTTGGGCACCGGGTTCCGATCAACTCGGGGGGGGGGTCAAACCTTGGAAGCCCGCTCAAGCCGAAGAACACGGCCCGAATGACTCGGCTCACGTCGGTCAAATCATCTTCCATGATGCTTGGCCCGAGGCTTGGCCCGAACTCGTGGTCGATATTCTCAACAACCATCACTCGAATTATTATTCCAAGGGAGAACCCCCCGGCGATTGGGAAGCGCCGATTCCTGTGAATTTCTTGAGTGTGAAGCCCGGAACCAAATTCCGCTTTGCTGTGGCACCGCGTCGGGACGATACCGATCCCCGCTTGTTGGAATTAGCGATGGTGTTCCTCAAAGGGGGCCTTTCGCAATTGGGCAGCGGCGCCAAGACCGCCTCGGGATATGGTGATTTCCTCATCGATGATAAATTCACACCGATCGTTTCCAAAGCACGACCAACCTACTCGACCACTCTCGAACTGGTCACCCCCGCTTTCTTGGCGGGCGCCGACCAGACCGATCCGAGCAGCTGCGAATTGCGACCCGCTACCCTTCGCGGACAATTGCGATGGTGGTGGCGAACCATGCACGCCGGTTTTGTGACCATCGAGCAACTTCAACAACTCGAAGCCAGCGTTTGGGGGGATACCAATCGCGGAGGCCCCGTCCGTGTGATTGTGCGCCCCATCGGAAAGATCGTTGCTTATTCCTTCGATCGGAACACGATTATTCGCCGAGAAGGGCTTCCAAAACCTCCGAACAATAAAACTACACAAGGCTTAACCTATCACTCCTACGGCATGGATGAGAAGAAAGGCGGCATGATAGTCCGACGCCACTACCTCGATGCCGGTTGTAAATGGGAAGTGATTATCTCCGCACGGGGTCCCCAAGCCGATTTGCTTCTCGAACAAGCCAAGTCGGCATTGCAGCTGTTGTGTCGGTATGGAGGGGTAGGGTCGAAATCTCGCAAAGGGTTTGGCAGCTTCGCCGATCTGCCCGATTTCAATTTGGCCAAGATCAAAGACCATGCCGATAACTTCCGCGAGGCCATGGGCATCAAGCGTGCTAATTTCTCGCCCGCATTGGCACAATCGCCCTGCTTGGAGATTATGCTTCCCGAACTGAGCATCCCTGTGGGTGGGAAAAACTATTGGTTGGCATTGGATCAACTGGCGGCATCGGCCCAAGCCTTTGCTCAAAAATATAAACACGATCTGACCAAAAAAGCCCTCGGCTTACCCCGAAATGTGAGACCACCAATCACAGGAAAATTCAAAGCCGGTCGGCACGTCACCGATCGACATAGCTCACCGGCGTTGTATCACTTTGCCAAGGACGCGAACGGCAATTTGGTGATGCGAAAGGTGGCTTTCCCCGCAGCAGAATTACCCACCCTGAAAGATTCGAGCGATTTCCTGAAAGAACTTCGGAACCACATTCAAAAAGATCTACCCCTTCGGTTCCAACAAAACGTTGCTGGAAAATCAGCGAGTAGCCCCCCCCCTCAGACGTCCGCAGCAAAACCTTCCAACCAAGGGACGTTGGCCAACGGTCAACGTGTCAAGGCCAAGGTGATTGCCGATCCCAAAGGCAAGGGGCGCCCCTTCGCTGAGATCGAGGGGCTTCAAGGAAATATCTTGCAATTGCCCGCTGGGGTGACTCTCGAAATCGGTCAAGAGGTGGAGTTGATTATCAACACCGTGAACTATCAGAATAGACAGATTATGTTCCGTTGGCCTAGTTAATGTGACTTTAGAAATCGCCCAAGAGGTGAAGCGGATCATCCGCAGTGTGCATGTTGTGAAGGGACAGATTATGTTCCGTTAGCCTACTTAATTTCAGATAAGGAATCTTTTATGAGTCGTCCGATTTTGCTCTGTACCGTTGGCACGAGCTTGATTTACCCAAATCTAATCGGGCTGCGAAAATCGCTCGCAGACGATGCGAATAAACCAGAAGAGAAAAGAGCATTTAAGCCGACGATTTTACCGGCTGTTCAAAAACTGGCCGATGCCTACGACCAGAAAGATTGGCAAGCCGTTGGTGAAGCACTCGCAGAAATCCCGAGTTCCGAACGTCTTTGTGGTGCCGAAGTGAACTCGATCCACAGCCTGATTCAACATAACTACGCCCCCAAGGATTGCGGCATTTATTTTCTCCATTCGGATACCGATGATGGTCGGAATATCGTGCAGGCTTTAACGAGATTGTTCACCCTCAAGGGGCATAGCCCCGTTCGAGGGCTTCCCGTGACCGATCTGCAGGACCAAGACCCCAAACGATTCCGCACCAAAGGTCTGCGTAACTTGGCCAAGGTTCTTTGTGGCAAAATTCGGGAGCATTCCGCCTCGGCCTGTGCGATCAATGCCACTGGTGGGTACAAAGCCCAAATCGCAGTGGGAGTTCTGCTCGGGCAATCGTTAGGGGTTCCGGTTTATTACATGCATGAACGCTTTAGCGAAATCATCGCCTTCCCGCCCATGCCCGTCGCGCTCGATTTTGAATTCTGGATGGAGCATAGTGGTTTGCTTCAACAACTCGATAAAGACTTTGTCAAAAAGGCCGATTTCGCCGAGAATTGGAGCGAGAAATTAGAAACACTCGTCGATCAGGAAGTAGAAAACGGCATTGAGTATATTTGCCTCTCGGCAACGGGTCAGATTTTTCACGAGACTTTCCGCGAACGGTTCCGTTCGCAAAAGGATCAAGTTCTCCCCCCCCCCGCTCAGAAAAAGCTCGAACCGGTTTTACACGATCACGGAGTGATTAAGAAACTGGAAGCGGAACTGCTGCGATATTTGAATGCGGTCACTCAAGAGGTTCCTTGTGTCACGCGCTGTGTGACCAACTATTGTAATCCGGACCTACCGGCGCGAAACCTGTTTCGACGGAGTGCCGATCACATCGAAGGGATTTATTCCGATGGTTCGCAAACGGTGAAATTCCGAGTCGAAACGACAGCGCAAACCAAAGGCCAACAGAACGCTGCCATCGCTGCCTTGAACGAATGGCTCGAATCGCGATAGAGCATTTCAGACGATTCCCTCGACTAAAAATTGCTTCCCTGTGCTGTTCCCTTTCTTTCTGAAATTCGGGATTGATTTTCTTAAAATCAGGAATCGGCCTATCTATATTATCCCCGCCAGAAATCAAAACGAGATTTCAACCAACAACGATTGCGCAGCATCCCCAGCATCGCCACAAGGGGGTGCCCATCCAAGGGGGACTTCGTTTCGTTTGATCCCAAAGATTGGATCGAGAAAGAGAATTCTCAGCCTTGCCAGATAATCTGCATTCGAGGAACCAAAGATGAAAATCTGTCTTGACCGTTATGCGATCCTAATAGGGGTCCTGCTGATAGGGGGCTTGCAGATAGGGGGGAGTCCCCTATTAGGAAACGAAAAACCCTTGAAGGTATTCATCTTGGCAGGGCAATCGAATATGCAAGGACATGCCCAGATTGCCACGTTCGATTCCTTAGCAGACGATCCCAAAACGGCCCCGCTTCTGAAAGTGATGCGCACCGCCGACGGCAAGCCCAGAGCTTGCGAGAAGGTTTGGATTTCGTCGATCGGTTGCTTGGGGAATGCCTATGACGATCTTCGAGAAAAAACGGGCAAATTGACCGTCGGTTTCGGTGCCCCGAACGACAAAATTGGTCCCGAATTTTTGTTCGGCCTGACCATGGAGGACCGTCTTAAGGAACCGATTCTGATTATCAAAACCGCATGGGGGGGAAGAAGCCTCATGACCGATTTTCGGCCCCCCAGTGCTGGGAAAAGGGTTTTCGGTGAACCCCTTACCAAACGCTGGAAAGAAATGGGGTTAGACCCCGAAAAAGAAGCGGAGCGCCAAAATCGCGAAGTCGTCGGGGTGTTCTATCGTCACATGATTGAACATATTCAAAAGGTGCTAAAAGACATCAAACGTGTCGTTCCTGAGTACGATCCGAAACAAGGCTACGAACTGGCTGGTTTTGTGTGGTTCCAAGGGTTTAACGATCTGGTCGATGGCTCGGCTTACCCCAATCGAATGAAGGAAGGGGGCTTCGATGAATACAGCGATTTGTTGGGTCATCTCATTCGCGATGTTCGCAAAGATTTATCCGCTCCGAAAATGCCGTTTGTCATCGGGGTGATGGGAATCGGCGGGGAGACTGAAGGGAAAAAAGCCCCGCAGTTGTACTTCCGACAAGCCCAGCGAAAACCCAGCACCTTGCCCGAATTCAAAGGGAACGTCTTTGCGGTCGAAACATCCCCTTTTTGGGATGATGAATTAGACGGGCTGAAACAACGAATGGATCGTTTGAATGATAAACTGAATCGGGATTTCAAGAAAGAGATTTCCCCAACCCCTGCCGAAAAAGAGGCGGCCCGAAAAAAAGCGATCGAAGCGGAATTCAAGCCGGAAGAGTTACAGAAATTGCGAGCCGGTGTTTCCAATGGTGGTTATCACTACCTTGGTGCCGCTAAAATTCTGGCCCCTATTGGCAAAGCCTTTGCCGAAGTTCTTCTTTCACAGCAAGGGAACATTCCTCAATCACCGAAAGAGAATCCTCCTCAATCACCGAAAGAGAACACTCCCCAATTCGGTGAAATGGCCGGTTACCTTCTCGTTCCGCATGCACGGGTCGATCCGAAATACAACGGTGGTTTCTCGATGTATGTGGCAGCTTGGCCTCTGTTAAAAAATTATCCAAGTAACCAGTTTCAAAGTGGATTGTTCGGCACTTGGATGTTTTCGCAATACGAGGGAAAAAAACCGGAAAAAGCCTACTCGGATATTGAAGGAGGGCTTGGCTGGTGGCGGGATACCCGCTTTGCCACCGAAACCCCCAAGTTCATCATGGGAGGGGTGGCGCTCAATTTTGTGGAATGGGCGAACGGCCCCGGCGCGGGCAAAGGACGAGATTGGAAGAATCCCAAGGGACATTATGCCATCGCTCAACTAAGCCCTTCTGTTTTATGGCCTCCCGATGGCTTGAATCTTAAACAAGGAACTAATGGGCAACTATTCGGCCCCGGTCATCTTCCTCTGTCTTCGACGGAAGCTAAGAAAACAACGGCGGGGAAAGATATTCCTACAGGCAATCACTGTTGGACGTTATTCCTCAATTCGGGAAATTTTAAGGGGCCGGTCACCTTTTTCTTGCCTTATTTTTGGTCGAAGCCCACTCTCGAACGAAACGATTTGGCCGGTATGTTTTTGGATACTCGTCCGGCGGAACCGAATAAGGCCGTGCAGATGGAGACCCAACACATCCCCGCCTACATCAGTCAGGATTCGATGGGGAACACTTTTGCTCGTGTGGCCCCGACCTTGTTCCCCATTCAAGGCGAGCAAGACGCTCCGCTGATTCATCGCATCACTGCCTATACGAAGGCCGCACTCTGGGACGATGTTCAGGCTTGGTTCCAAGGGGGGAAAGAAGTTTCTGGTAAAATCGATCCCAAAAACTCGATCGTTCAAACTTTTGAAAGTAAAGGAGGCGCCACTTGGACGATTTATCTTCCCAATACCCCACGAGACCAAAAAGCCCCCATTGCATGGAATTCATTTGCCACACCGACCGCCTTGGATGAAAATACCTACGGTTACAAATGGAATAAAGAACGGGTCACCGTCGAAAAGAATACAATCACCCTGCCGGAGTATTATCGACTGACGAAAGGGAAAAATGGGAAAGATCAATGGGTCGTTGTTGATGCGAAAGAGGTACCTGCCGAAACAGGGCTAGCCAAGGTCACCTTCCCACAAAAACGGTTAGCAAAACCCGATCCTTATGTGACTCCGGAAGAAGCTCAGAGTAGCTGGAAAAAGCCCGGCCCTGCTGCAGGCCCCTTTGAAACAAAGCTGGGGGATGGGAGTATCGTGACCTATTATTGGTACCGATTTGCCGATCAGCCGGCCTTACAAAATGCCGATTTGAGCCGTGATGAACGTGAAGCATTGCAAAAACGGGTGGAATTACTTCACAAAAATTGGACAAAAGAGAAAGAATATCTTCCTCCCCCGACGGTCGGAAAACTTGCCGAGCTGGATCCCGCTTTGTTAGTGACCCCACCCAAGGGTTTAGAAATTGGTTACGTTCCGATTGTGACTCGTCAGGCCAAAGCCAAGGAATAGTTCGCCATGCGGAAAATCTGCTCGCTACTTTGGTTCAGTTTCAGTTGTTGTTGCTTCGGGTTCCCTTTGCAGGCCGCCGAAGTTGCGAAACCGAACATCGTCTATATTCTGGCCGATGATCTCGGCTACGGAGATTTAGGCTGTTACAACTCGGAATCGAAAATTCCCACTCCGAATCTCGATCGACTTGCAAAAGAAGGTCGGCGATTCACCGATGCCCATTCCCCCTCGGCAGTGTGTACCCCCACTCGTTATGCTTTGCTCACGGGGCGCTATGCGTGGCGGACCTCGTTGCAAAAGGGGGTCCTTGGTCCGTATAGTCCCCCTTTGATCAAAGAGAAAGAACTCACCGTTCCAGCCCTACTGAAGCAACAGGGGTACACCACGGCTTGTATCGGGAAATGGCATCTCGGCTGGAATTGGCCTAAACCGAATGCCGACGGGCAACGTGATTTTTCACAGGTGATTGCAGACGGACCAACGACTCGTGGCTTCGATTATTATTACGGAGTCGATTTGCCGAACTATCCCCCTTATTGTTTCATCGATCAAAATCGAACCGTGGGAATCCCTTCGCTCAAAGCTCCGCTTGCTAAGGGATCGTTCAATCGAGACGGGGTAATGGTGCCCGACTGGAAATTGGTTGATGTTCTTCCTGCTTTGGAAAAACGAACCGTTGACTATATCGAGAAAATCGCTTCCGACAAAAAACCGTTTTTTTTATATCTGCCGTTGACTTCGCCGCATTATCCGGTGGTGCCCTCGGCGGAATTCAAAGGGAAAAGTAAGGTCGGCGATTATGGCGATTTCGTCATGCAAACCGATCATTATGTTGGGCGCGTTCTCGATGCGTTGAAGAAAGCCGGTGTTGCCGACAATACCCTTGTTATTTTCACCAGCGATAATGGCCCCGAAGTAACAGGCGAAGTGAATCCCGGAGTTTACGATCGAATGAAGTTGTACAATCATTCGAGTATGGGGGCGCTCCGTGGGGCAAAACGCGATCTTTGGGAAGGGGGGCATCGGGTTCCGTTTATAGCTCGCTGGCCTAGCAAAATTCCCGCTGGCTCCACTTGCGATGAGACTATTTGCCTAGTCGATCTGATGGCGACCTTGGCCAACCTCTTGAAGGTGAAACTTCCTGAACAAGCTGCGGTCGATAGCGTGAATATCTTACCGGCTTTGCTCGATGAGAAACGAGCTGCTCCCTTGCGAGAAGCGACCGTGTACCATAGTGCTTCTGGTAAATTTGCTCTTCGCAAAGGGGATTGGGTCTTGCTCTTGGCTCCCAGTGGGGATGATAACGGCAAAAACGGTGAACCCGAGTGGTTCAAAAAAGATCGAGGCTATACACCTCACCAAGAAGCTGGTGAATTGTACCATTTGGCTAGTGATCCAACCCAGAAGAAGAATCTTTACGGGGCCGAACCGGCCAAGGTGAAGGAACTTGCTGCCCTGATGGAACAATATATCACACAAGGGCGAAGCACGCCCGGCCCGAAACAGAAAAACGATGTCGAAATTCTTTGGGATAAACGATCGAAATAATCGATCCCAACTCAATCTGGCTTGCACAGGGGAACCGTGATGATAACCTCTCTTCTCTTCTCGCTCGTGGTCATCAGTGCCGAGACGAAATTTATGCCCGATCAGGCGAAACTTCCTGCCCCCCCCCCGAAAGGGGCCATTATTCTTCTAGATGAAAAGGGCAATCATTCCTTTTTGAGCATGGCCGGCGAGAAGATCGATTGGCCTGTGGAAGCAGGGGTGATTACTTCGACACCGAATAAGAAAAATCAAAATCACATCATCTCGAAATGGCATTTCCGCGATGCTGATATCCACGTCGAATTTATGCTCCCTGAAAAAGGACCGGGTAACAGTGGCGTCTACATTCATGGCAATTACGAAATTCAGATATTCAATTCGTATGGAAAAGAGAAAATCACTCAAGAAGATGCGGGGGCATTATATGGCTTTGCTCCGCCGAGTGAAAATGTTTGTCGCAAGCCCGGCGAGTGGCAAGTGTTCGATATTCGCTATCGTGCCCCCCGACGCGACGATAGCGGGAAGATCGTTGAAACAGGCAAAGTGACTGTTTGGTACAACGGCAAAAAGGTTCATGAGAATACTGAGTTTGGCGAACCGAAATCGACCTTTCACCCGTTCCGTTACGGAAATACCCCCTATCTCGATAAGATTCGCGATTCCATGAAAGAAAACTCGGTCGGGCCGGTGTTCCTGCAAGATCATGGTAATCCGGTCAAGTTTCGCAATGTCTGGATTATTCCTTTAGATGAACAGGCCTTTGAATATAACCCTGAGAAAAAATGAGGACCGGCCTCGGTGAGGGTTGCGATCATAATCCTTATGCATGGGAAGAATATCCTTATGGATTCGATGATGAACCTTGAGGATGGGAAGATGATCCTTGTGGAATCGTATTTCGTAAATCGATCGTGATTATCGGTAGGTTCAAATGTTGCTCAAGCAGGCATTCCACAGGGGTCGAATGGGAGAAGTTGGGAGGGAGTTGATCCCGTGGGGTGGATCGATATTTGATGATCCAATCGTACATTTTCTGGGTATCGTAAAAGACGATAGAATGATGGGGTTCACTGGGATTCGCCCATCGCCACGAGACCGGCGCAAAAAGCACACGGCGTAAAGGAACACGGGTATCGGTTGTCGGGTCGCCCATGAGTTCACAGGGAACATCTAAAACGCGCTGCCATTCATATGCCCACGACGGGTCGAGCAAATGGGCCGCTCTCAAGAAGGAAACCGCCAACGCGGTGCAGCCCGCACCCGTTCCCATGATGGGGTCACCGGTGAGGACAAATCGTTCGTAAACACGCTGACGATGAAACTCTTCAAAAAAGGCCTGCATTTTTTTCGCAGCACCGGCGGGCAAAAGAAATCGCATCCGCGCTGCTTGTATTCCCAACTCGGCTGATTCATCAATATCACGGGCTACCTTCTCAGGGGATTCGAGTTTTCCGCGTGTACCTAAGGTTGTGATGGAAAAACCAATTTGTTCCAACCAAAGCCGACGCACTGTTTCATTCCTTTCTGCATCTGTAACAGATGTGAGTAAATATCGAGTACTGGTATGGTCATCGTCTTTCCATTTCAATTCAATCGTCGCATGTCCCACGGTGTGAATCCCAAAGGTTCGCTGGAATTGTTCTTGAGAAATGAAATTGAAATATCCCTTGATTGAAACAGGAACTAAGCTCCACGTTAACGCGCTGGGACTGGAAAAATTCAGCCGATGGGTTGGCGCATGCAGGGTAATCGTTAAAACATCCGGTTCCGTGTCAATCGCGGTTGCGGCATAAAATGTTCTCGATTGGGTAACAGGTCGTAGCTCCGACGACATCGATCGGCAACCCACCGAGACGATCCCTTCCATTACCAACAAACCGAGCAAGCATTTCCGAATGATGGCTAACGTCAGATCGGTCGGTTTGGCCATAGGTTTCCAATGCTTCATAGGTAGGACTGGGGTGAAAGGGTTTGGTATCGCTTATTTGATTGAATCACGACAATCCTAAAAACGGTTAAACCCTTGGGTGACCTAAGCGCTCTCGTGACCAATTTTGGAATCGCAAACCGAGTGTGTGTGCCCAATTCCACTAATTGGTAAAATCACATTCTCTTGACTCGGGTTATGCAAACTCGGGTATTCAGATTTCTTTCCCCTTGGTAAAATAGATTAAAGTATTCCCTAGGAGGGGTCTCGATTGCTCAATGTGTTGAAATGGGGTTTTGGTTTGTTGTTGCTGATTAGTGCGGTGGGAATTCCCGCTCTGTATTGGCGAATGCATTACGATGAACATAAACGAGTTCGAGAAGTCACTGCTGGCCGATTTTACCGCAGTGGGCAAATGACCGAACAACGGCTGCGAGAATTTATTCGCCAACACGGGATCAAAACGGTCATCAACCTACAGGATGAAAACCCCGATCCTGCTTTGGCGAGAAATTTTTTCGGTGGTCCCAAAACGCCAGAAAGTCTTGTCTGTCAGCAAGAAGGTGCCAACTACATTTTGCTTTCTTGGGAGGGCGATCTCGGTTTGATTCCGCGCGAACAGGCCACTGCGGAGGTACGGCCCAAAGTGATCGATGATTTTCTCGAAATCATCGATCGAGAAGAAAATTACCCCATACTGATTCATTGCTTAGCGGGGCTACATCGCACGGGGCGCCTTGTGGCTGTGTACCGTATGGAAAAAGAAAATTGGACCCTAGGTGAAGCGATCCAAGAATTGAAAGCGAATGGTTACGGCGACCGGAAATGTACCATAGCCGATGATTATCTGTACACTTTCTTTGCCCACTATAAACCGGGGCTTCGCAAAAAAACGACCCCTAAAAATTGATCTCGGAGTTTACGGACGAACATGACCATTCTCGACCGAATGTTATTTATCTCTTTCATTCGAGCTTATCTGATCGTTTTTTCCAGTCTGCTTTCTTTGTATATCGTCCTCGATTTGTTTACCAATGTGGATGCCTTTTTCGAGAACAAGGAGAACCCTTCCATCCGTCGGCCGATTGTCGATATTATCTCCCACATTGGGAGCTATTACGGCTACCGCTTGTTTCAGTATTATGATCGTCTCTGTGAAGCGATCGCGCTGTTGGCTGCCATGTTCACCATCGCATGGATGCAACGGAGTAACGAATTGCTTCCTATGCTCTCTGCAGGGGTATCGACGCAACGGGTTTTACGCCCTGTGCTACTGGGTTCGGTAATTGCGATTGCCTTGGGGATTCTCAATCAAGAACTCATCATTCCACGCATTGCCTCGGAACTGATTGCCGACCGAGATGACTTTGAGGGCACACGCCGATTGTATGTGCAGGGGGCCTATGATACCTCGGGTGTCCAAATCGAAGGGGTCAGTGCCACCCGAAATAATCGTTCTGTGGAATTGCTCTTTGCTACGTTTCCTGAGGGGGGGGGGTATCGACTGGCTCATATCACGGCTCGGCAGGCTGAGTATTTACCAAAGAGCGATCCGCGTTACCATGAACTGGCTCCCTCGGGGGGGGACCCCGAAGCGATTGGCGGTTGGTTGTTAACCAATTCTACGCCACCAGAATTGCCACCGAATACCGTCGACCCGATGCGATTGCGTCAACGCGATTATGGTGCTTACTTCCTTTGGGTGCGCGATGCCGATTTTGAAAACACGGTTCGTGGAACCAAGACACAGGCTTTCTTAAGCACTTCAACGATCTTTGAATTGTTAGATCGTTCGGAAGCCGGTCGGATGAATGCTTTGGCGGTCTCGTTTCACATGCGAATGGTTCGGCCGATTGTGGGTATGTTGTTGGTGATTATGGGAGTGGCGATTATTCTTCGGGATCAGACCCGTCACGTTCTGATTAGTGCCGGATTGTGTCTGGTTTTGTGTGCCCTTTTCTTTGCTGCCATTTATACTGGTCGCGCTTTAGGAACAGGCGACTACATCTCGCCGGCTATGGCAGCCTGGTTCCCGATTTTGATTTTTGGACCGATTGCTTTGGTCCTTTGGGATGGCATGCACACTTAACCTGCTTCACTCCACTTTGACGAGGCATTTCGAGGACTTGGCAAATCAAATAGAACGGTGCTTCAAAAGGCCCCCCCTTCAGTCGTTTCAATGGGTTCCTACTTCCCTGTTAACTTCAATTGGTTCCAACTCCTCGTTCATGCCAGTTAGGAAACGTGCCAGAACGAACATTAGATTCCACATCGGATCGTAGTATCGCAGGGGAAATCGTAGACCTTTTCGGATTAGGCCTCACCAGAGACTGCGCTTTTTCTCAAGCTGTTATCAACCGGATCGAATCAACAAAGGAACGAACATTTGGCTACGGGTGTCAACTTCCTCACTCCAATTTATTCGGGAATAATTCGTTGGATGCGCAAGATTGGTGCTTCGTGACGTTGTCAAGGTGTACCTAACGAAAACAAACTAACAAACATACTGGGAGTAACAACATGATCCGCTTCGCTTCTTTAGCCTTGGTTCTCTGTGCGATACCTTCTTTCGCACAAGCTCAAACCTTTCGGATTGTTTTTCCTGCTCCGCGACCTGTTGTCGTAACTCCCGCTCCGGTGGTGGCGACTCCGGCTCCTGTGATTGTGCAAAAAACGGTAATCGTGAATCAGGCCCCGGCTCCGGTGGTGACACCGACCCCTGTGCTCTCGACGTGGGGTTCTCAGGGAGTGGTACCGGTGGTGGCCCAGCATCCGCTTCAGCCGGTCGCCTTTGAAGTCTTTGTTCGGAATGGCCCGTTTGGGTTTTGGGAATCGGCAGGGGTGTTCGCCACGCCCACTCAGGCCGATGCCTTTGCCTCTCGGATGGAACTTCGGGGCTATCAAGTGCAAGTACGACCTCGATAATTTCACTCAGACCTGATATTGATTTGACAAACTCCAGAAGGATCGTACCAATTGGGCGATCCTTCTGGAGTTTTTTATGATTGGAACATTGAACCTACGCACCCTACCGATTTCCGAGTTGGTTCCCGCACCGTACAATCCCCGTCGGCGACTTTCGAGCCAATCGGCGAACTACAAAAAGTTACGCAAAAGCATTCAGGAATTTGGTCTCGTCGAACCGCTCATCTGGAACGAAACGACGGGGCACTTGGTCGGGGGGCATCTCCGTTTGCAAATTCTCAAGGAGCTTCAGTACACCGAAGTTCCAGTTTCTGTGGTTCAATTATCTGCAACCCGTGAAAAGGCCCTGAACGTTATTCTCAATAATCAGGAAGCACAAGGTCGGTACGACCCCTCGAAGTTGGCCGATCTTCTGGAAGAATTGCAAGACCTTCCGGAATTAGAACTCACGGGGTTCGATCAACGCACACTGAAAAGCCTGAGATTCGATTTAGAAGAATTACCGGAAATTGATACCCCTTCCACCACGACCGAACTGACTTTGGTGATTCCTAATGACCAAGTCGATGCGGTGATTGAGAAACTGAACCCCATTGTTCGGGAATACGATCTCCGAACCCACTTAAAAACCAGTTGAAATCAATAGTCTCATCCAATTCAATTTGCCAATTGACACAAGCCCCCTATTGAGAAACACCACTGATTAAGGAAAAATTCTCCGGCGTTTCGATTTGAAATCAGATTCGATTCCGCATTTCAGACATCTCGATTTATCGCAACATCAATTTGCCAAGGCCCCCTTTTTTGGGCACATCGAAGGAAAGGGTCATCACCGAACCGCTGCTGGAGACGCGGGCGCTTTCAATCATCGTCGAGAAGCCATCGATATCGACTTGGTCTGGCGTTTTGCCTCCCAATTTTTTGAGGTTGGCTTGCAGATTGGGGAGATTGTTTTTGGCGGTATCGAGTTTTGTTTTGCGTTTATCGGACTCGGTTTGGGCGGTGGCATCATCTGCGTAAGTAATTTTTTGCGTGATTGAGATCACACTGGACTTGATTTTGTGGTTAACAACGATTGATTGGGGAATCGTATCTTTGGGTGCGTTCCCCCCGATGGGATTTCCCCCACCTCCACCAGCGAGCATCAACAGAAAATCGAATTCGTTTATAGCAATGTTAGGATTGGGTTCAATCTGGACGATATCTCCATCGACCTGAGATAAGATTTTATTCATCTTGTCGCTGGGAGTTTGTGTCATGGCACCAAGGGCAGCTTGGATGCCTGTTTCGTTACTGAGAATCAAAGTTTTTGGATCCGCAACGAAGAAGGCTTTATCGTTGGCCGCTTTATAAAATTTCTGATTGTTGAACATCGATTCTTTGGCATTGAGTTTGGAAGCCAAATCTGCTGAATCGACCGATTTGCTCAGCTTGAAGATGGTAATCTCGCGGGGGGGGGCAAGCCCTTTGGGTCCCCCGACGAGGTTTGGTTTGATCATCACAATAACTGCTTTGTCCACATCTTCCATACTCAAACCGAGTTGAGGGAAAGGATTATCTTTGTCTTTGCTTATGCCCGATTTGATTTCGCTCCCCAGTTCCGAATCCTTCAGAACGGATTTAAAATCCATCAAAATGACTCGATTAGCATCATTCGGGATGAACTTCGTCATTTCTTTATAAGCACTGGCTCCGCCACCGCCGACAAAGGGTAGGTTATCGGTCAGGTACAGTATTAGTCCCGTTCCGACACACCCTCCACACACCACGAATACGCCGACCAAGGCGAGGATAATCGGTAGCGTCGACGATTTCTTTTTCTGCTTCCGTTTCTTAGGTCGATCCTCGTCGTCGAAATCATCCTCGTCCTCATCTTCGCGAGATTGTTTCTTACTCTTTTTGCTTTTCTTGGGTCGATCCTCGTCGTCGAAATCATCCTCGTCCTCATCTTCGCGAGCCGATTTGGCTTTCTTCTTGGGTTGATCGTCATCCTCGAAATCTTCGTCGTCCTCCTTATCCCGAGAGGATTGAGGTTTCCCTTTGGCAACGGGGGGGGGGACACGGACCGAGGCTTTCGAGCCTGTCGTACCGACTTGTTTAGAATCGGCTTCGGTGGTGAATTTCGTTTTACACGAAGGACAAACCAAGGTTCTTCCGGCGGGAATCAAGCTGTTCGACTTCAGTTGAGCCTTACACTCCGGACAAATAACGACGAATGGCATACAGACTTCTCATGTTCGGCCTAGATTGTGGAGTTAGTGTACAGACTTTTCTCCCCAAATCGGGAAGTTCGTGCCTGAAATTCTGAGACGATACCGAATTGAAACTCGCAGGGAAAGATTCCAGAAAGGAAACAAGGATGGAGATAAAGAGCCAATGCCGACTTGAGATGAGCGCATATAAAGATCGAATACCCAATAGATCGATCGATCAGGTTGCCTCAAAATTAGGCAATTTTCCGTAGAATCTCGATGCCTCGTTCGAGAGTCTCATCGGTTGCAGCAAACGAAACACGGAAGTGCGTGGCCTGACGACCGAAAGCATTTCCTGGAATAATCAAAAGATTATTAGAGATCGCCCGCTGGATGAATTCCTCGCTGGTTCCCGATGGGATTTTGGGGAAAAGGTAGAAAGCTCCCCCCGGTTTGACAAACTCATAGCGATCCTGAAGAGCATCACAAATCCAATCGCGTTTACGTTTAAAGTCAGCCACGATGGCAGAAAGGTCGAATTTCAGAGCTTCGACGGCAGCCACCTGAAACGGGGCGGGGGCACAAACATAGGTAAATTGTTGGAGTTTGGTCATCTCTTCGATCAGCGGTTTTGGTCCGTGAGCATAGCCGAGACGCCATCCCGTGACCGAATAACTTTTACCAAGGCCATCGACTACTAAAACATCGGGATTGAATTCGGCAGCGGAACGAAACGCACCATCGTACCAGAAGGATTGATAGATTTCGTCGGAAATTAATAGCAGGCCTTTTTCGCGAGCCAACTCGGCCAAGGATTTCAAGACCGAAACATCCAAGGTAACGCCGGTCGGATTCGAGGGACAAGAAAACAGAATCGCCTTCGTTTTGGGGGTAATCCGTGCCCTAACCTTGTCGATATTGATCTGAAAATGATCCTCGTAGGTGTTGATCACCACGGGAATGCCGCCTGCCAAGGTGACCAAATTGGGATAGGCCACAAAATACGGCTCGAAGAGAATCACCTCATCACCAGCGTTGACGGTGGTGAGTAAGGCCAATGCTAATCCCCCGCTGGTTCCAGAAGTGACCATGACGGTTCGATTGGGATCGGGCAAGCGAGCGTGAACCTGTTGTTGCAGCGCCTGCAGCAAGGGGGCGATCCCTTGAGTGACGGTGTAGCCGTTTTGATCGTGATCGATGGCCTGTTTCGCGGCCTGCTTGACGGGTTCGGGGACCGGAAAATGAGGTTGCCCAATGCTCAGATTCACTGGGTGAGACATATCTCGGCCCAGCTCGAAAATTTTACGAATCCCCGAGGCTTCAATCGAGTTCATTCGGGAGGCTAACCATTTTTCGTACATATTTTCTCGTGCCTTTTTTGTCTTGTGAATGCTTGAGATTCGTTCAAGTATGATCTGTTGTCACGCAAAACTTGTGGGGTTAGCGCTAAGGGTTTGCTTGTAATTTTTCTTGCCATATTTCTAGTTGCGCTCGCACTTGGTTCGGTGCGGTACTCCCGTAACTTTTGAAGGTTTCGATTGCATTTTTGACACCGAGTAGTTCACGCAGTTGTTGGCCTTGGTTGGGGCAAATTTCTTCCAATCGACTTACAGGCAGATCGATGAGGCGACAGCGCTTCGTTTCACATTCTTGGACCAATTTGCCAATCATTTCATGGGCGCTTCTCATGGGAATCCCCCGCGCGATCAGGCCTTCCATTAGGGTCGTGGCATCGAGGAACCCATCTTCTAAACGGGCATTGATACTTTCTGTTTTGAATCGGGCACCCAGAATCAGGGGGGGGGCCACTTCCAGAATTCCCAAAATGGTATCGGTTGCTTCAAAGAGCGGGGGTTTATCTTCTTGTAAATCGCGATTGTAAGCAGTGGGCAACCCTTTGAGCAACACTAATACTTGTTGCAGAGCAGCGATGGTCTTTGCCGCTCGACCGCGAGTGAGTTCCAAGACATCGGGATTCTTTTTATGCGGCATGATGCTCGAACCGGTGCAAAATTCGTCCGGCAGTTCGATGGTGTTAAACTCGGTCGTGGACCAAAGAACCCACTCTTCGGCCCAGTTACTGAGATGCACCCCCATAAGAGCTAAGCAGAACAGGTACTCGGCTACGAAATCGCGATCACTTGAAACATCTAACGAATTGCGAGCCACTTCCGAAAAACCTAGCTTCTCGGCGACCCGATGACGATCAATCGGAAGGGAGGTACCCGCCAAAGCGGCGGCTCCTAATGGCAAACCATTGACCCGTTTGAGAC
>JAOAAA010000086.1 GCA_026419115.1 Gemmataceae bacterium
AGCAACCCCACCACAGAAACCATGACGGAGGTTACCATTTACGATAGTCTCACCACGCGACTAGAATATGTGGAGGGATCGGCCAAGTGTTCTCGACCGCACACATTTACAGCGACCCCGAACGAGGCACGGTCAAACACTCTCAAATGGGTTATTGACGGGAAATTCCTTCCGGGGGAAAGTGGGGTCATCACCTTCCAAGCGAAGATTCGCTAAATTGCTTAGGCTGCCGAGGCAGAAGTTCGGGCTTTTCTCGCTGCAATGAACGATCGAACACAGAGCACCACAAATAATAAACAAAGACCTGTCATCAGTAGCCCAGAAATGGTTGAGGATTTCTCGAAGTCGAATTGGCTACGCATCATCGGCACCAAACCACCGAGAGTACCTAAGAGTCCCAGCATCGCGGCCAGATGCATCAGGTGCTTCCGCATCCCAGCAACGGCGAGGGAACCAACCCCACATAATGCCAGCAATCCTCCCACAAAGGCAGGAATGTAGGCCGTATTGAAAGGGGGTTTCTTTTCGCTTTCTTCAGGGGTTAATTCTTTCTTCTCTGCGGGTTTGCCTAGCAAATCCGGCTGATTAGCACCGACAAACCCCAGTCCGATCAACAGGGCACCAAAGACAATCGCAATCAAAGGCATCGTAGCTATCCTTTTTCCAAAAGAGTCTCAAAAGTGGATTAATAGCTATAACCTCCCAAAAGGGCGAGTCTGCGAGGCCAATTCGGGGTCAAATTCATGAAGATTTTTTTCAATTTTTGACTTGAAGATTAGGTGTGTTTATGAGACGATAAGCTACATACATCTTTCAGTAATTCTTCTAATCTTGGTGCTCAAATGTCTGATAAAAAACCAATGGGGCCAGCCGTGATACGCCCTCTTGAAGTCGCGGAGGAAACGACTCTCGATCGGGTTCTGTATCGATACGTTCCCGCTTGGGTGGTCAGCGGGGTACTGCATACCTTGCTTGTCGCTGTGGTGATGATCAGCGGGCTTGTCGGTGGAAAGAATGTTAACGGGGCTGCTGCTGAACCGATCGTGGCTTCGGCAGTGGAAGACGAGCAAGAGCCAGAACAACCTCCCTTTAACGAGGATATTGGGATCGACCCCGATATCCCCGCGGCAACAGAATCCATGCGTCAAGAAGATACAAACGTTGAGGCCCCTGACAACTTGAATGAAGCGGTCGGCATCACTCAAGATACTATGATGGAAGCCGCTCCCATTACCTCGATTTCTGGAATTGGACAAGGAATTGATCTGGGCTCGGTTGGTGCTGTGAATGATGGGCTTCTGAAAGAAGGTAAGTCGGGAGGTGGAGGGGAACTCACCATTGGAAATCTCCGAGGTGGTTCGGGAGCCACCAAATACTTAATGCTCAAAAAAGGTGGGGGTACCAATGAAACTGAAGCTGCCGTGGCTCGCGGATTGAACTGGCTCGCTCGCCAACAAATCGATGACGGCAACGGGATGGGGCACTGGGAATACGATGCCGAACATCGTGATGCCGTTATCGCTGCCACGGGGATGGCTCTGCTTCCTTTCCTTGCTGCGGGTGAAACTCATTTCCCCCGTCCGAAAAAAGAGCGTCCCAAAGAATTAGAAGGGATTCCTGAAATGCCGGCTTATCATACCCATGTTGGCAAAGGTGTGAAATATCTCCTGAAACGCATGGGACCCAAAGGGAATCTTGCAAAAGGGAGCCATGAGATGTATGAACATGGGATTGCCACCATTGCTTTGTGTGAACTCGCAGGGATGGTGGGAGATAAAGACCCCGAATTGAAATTGAAAGCAACCGCGGCTGCTCAATACATTGTGAACGCTCAAGCCAAAGATGGTTCTTGGGGCTATACCGCAGCAAGTGCCGGCGGCGATACTTCGATTGTGGGATGGCAAGTCCAAGCGCTGAAAAGTGCCGATATTGCAGGCCTCAAAGTCGTGGGTCTTAAAACCGCTATGAAGAACGCCGAGGCTTTCTTAGATTCCGTCATGACGAACACCAAGGAAACCTATAACTTTGGCTATCGTCAAAAAGGGGCAGGGTCGGAAGCCTGCACTGCGGTAGGAACCTTGTGTCGTATGTACATGGGCTGGACCCCGAAAACGCCTGCTTTGGTTCGTGGTGTGGAACATTTGAAATTACGTCCCCCTTCAGGAAACACCGTCGATCTGTACATGCAATACTACGCCACTCAGGTAATGCATTTTTATGAAGGGCCTGATTGGCACAAACTTTGGAACCCTGCCATGCAAAAAACCTTCTTGGGGGCACAGGTGAAAGATGGCGGTAAGGATAACGGAAGTTGGCCACCGGCATTCGGTCGCGGTTTTCCGGGGCGTCTCGGTGTCACTTGTATGAGCTTGCTCACCCTCGAGGTTTACTACCGACACCTTCCTCTTTACGATCGTGCCAAATTCCAAGGTGGTGGATTGTTGAACGACTAACTCCCTTGTCGATCCTCGCTCGCCAAAACATCTTCGGGTGATCGAAAAATTTTCTCCTTGCTCTTCCTACCTCCCCATAGATTTTTTAGATTGGTTATCCCAAGAATCTTGGGGCTGAGAGTCTGAAAAAAAATGCAACCATTAGGAAGGGTTAGTATCCTCACTAGCTGAGTATCTCATTCACCTAAATCCCAAACCTGAACCCCGCCAATCATATCGGCGGCGGCCACCCATCGCCCATCAGCCGAGATGCTCAAGGCATGCAGCCAATCCTTGAACTGACCCCCACGCGGTTTACCCAATTCTTTGACGAGCTTACCTGAGGACACCTCCCAAATACGGATCACCGTGTCACGGCCTGTGCTTAACAGATGTTTACCATTCGGATGGAAGGCTAAATCGGTCACCCCGTACTGATGCATCGGACTGAGTTCATGTATTTTTTTTCCATCTTGTGCATTCAAAATCCAAATTTTGCCATCGGCTTCTCCACCGCGACCGATGGCCAGATATTTGCCATCATTTGAAAAAGCCGAGGAGGACATGTGAAACCCTTTATATTCGGGTTCTAAATCTTTGATTATCTTTCCGGTACCATCATAGAGTTTGGTGCCGGAGTGCCGACCCGAATCAAATACTAGGGTAAAGCGTTCTGAAGCAAAAATCCGGTTTTTGTCGGGAGAAATCGCTACCGAGTAGACCCAACCTTTCACTTTCCAACGTAATTTTTCTTTACCCGTCTTGCGATCGGAAAGAACGATATTGCCCTGATCGTCACCGGAAATGAGTAGGGCTTCATCAGAACTGATACTCATCGTGGAAATCCACTCTTTATGTAGTGGGTAAACGACGGAATCTTTCACAGTTTTTATCTCAGCCGTGAGGGGGGGGGGGACTTTCGCACCATTGCGTTTCCGAGCTTCGGCATCGGCAATCGCACGGGCATTGAGAGTAATTTTCTGGGGGGATTCGGTGGGTTTTACATTGGGATCCCATTTTCGTATGGAATGATCGTAACTCGAAGAAAATAGTTCTTTCCCATCCCGAGTTGAGATTAATCGAGTTACGCAATTGGTATGCCCAACGAACTGCAAAGAAGGAAGAGGAGCGGGATCACTTGCGCTGGCTTTTTCGGGAAGGTCCCAAAGCAGAATCTCCCCGAGATTATTCCCTGCCGCTAATCGTTTCGTGTTTCCAATAAAGGTCACGGCAGTGGTCCAATCGGCATCCCAAGTCAAATTCCACAGAAGAGAGGCTTTTTCAAAAGGCATAAGTCACCAAACGGTATAGGTAGGATAAGAATAATCTTATGGAGAATTTCTTTGATTTGGGGATTAATTTCGCTGTGGTTTAATGGTTCATTGGTGTCTCGTCCATCCCCACAAGTCGCCACTGTTATAAATCGCCATAGCTTGGCAGAGAGGTGCGGTGCTTCATGCGATGTCATCCATCCACACTAAGGAGAATTACTTGGATTTGGGAATGAGTTTCGCAGCGATCAACCGATCCTTCCCCCGAAGATAAACCAATCCATGCGAAACCACAGGGGCCGCCCAAGTGGGGGCTTCGAGGTCGGTGGCCCAAACTGCAATTTTTTCAAATTTTTCGGGATTGACCTTGAGAAGAAATAACTCCCCTCTTTCACTCCAACACAAAAAATGCCCATCAACCAAAGTGAGTTGACACCGAGAAAGGTTCCGTTGGCTCCATTGAACTTCTCCATCTTTTATGGAAACACAGCGGAGTTCGGCATCATTTTCATGTCGTCCCGAAGACCCATAAACGTATCCATTAACTTCGATGGGTGTGTTCCAGTGGCAGGCCAGCGACTTTTCGCGTCGATCTTTGTCCTCGTCGCTCCAAATGATCTCGGGTTTATCCTCTTTGATTTTCAACAAAACCCCGCCGGGACCATAACATTCTGTCAACAGAATCTTATCACCAAGAACAACGGGGTTACTCGCATTGACACTTTCGAGAATTCGTGCTCGCCAAGGGAAGGCAAATCGTTCCTTACCGCTTTGTGGATCAAAACCAATCAATCCCCCTCGAGCAAAATAAAGTCCGACCCGTTTTCCATTGAGGTTTTTTATGATGGGTGAACTATAGGAAGCCAATTCGTTGCTGGAACGCCAAATTTCTTTTCCAGTTTTCTTATCGAAGGCAACCAATCCGGTCCCGTTCCCTTCGGCTTTGCGGAGGTCTTCGGGAGCAGGACCTTTCGGACTTCCCCCGATGGCGACAATCAATAAATCTCCTTCAATGATCGGTACGCTTCCCACACCAAAGAAATTCTGATGGAAGTGATATTGTTTTTTGGTATCGATTTTCCAAATCTCTTTCCCATCTTTAACAGCAACACAAGCAAGAATCCCTTCGGGACCATAAACATAAACCCGTTCGTTGTCTACAACAGGGCAAGCCCGAGGTCCGGGACTATACCCGTAGTTGTCTTCGTAATTGGTGGGATATTCATACTTCCATAATAATTTTCCGGTTTCTGCATTCCGACAGGTGAGCCTTTGCATATCTTTGAATCGATCAAAATGAAACAATCGCCCTTGAGAAGTAACAGGGGCAGCGTAACCTTCGCCCATTTCGGCTTCCCAAACAATTTCGAGTCCCTCTTTGGGCCATTTCGTCAGGATTCCCTTTTCGGGGCTTGTACCATCGTTGTTGGGGCCTAGAAAGGGTGGCCAATCACTCCCATCTTTGCGGGTGCGTAAATCTTCAACGGGTTCTGCTGTGGGAATTGGTTTGCTCTCTTGGCAACCTATGATGAGGAAGATTGTCCACAGAATGCTAAGACGAATCATGTCATGCTACCCCGATCGATGCGAGTTCCTATCTTAGTATCGTTAGTCGTCAAGCAAGGATCAAGGTCGTGAAATTCTCTGTCTTTTCTCTCGGTTGCATTTCTCTATTTGCCTTGGTTTGTGGAATTGGGGTGAGCCAACAGTATTTAGAAAATCCCGATCCCCTTTGGTTGGATGTTATTCACGATCGAAATGCTCACCTTCAAACGGGAATGGCCTTAGCGGTGGATATTCCGAGCGGACGGATCGGTTCTGTAATTCGTCAACTGGATCGCTCGCAGACTTGGCCCCCATTACATGATGGGCTTTTCGTAGGGCTAGCTCTCATGTTGAGTGGGCTGGACGAAAGGGCAGCGGTATTTCCCAGTCTGATCGGTTACATCTTGAGCATTATCTTTGCCTATCTTTTGGTGACCAAAATGGCTGGTCGTTACGGGGAGGTCGGGGGATATTTTGGGGGGTATTTTGCCGCTTTTTTGGTTGCGCTAAGCCCAGCCCTGCGAGCTTATGCAGCCGACGTAATGTTAGAAAGTCTAGGAGCGGCATTCACCTTGATGGGTTTTTGGGTTTATCTTCGTTTTTTAGAAACCCCCGATTATAAAAGGGCCACGCATCTAGCATGGGTTCTTTCGGTATTATTCTTTTTGAAGTACAACTATTGGTTGTTGGTATTATTTGCCTTTTCGATTCACGGTTGTTGGTACTTTCGCACAGGAATTTTTGCATGGATTGGGGACCAGTATTTCCAAGGTTCTTTTCATAGATGGGTGCGTCAGCAACTTTGTCATCCCGTGACCTATGTTTTGTTCGTGATGATTTTGATTCTCATGGCGATTCATTACACGAAAGGGTTTACTCTCCCAATCGGGACCAATGGAATTGCAATAAAATCAGGGACCAATTTGGTGACTGCCATTTGGTGGGTCTTTTTTGGGCGGATGGCAATTTGGTATTGGAAAAAAGGGTGGCACGAATTACGGGAGTTGACCCCGATTGCACTCGCACTCACTCGGTGGCATTTCATTCCCGTAAGTATTTGGTTTCTCTGGCCAAGGCGATTGAATACTTTTATTTGGTTCTCGAATCCGACTGCCAATGCGGGTGAAAGACCGGATTTCGATCCTCTCGGGGGCTATCAAGCCTATTTTCATTTTTTCTCGGAGGATTACCTTTCACGAAGTTGGCATATCTGGATCGTTTTGGGTTTGATGGTAGTAGGTTTTTTCGTGATTTTGGCAGGTCTCATCCGAAGTGCTGAAAATCCCCTGCATAAGAAGGCCCTTGTGGTGCTTCTTTTTCTGGTGATGTGTGTTTTTCTGACCTGTCAGCATCCCAACCGAAAAAGCCGATTCCTTCATTCATGGGTTCCGATGGTTTGGGTGATCGGTGGTGTGGGAATTAGTAGTCTCGCTCGCAGTCGATACCGGCGATTCCCTTTAGGCACCATTGCTTGTGGTGCGGGGCTGATCGCCTTAATTCTGTCGAGTGGCGAAGAATTTCAAGAGAAACCCCATGCACAGGAAGCCCGTTCCTACGAGACGAATCACACGGCCCTTGTTTTATCGCGTGATTATCTCCCCAAAATCGATTCATCTCGACAGGTCGCGATTTTTTCCAATATGCCCTTGAAGTTTTTTGCCAGTTGGACACACCTACAATATCGTCAAAGGCAACAAAACCTGGAAACGGAAATTCGTGGCTGGCAACCCGGTACCTCAGGTGATTATGAAGCCTTTTTGAACTGGATTCGTTCTACGACGGTTGAGCAAATTGTGTACATTCATGTTGGTGAACAAGGCCCCGTCTGGCGCGAGATCGTGGGACCAGCTCAATTACAACGATATGGCGAATACTTATCTCAGCAAGATCGATTCAACCTTATGGAAGAAGTGACCTATCCTGAACTGGATTGCGTTGTCAGGATTTTTCAGAGATAGGCTGTTCTCGATTCCCATATTGTTCTCGAGCGAATCGAGAAGTTATGACTAACTTGCAATTGAGTTTGGTGATACCAAGATAAAATGTTCAAAATAATGTTCGACAGAATCATCTCAATGCTCTCTTAGAAATTAGGAATTTCTGGGCAGGAGCATCGCAGCGGGATTCTTGAGCCGAGCTATCACGGCATTTCCAAAAGCAGCACAAACGGCCCCATCAACCACACGATGATCAAACGAGAAGGATAAGTAGAGCATGTGTGCGGGAATCAGATTATCATCCTCATCATAGATCGGTCGTTTGATGACCTTGCCCACGCCGACGATCCCTACCTCAGGATGGTTAATAATGGGTGTGGAAATTAACCCACCAATGTTACCTACCGAGGTAAGGGTGAAGGTTCCCCCTTTTAGGTCCTCACGTCTGCTTTTTCCATTCCGAGCATCGTGTGCCAATCGATCGATCTCGCGAGCGATACTGAAAATGTCCTTCTTATCCGCATCTTTGATGACGGGAACGATCAATCCTCCAGGGGTCGCCACGGCGACTCCAATGTTATAGTGATCGTGGAAAACGATTTCATTTTTCGCTTCATCGAGTGAGCTATTCGCAATTGGTATTTCCTTCAATGCCGAAACAATTGCATGAACGAAGAAAGGTAAGTAGGTCAGTTTAATGCCCATAGCCGCACAAGGCTCTCTTAAGGCCGATCGCAGCCGGACTAACTCGGAAACATCGCATTCGTCGATGTAAGAAAAGTGGGGAATGCGACGGGCAGAATCCACCAGATGTTCCGCGATTAACCTCCGTAAACCCATGAGCGGAACCCGTGTGCCCGGTTTGCCATAATCGGGACGAGGAGCCTCGATTTTCTTCGTTTTTTCGCCGTTATTTGCTCCCACTCGGCTAATCAAGGGGGTCACATCTTCCAAGAGGATACGACCTCCTGGACCGGTACCTTCCACTTTAGAAAGATCGATTCCCAATTTTCTGGCCAAATGCCGAATCGAAGGGGCCGTGATGATACTCGCCGTCGATGGGGGATTCATCAATGCAGTGGGTGAACTCACGTTGGTTGCGGGGCTTGCCGATTCTACCTTGCGGGTTTGGATGGAACTTCCCGAAGTCCCCGTCGCAAGAATGGCGCTGGCCGAGGGAGAACTGCTCGATTCGTACTTCAGGATGTTTTGACCAACTTTGATTCTGACCCCTTCTTGAACATCAAGTGAGAGAATCTTCCCCGCAAAAGGAGAGGGGATTTCCATGGTGGCTTTATCCGTCATGACTTCCAGAAGGGGTTGCCCACGTTTCACGGTATCTCCCACCTTGACCAGCCATTTGAGCATTTCGGCTTCGTAGACGCCTTCACCTAACTCAGGAACTGCAAAGTCCATGGTTCACCTCGAAAAGGAAATCGGTTAGCGATGCACCAACCCAACGTGTTTGCTCTTTTGCAGTTATTGTAGGACTTTCGCAAAAACTCAGTTTCTCAGAATCGGAAGCGAGTGAAAACAAGTATACTTCAAGGATGAGAATCGGCCAAGAAATCCCCCTCTAGCAACCCTATTGGGGCTGTAGTAAACTAAATTTGTCGCCTGTTGAGAAGTGATCATGGAATAAGGGGTCTTGCGTGGCTACTGGTCATACCAGCGCACTCATGGCGTTACGCGATCCCGATATTCGGCTCATGCTCCGTGTGCGGGACGATGATACCCAAGCCTTTTCCGAACTCGTTTCCCGTTACCAAAATCGTCTGGTTGGTGTGCTAACCCATGTCGTGGGGAATTCCCAAGAGGCAGAAGACCTTGCCCAAGAGGTCTTCCTTCGAGTTTATCGAAATCGAAAAAAGTATACCCCCAAGGCCAAATTCTCAACTTGGTTATTCACGATTGCAAATAACCTAGCTTTGAATGCGCTTCGGGATCGAGGGCGAAAACCAGCCATCGCCCTTGATACCAGTGAATCGGGGCCGTTGGGGCCTCGACCCGCAGAAAGATTTGTTCAGGATCATGGAGTGACTCCCTCCTTTGGGCTGCGACAAGCCGAACTGGCGGAGCGGATTCGAGCGGCTCTTGACACTCTGAACGATCGGCAAAAATTGGCCGTCATCCTCAACAAATTCGAGGACATGAATTATGCGGAGATTGCCGAGGTGATGGGCCTGACCGCAAAGGCCGTTAAATCGCTCTTGAGCCGAGCACGGTCCCATTTACGAGATGTTCTTTCCGGTTATGTTTACATGGATGGGAATGCCCCCCAAAACACTCCGAATCTTCCTCTGGAGGAAAGTTCTGGTGAAAAGGAGGATGACATATGAATCCCACAGAGCCAGACAAGGAACCCCCCGTTGAGATCAGTGAGGAAAATCTCGTCGCCTACCTCGACGGTGAGTTAGAAGGGCCGGAAGCCGCTCAAATTGCTACCCAACTCAGTTTGGACCCCAAACTTCGGGCTAAAGCAGAGGAACTCCAACGTACTTACGATCTTTTAGATTTTCTCCCTCGACCCGAACCCAGTGCCGATTTTGCCTCCCGAACGATTTCTCAAATTCTGCCCCCAGTAAAAGGATCGGGCACCCTCTCCGCACCGGTTGTTTCTCAATCGGGCGGCAGTCTTCCTACGGGGCTGGCCGTAGGGGTCACCTCGGGAATGATCCCTATTCCACAAAATGGTTTTCCCATTTTCTCGGCTTTTATTGGTGTGATTCTGTTGCTCGCTTCTGGGCCAATCGGGTATTTCGTTCGGGAACAATACTATCCCCATGCCGCTAAGGAAGATCGTGATGCCGATGCTCGAATGGTCAACGATATTCGTTTGATCAAGAATATGCGGCTGTTTCGCTATGCCGATGACCTCGAGTTTATTCGGAAACTCGATGATCCCGAATTATTTGGCGAGGAGGGAGAATAGGTGATGAAACCTCGTATTCTGGTCTTCGTATTGTTTTCTGCTTGTTTGACCGTGATTGCAGGAGATAATCCGATCAATCCCGATGACCCTGCCTATCTGCGTCGTCAATTTGCCTATTTCGAGCGGCTCCCAATCGAACGCCAAGAACAGCTTCGGATTTTGGATCGAGATTTTGCTGCCTTGAATCCGAAAGAACAAGAGCGCTTGATCCGAACACTGCAAAACTATAATGCATGGCTCACCAAGTTACCAGAACCCGATCGGAAACGAATTCTGGAGGCAACGAACTCCGAGGATCGTTTGACGGCCATTCGTCAAATTCGTTTGCGTGAATACATCGAAAGTTTACCAAAGGCCTATCGGGATGAATATCTTCAAATAACGGATGTGAAAAAACAGGCCGAGAAGGTTCGTGAATGGCGACTGGAAGAACAACAACGCCAAGAGGACTGGGAATTCGCAAGGCAACATTTTTCGGAATGGATTACAGGAAAACCACTGCCGATGTTTCAAGGGGGTGATCGTGCTTTGGTCGAGAAACTCGTAGCGAATCTGGAACCTTATCTCTCCGACATGGAACGCGATTCCCTTCGCCAACGGAAGTTCCTCGGTGAAGTCGAAGGTCATATGTGGTGGTATGCCCGAGAATTATTGAATCTCTATGAGGCACACCCCTTATTGCCAGGCAAACCGGGACCCAAAGATTACAAAAGTCTCCCCGAAAATGTACGAACTTATCTTGAAATGAACGATCCGCTTTTCAAGCAAGGAAAACTCCCCCCTGAGATTCAACAGGTCGAGGGACGTTGGCCCGATTTTCCCCTTGCGGTGACAAAATACTGTGAATCAAAAAACCTGAAACTTCCCACCCCCTTAGGCGATTGCAAAAAAGAACAAATGCCCGAAGAAATTCGAGACTATCTCAACAAAGTGCTTGAACCGGCGTTGAGTAAGAATGAGCAAAAGAAAAAACTGTTGGCCCAACTTCATGCGACCGAAGGGCGCTGGCCGGACTATCCCAAGATGATTATGGAACTTTCTAAGAGTGAGAAACTCCCCATCGCAGGGTGGAGTCTTCCCGGAAACCCTCAGGCATGGGATCGACTCCGGAAAAGAAAAATCGATACTAAACCTGCTAATTAAGTGCCGTCACCTTTTTTCGTTTAATCATCTCAATGGCCCCATGAAGAACGACTTCCTCACCTAATTGAGCAGGGACGATCTCGGTGAGTCCTTTGAAGGGGGGGAAAACGGTTTGCTGGACCCGTTCTCGTAGGGGAGCAAAAAAAAGATTTTCACCAATCAACGAGACCCCCCCCCCAATGACAATCCGATGAGGACACAAAAGAACGATTACCGAGGCAATCCCCCAAGCCAAAGAATCTAATGTTTGTGCGAGAATCTTCTGCGAGAAAAGATCATTCTGCTCAGCAGCCCGCGCGATCGATTGGGGATTCACTTTTTCTGGATGCTCCGGATAATAGCTTTTCAAAGCTGATGTGTTTTCTTGACCGAGCCTTTCCCAAGCATATTTCGAGATTCCCCATCCGCTGGCGATATTCTCCAAAGAATCGAATCCCGAACGCCCGTCCCGAAAGTCCGCGACCTTGAGATGACCGACTTCCGCTGCTCCTCGACCGACCCCCCGATATATGTTTTGATTCAGGATCAAGCCTCCCCCGATGCCGGAACCAATCGTCATATAAAAAATGGAATCGTAACCTTTACCAGCCCCATGACAAGCCTCGGCGAGACCGGCCACATCGGCATCGTTCCCGACTTCGCACGGCAGGCCGAATTTTTTTTCTGCCCAATCCGCGATGGGAAACTCATCCCAACCTTGCACCTGATGAGACTTGATTACCGAGCGAGTTGTATCGTCAATCGGGCCACCGAAGCCGATACCCACTCCTGAAAGATCGTTGGGCTGCAATTGCTTTTGCCTCAGGATTTCGCTAAATCCCTGTTCGATTTGATTGAGAATGCCTGTGGCGCCATTCGCCGGAACGATTGTTGTTCGCCATATGTGGTCGAGATGGCCATTTCCAGAACCAATTGCCAATTGGAGCTTCGTCCCACCAATTTCAATACCCAGATATTTCATATTCGTCCCCAAGAGAGAGAGACGATATTTTAGAATTCTTCATATGGGTTAGAATATATCAAAAGGGGTTCCATCAGAGGGATAAGATGAGGATATCATCCAATAAAGGCTTGGAATAAGCAAGCATACGGTTTAGGCAATAATATCCGAAATGACCCGACCTCGCGAAATGGGCAAGGGACGATCGAGCTTATCGCGAATTTCCGTTTCGGGATCAAGCCCCATCAGTTCAAACACGGTGGCGGTAATATCTTCGGGGCGAGCTTGTCCGAGGGTCGGGTAGGCCCCAATTTTGTCCGATGCTCCGTAGACAAAACCTCGTTTAAGGCCGCCCCCTGCCATCACCACGGTGTAGCACTGTGGCCAATGGTCCCGACCCGCCAGCTTGTTGATTCTGGGTGTCCGGCCAAATTCTCCCATCCATAACACTAACGTACTTTCCAAAAGCCCTTTCTCCTTCAGGTCAGAAATTAGGGTGGGTAAAGTTTGGTTTGTTAGGGGCAGAAGATGGTTTTTCAGAATGGGGTCTTGAGGTTGATCGCGGAAACCATGCGTATCCCATCCTCCGGTTGGTCCGCCGATCGAACTCGAAAAATAAACACTAATCCACTTGGCCCCCGCCTCGACTAACCGCCGAGCCAAGAGACATCCCTGACCGTAGGTGGTACGACCATAACGATCGCGGAGTTTCTTCGGCTCTTTGGATAAATCAAATGCTTTTTTGAATGTTGGAGAGGTCAACATCGAAACGGCCTTCTGGAAAGAATCGTCGATTCCTTTGGCGAGGGCCGATTGTTCTAAAAGACCTCCTTGTTCATCGATGATTTTGAGAACCTCTTTGCGCGATTCCATCCGTTCGCTTGAAACGTCGGAAGGAAGCGCCAATTCGGGTAGCCTAAAATCTTGCGAATTCGGGTCCTGAGTGAAGAAGAATGGGTTATGCGATTTCCCAAGAAAACTGGCATGTTGACCGGGGGTGATAGAACCATCACTAATCGTATAGGGGTAACTCACGAACGAGGGGACTCCCTTACCAGATGGAATGAATTTATCCACAATCGAACCGGGCGCAGGGAATAGGTCCAAAGAATCTCTAAGGCGTTGATCGTCCGACGAGGGAGCAACGCCTGTCAGACTGTAATAACCGGCAGAATTATGATTTTTCATAGTGTGCTGAACACAACGAACTAGGCATAATTCCTCGGCAATTTCAGCGACTTGGGGGATACCCTCGGTAATCCGAATTCCAGAAACTTTGGTCTCTATAGTCTTAAATGATCCTCGAACTTCGGCAGGAGCGTCGGGCTTGGGATCGAACGTTTCGTGTTGACCTGGCCCCCCCCATTGATAGAGCATGATTACCGATTTAGCTTTGGCAGGTTTACGGGATTCCGCAAGTAAATCGGCCCCTGCGAGACCAAAAAGACCCGTGGCCCCAACTCGGAGCAAGACCCGTCTATCGAACGAGGAGTGAAGTAACGAGTTCATGGGATTCACCTAAATTTCAGACAGTTTTTCTTTCGAGTCACCAAATTCTTTCAGCTTCAAGCCTGCTTTTTCGAGCAATGAGAGATACAGGCTACACATTTTGCGATTATCCTTTCCGGTATAATCCAGAATGCGACCCGTTTTAATTTGGCCCCCGCCGCGACCCAATAGGACAACAGGAAGTTGGTTATTGTCATGATTTCCCGTCATCATACTGGAGCAATAAAGCAACATCGAGTTATCCAAAAGGGTGCGATCTCCTTCGCTGACCTCGTCGAGTTTCTTGGCGATGTAGGCCAATTGTTCGAGGAAAAATTGGTTCACTTTCAGCCAATCGGCTCCATCTGTGTGAGAGAGCAGGTGATGGATCATGTAGTCCACTTTCAAATGGGGAAACCGAAGGGAAGAGTGATCGTTGTTGAGTTTGAGAGTACAAACGCGGGTGGTGTCTGTGCGGAATGCGAGAACGAGAATATCGCACATTAAGCGCATGTGTTCGTCAATGTCTTGGGGAATCCCATCTTTGGGACGTTTCATATCAGGTTTATCGAGTGTGGGACGCCAGCCTTGAAGTCGGCCGGTTTTTCCTGCCTGTTCGATTCGTTGTTCCACTTCGCGAACGGAGTTCAGATATTCATCCAAACGTCGTTGATCCGATTTACTGACCGATCTTTTTAATCCACCCACATCAGCCAGTACCGCATCCAGCACGCTTTTATCCGATTTCCCGACCTCGTCGCGGAATAAACGATCAAAAGCTAAAGCAGGATATAGTTCCAAAGGTGTGGGAGTAGTTGCCGAGGACCACGAAATGTGGGAGGAATAAATCATCGAATAATTTTTATGGATGGCAGCGATGGAAGGTTCGCAGCCCAAAACTAAGCTCGATACTTTCGTAGAACCTTTCAAATGCTGAGCCAGTGCTTGATCACAACTGATACCGGATTTGATTTCGCCCCCCGGCGCCAGATGCGCTCCCGTGAGGAGGTTACCGGTTTGACAACTGTGAATTCCACCAATCAAGGCTTCTTTGTTGTATAAACCTTTGAGGAAGAGAAGTTTCTCGCGATAGGGGGTTAACGATTCGAGGACTTTCCCCAATTGCATCTCCTTGCCAGAGCCTTTGGCCCACCACTCCTTGCTATGGAAGCCATTGCCCGAGAAAAGCACGGCAAACCGGACTGGAGGCTCGGAGGCGGAGGATTTTTCATCGCCCCAGACTGGTAAAGATTCCAACCAAGGAAGGGCCATCGTCACCCCGACTCCACGAAGGAAGGATCGCCGACTGAGTGGTTGAGAGAGTATCTGTGTGGACATCTATCTGGCTACCTTTTGTTATTATTTTATTTTGTGCGGTTATTATTCTTCATGGGGATGGTCGGCCCCTCGGATCATCCGGAATTGCTGACTTTGAACAATCGAGAGCAGTGCGGCTGAAACTCGGCCCTCATTTTGGTTAACTTGCTTCACTATTTCATCCAGCAATTCTTGATCTGAAAGCGTGACACTTCTCCCTAAAGCATAACCTAGAAGTCGGCGACAAAACAAGCGAATTATGACTTCTTTTTTCTTGGTGAGTAAATAATTCCTTAATCCATCGAGACCGTCAAATTCCGTTCCATCGCGCAGCTTCACTTTGGTATCAACGACTTGCCCGCCAAGGTCTTTCTCCCGAAGACGACCGATCGGATCGTATTTTTCAAGAGCAAAGCCAAAGGGATCAATCCGTTGATGGCAAACGGCACAGGCCTCGACTTGGGAATGTTTCTCAACCAGTTTTCTCAGGGTTTCTTTATTGTCTTTTTCTTCTTCAGGTAGTCGCGGTACATCAGCAGGGGGGCGGGGAAGTTTTTCACCCAAAAGCGTTTCTACCACCCAGTTCCCCCGAAGGATCGGGCTTGTACGCGATGCCCCCGATTCCTTCGTCAGCACGCTGGCCAAACCTAGGATTCCCCCTCGGCCGTATTTTTTGACTCCTTCTACCCGACGAAACTCATTCCCCTTGATACTGGGGATACCATAATGTTTCGCCAATGTTTCGTTCAAGAACGTGGCATCGGAATCGATCAAAGACAAAAGACTTCGGTCGTTCTGAAACAGATCCATGAAGAACAAAATCGTCTCCTCATAGATTGCCTTCTTCAATTGAGCATCAAACGTTGGAAAGAGTTTTTCGTTCTTTTCGTTATGGGTGTCGAACCCTTTGACATGTAACCACTGCGCCCCAAACTCAATGGCCAATGAGCGAGCTTTCGGGGATTGAATCATCCGAAGGGTCTGTTCACGAAGAATCTGCGGATCATGAAGTTTCTGCTGTGCAGCGAGTGCAAGCAATTCCGAATCGGGCGGGGCAGACCAGAGAAAGTAACTCAATCGACTCGCGAGTTCATAGTCCGTAATTTTGCGAGCCTCTCGACCTGCCGGAGCCTTCTCTACACGGAATAAAAACTGAGGGGAGATTAATATCCTTGTGATGACCCCTTGAATGGCCTCTTCGTGGGAGATATCTTTTTTACGCAAGGCATCATAGAGGTTTTTTAATTCCGTTTTTTCTTCGATGGTGATTGGTCGTCGATAGGCCGAGGTGGCAAATCGCAGTAATTCCTCAATGTGTTTCGGTTCGGCCTCTTTGAGTTCTTTTTGAAATGCTTCGGCCCTTTTTTGGAATACGGGTCGTTGATTCAAATAATAGTCTAATAATTCTTTGGGTTGATCTTGTGTGACATATTGAATGAATTGTGGCAGATAATCATTTTCTGCAATAGCCTGTTGTGAGATAAATCGTAAATCACGCCAAAGGCGATCCAAAATCTGCGCCTGTTCTTTATCTAAGAATAACTGAGATAAATAGTCATCCTCTCGATGATACATTTTGAGGCAGACGACCTCATCATCCGGCATAATTCGAGGGAAGCAGATGTAAATAGGAAATATCTTTCTAAATTCATCGTAACCTCGAAGGAGTTGTTGATAACCTTCTCCCTTGTCGGAACCAATCCACTGAGAGTTAGCTTGTGGACCAGACTGGGAAGGTAGTGTGTTACTGACAGACAAATGAGCAAGCCGAGCGGGATTTTCCTTCTCGAATTTGCCATCGACGACAAATTCTCGCCCCGAAAATAAGGCAACAGGAAGTCGAATCTCCAAGGTAGATTGACCTGCAACACCGAGGCTGGCTTCGTAGATTTCGGTTCCGTTGGGGAGCTTCCCGAAGCGATCTTTCGGCAGACCATATTTCAGTTTTTCGGGCACTCGGCCTAATTTATCCAGTTCTAATCCGCGTAAGAGAACACTTTCGCTGGAAACGAGATAATCGTAAACGATGCGGTCAGGCTCATGAGTTGGTCGAGAACCCGATAAAACTTTTTCGATCTCTTTTGCCAAGATGAGGGATTCGTTTTTGAGTTTCGGATTTCCTACTGAGCTACGCCATTTGCCAAGTAATGAATCTACAGGAATCACCTTGGTGATGTTCTTCGGATTCAAACGAGAGGGGCCTTTGACGAATGACCAGACCTCGGCATTTTTATAGTGATCCGCACGGGGATTGCCGGCCAAAATTTCTTCGACTAAATTTTTGGTTAGGTCCCATTCTCGGTGAGGTTTTTCGACTTCTGAAATTTTGAGATTCACTTTCGTGAGGTCGCAAAAGTGGTTTTCATCCTTGGCATCGACAATCAAAAGGATGGAATCGCCTTTTTCCAATTTGAGTGTTTTCTCGGCAGCATTTTCTTCCCCTCCCACACGCAGCGACCCTTCAGCAAAAATGGTGGCTTGTTCCTTATGGCGATGCTCCAAATACCAAGCAACACCATTGCCACAAGCGGGATGAGCATGTTGAATGGCTGCCGAAATTTTGACTTCGCCACTCAGAGGGGATTTCCACAAGACGGCAACAAATTCTTTGGGCAGGGGATGAACCACAATCGATTTCCCTAACACATTACCAGGAATCGCCTCGGCTGTATTCGAGGAATTGGCAAGAATCATCGGCAATTCTTGTCCTTTCATTCGCCAACCATTGAGCCATTCCTTTCCATTCACCTTCGTAATTTGTTCATTAAATACTGTCAAAGGGACAGACGGCACTTTTCTGCCAAAAGAAGATGAGGCAAGTTCCGCTTTCAGTTGTGCTAGTCCTAAGACTTCGTACCAACGGTTCAGAAGTGCAAGATTCAAGTTGTGCTTCTTCGCTAACTCTTCTATGGTGAGGTCAGGTTGATCTAACCCCTCTCTCAAGGCATGCAAATACTTCGATGTGTTGATGAATATCGATGATAACTCGACTTCATAAAGATGACCGTACTTCTGATAGTCGCTTAGCAGCAGGGGAGGTTTACCCGCTCCTTCAAAACGGGGGCGATGCCAAATAATCCCTTCCTCTGAGGGGGTCCATTCTTTGGAATCGAGATAGATGACGACTTCCGTTTGACCTGCAACCGGTTTGATTGGGAGTCGAAAGGTATGAGATTCTTTAGGGATCGGGTTATTGGGATTCTGCCGTGGTAAATCACCATGACGATAACTCCCAATCGGGAGCATCTTCCAAAGTTGATTACTGATTGCAGTGATTTCGTTCGTCAGTTGTTGGGCATCGTTCAAACTCGATTTTTTCCATTGAGTCTGAATCGATTTAAGTGGTGGGGTGCTTTCCGGCTTATTGAAGGTTTCCCAGAGAATCTCAAGATATTTGGGGGAAAATTTTTCACGAGCCGCAACTTCGTTTAGCGTGATCGAACCCTTTTGAAGATTCTCCCGATACTTCAAAGTGGCCTGAATGTACGGCAACAACGGGAGCGTTCCATCGGAAGTATAGTGAGCATAAAAAGCCCGTATTTCGCTGATGGTTTCATCGGTCCATTCGCGACGGGTTTTACCGGCAAAAAAACGAAACCCTTGCGGAGTTAATACGGCATGTTGAGCAATTTCTTTGGCAGCGTTGAGATATTTGGTGAACAGGGCAGGGGAAATATCACTCAGCGATTCTGCGGCATTTGTGAATCCCTCTCCGCCGGCCCCCTCTGCGGGAAAGTCACGAGCAGGCCTAAGATCGATCCCTGTTAAATCACGAATGGTATTATCGTATTCCGTGTGGGAAAGTCGTCGCAGGGGTAAATA
>JAOAAA010000087.1 GCA_026419115.1 Gemmataceae bacterium
CTGGAATGCCCATGACAAAAGGTTCTTGAAATAACCCCACTCTCGGATCATCAAACACCCATGTTCCATGAGCAAAGTAGGGAGAAATTACCATAATTTGATTCATTACATAATTCTACTAAATAGGTTTTGAGTTAGTGAAATTATTTCATGAAAAACGATAGCCTGAATAATTTCTTGAATGATATTCTTTTCAAATTCACTAGTATAAAGTCCCAATAACTGCTTTAGATTGAAACTGAAAATAGTATGGATTATCCTCGTTTTGGATTGGCAGGCAGTTTGATTTTCGTGATATTTTTAATCGAATAAATGGGGATACGGTTTTCAATCACTCCGGCAATATCTTCGACAACAATATAATCGGGTCCAATTTCAACTATTTTATGTGTTCCTTCCATCAAATTGATTTCGTATCTTCCCGCTGATTCCTTCAAAACGATACTTTGACCTTCTTTGAGTATCGATAAAAATCCTTTCGGCTTCTTGTCTTGACTTTCTGAAGGTGATGAGAAAAGGAAGAAGCAGGATACCAAAATTAGGGTAACAAGAACGATCCGATACATAAAGTTCACCCAAGATGGTTAAGAGGGATACTATCGATTATAGGAATCGATTTAATAACGATGGATACAATCCCAAAGTAAAAAATTGATAAACGATTACCTATGAATGTGATTGAATCGTACAAACAGTCTATCTTGAGAGTCAAGGTGAGTTGTAATTTTTTATTAAAAATTTTTCGGTTAAGAATCACGTCTGTAGGATCGTCATTCCCCAGAGAAATATCGGAAACGGCAGAAAAAAATCACATATCGAGGGAGGTAATGAAGAGGGAATCGATTTCATAGCATAAGAATGATGCCAAGGATTTCACAGCAGGGGTATGGTGGAATCGCCTCCACACCATTAGGATTGCGTAAGTGAGAATCCTTTACGAATGACCCAGATCATCCAGAGAACTCCTGTGGCACCGACCCCAGCAGCGATCCCAAAAGCCAAAGTTGGGTAGCCTGCCTCCAGAAGTAAGCCGACATAAAGACTCGAAACCATATCCCCGATGGCATTACCACACGCCAAAATTCCTAACCCTAAACTTCTGCGTTCTCGGGGTAAAATCTCGGCCGCGACGGCTTTTTCAAGGGTTTCTTCCACAGCGATATAAATGCCGGAAAAAACAATGGCCATGCCAAGCCAAACGATTTGCCCGCTGAGAAATGCGAGCATGAAATTCGTGAAGACACCCAAACCGTAACCGAAGGTCAAAACAGGGAGCTTCCTGCGACGATCGCCCAGATGGCCTACCGGATAGGCTGCTGCTGCACTGACGAGATTATGAATCATGTACAAGATGACCGCCAACGATAAGGTACCGACCGCAAGATGACCATCCTCCCCTTGGTTTTTGGCCACCAACCAAATCAAAAAGGTGCGTGAAAAATCGCCCAATCCAAACAAAAAGACACCGATCAAAAATAGCCAAAAAATCTTGGGAAATCGGGCTGGTGTTGGGGGGGGGGCAGAAGCGAGACTTGAACTTGGGGTGGTGATGCGGTCGCGAGTGAAAAAGAAAAATGCCCCCGCTGCGAGCAAACCGGGTAGAAGGGTCCAAAGAATAATGACCCGAAATTCAATTCCCATCCAAAGTAACAAGAACGCCAGCAAAGGGCCTACGACCGCGCCCAACATGTCGCCCGCCCGTTCAAGGCCATAAGCTCGGCCAAAGTATTTGGGTTCAACAGCATCGGCGAGCATAAAATCTCGAAGGGGGGAACGAAATCCGCGTCCCACCCAAGCGGCACTTCGCAGCGAGAGCAGAGCCAATAAACTTCCGACAAAGGCGATTCCCCATGTAGCCAAAGTGGTGACCAAATACCCAAGGGAAGCCCAAGGACGTTTCCTTTCGACATGATGACCTAGGTACCCCCCCCCTAATTTGGCGATACTCACGAGAAAATCCGCGACCCCTTCGATCAACCCCAATGCGGCCGGCCCTAAGCCAATCGTCACCAGATACATCGGCAACACGGCCGTACACATTTCGTGGCTGACATCGGAAAAAAATGTCGCAAAGATAATCGCAATGACGGTGCGATTCAGCCATTTTCGCTGGAGATTCGGTTGCAGCTCGACGGGTGTGGATGAGTTCACATTGGCTCCTAGGTCCGGATCGGGGATGATACCTCGATTCCTGTGATTATGCAACTTTTGGTCTAGGTGTTAATATAATCCTTGGCATGGTGATTGATGCGGGCTTACAACCTGTTTTGATTGGAACCACGTTGTTGGGGGCCGTCACGGGATCGTTGGGAACCTTTGCGGTAGTCCGACGACAAAGCCTACTGGGCGATGCACTTTCGCACGCGGCCTTGCCCGGAGTGGCCTTGGGCTTTTTCTTATTTGGTCGCGAAACCCCCTTTCTCTTACTGGGTGCCGGCGGGGCAGGTTGGTTGGCCTTATGGGCCGTCATGATTATTACTCGTCGAGGTCGGGTCTCGTTCGATGCCACCTTAGCGGGAATTCTCTCCGTGACGTTCGGAGCGGGTTTAGTCGGTCTGCGGAAAGCACAAACGCAACCTCAAGGAGCGGGGCTGGAACTCTATTTAGTCGGTCAAGCGGGGACCCTTTCTTATTCGGATGTCAGTGCGGTGATTGCCGTGGGTTTACTGGCCTTGATTGGCATTGGCCTGACATGGAACCTTTGCTTCTCGGTCAGTTTCGATCCCACCTTTGCTCAAACGATTGGCTATCGGGTCAAGGTCGGGGAAGCGATCTTGGTTTCGGCATTGGTGCTTGCGGTGGTGGTCGGCCTACAGGCCGTGGGGGCAGCGTTGTTGAGTGCGTTATTAGTGGCCCCTGCAATTGCCGCTCGGCCTTGGGTGAATCGCCTGATTCCGTTAATCATTTTAGCCGGTCTGTTTGGTTCGGTCAGTTGTGCCTTGGGGGCTATTCTTTCTCATTATCTCAGCGATCCGACCCATAGGCTTTCGATCCCGACAGGTCCCACGATTGTGCTTTGCTTGTCCGCTTTGACGATCCTTTCGTTTCTGATTCATTGGCTTCGTAAGCAAATTTGGTTGCGTCAGGGGGGGGGAACGTGACCCTTTCCGAAATCGAAATGGGGCTGATCCTTGCCTTGACGGCTGCCTCGTGCGCCATTCCGGGCACCGTGTTGGTTCTCCGCAAGCAAGCCATGCTCTCCGATGCGATTGGTCATTCATTGTTGCCGGGGGTGGTACTGGCTTATGCCCTCACTGCCAATATGAATTCCCCTTTGTTATTGTTGGGCGCTGCCGTTTCGGGTTGGTTGGCCGTCGTTATTGTGGAAACCCTCACGACAACCAAAGTTGTGAAAGAAGATGCTGCCATCGGCCTGACCTTTCCAGCGTTGTTTGCCTTGGGTGTGTTGCTGGTGACAGTCTCTTATCGGCAAGAACATTTGGATGTGGATCGTGTTTTGTTAGGGATGCCCGAACTGGCTCGCTACGATCGCTTTTTGAGTGAGACCCGTGATTTTGGCCCCAAGGGGTTATGGCTTTCCGGCGGCTTGTTTTTGTTCCATACCCTGATCTTTACCCTTGCTGCGAAGGAAATTCGCCTGACCACTTTCGATCCGGATTTGGCCCGAGCTTTTGGCTATCACCCGATGTTGGTCCGGCAAATTCTGATGTTTCTAGTTTCCCTCACTGCCGTTTCTGCCTTCAACGTCGCGGGGCCTGTTTTGGTCGTTGCCTTTTTCGTTGTGCCGGTTTGTTGTGCCCGTTATTGGACCGATCGTTACCTCACTACCTTTATTCTCAGTGTTCTCTTCGCACTGCTCGGAGCCATTCTCGGTACCTTTTTCTCCATCCGCTATGATTTACCCGCTTCCGGTACCGTTGCGATGACCTTAGGGGGATTATGGTTCCTTTGCTTTGTGGCATATGGCTTGACTTCTCGGAGGAAATCGAGATAAGAAAATGCCTCTGTTCGATCCGAGGACATTGCTTTCAGTTCGCAGATCATCCTTATTACTGATTCGTAAAACCCGATGGATCGATTCCCCACACACTTCAAAATCGAATCGTTGAATACTATTGGAATCGTTTGTGTATAGATGGTTGGCTCATTACAAATGTCACACATCAAAGTAGTTAGTTCACTCATTTGAAAAGTCACGTTTCAAAATGGAATCATTCACTTTTTTGGGAATGCCGTTAACACGACTCAAAATTCCCTAAAATGGGACATTTATGAAACTCGTTGATCTACTTGAAAATGGTTTGGGCGCATTATGGCGTCAAAAGATTCGCACGTGCTTGATGATTGCAGGGGTAGCCGTGGGAACTTTTGCTTTATGCGCGAGTATTGGCTTGGGGATTGGGGTTCGCAAAATTATTGATGATAACGCGAAAAGGACTCGGGAATTACGCGATATTCTGGTTTTTCCCGATAGTCAAATTCCTGCCAGTTCCGAAGGCATCCCCAAGGAAGAAATTCAAGTCGATCCGAAGGTCCCTCCTGAGCGGGCGCAACGAATTCGGCGAAAATTAGAAAACGAATGGCGTATCCGGAACGGTCAACAACGTTTCAAACCCCTGAGCGAGGAAGATCGTCTGCAAATTCTGCAAATTCCTCATGTCGTTGCCGTCACCCCCAACATGGGAGAGGTAGTCACTTTGCAAGATAAGAAAGTGATTCAATCCTTTTATTTGACTACCGCTCCAGAGGATCGCATTGAAAAAAGTTTGATTTTCGGCAGACCATTTTCTTCACCTGAAGCAGAAGAAATAATCCTCAATGAATTTCTTTTGTACAAAGTCGGTATTCGCAGTGATTCTGAAATTCAATCTATGTTAGGTCAACCGCTCATGATTGAATTGAGTGGTAATGATAAAATGCCCGAGTGGAATTTAATCGTTACGGCTAATCAAAATGGTGTGAATTCCAATCTGACACCGGAACAAAAAAAGGCCCTTGAGAAAATCAATCAAATGCTTCCCAAAATTGTTCCCTTACTCCCCATCGAGGCAACCGAGAAAGAGGCCCTTTCGAGTTTAATGCAATCGAATCTCCAAAAAGGACCAACGAAAATCATCCCTACAATGCAAAAAAAATTCACTCTCGTTGGTGTGATAAAATCACCGGAACCGTCTGCCAAAATTGGGACCGATTCGCTCACGGGGATCGATGCTCAAGGAGTGATTCCAGAAAAAACAGCCTTTGAGATTTTTAGGAAAACCGCACGATTTGAACGCAACGGCTGGGAAGGATTCACCGTCACTGTGGATTCCGAAGAGAATTTGTACGAGGTGACCCAAGCCTTGACGGAAAAGGGATACCGCTCGTTTTCCATTGGGTTACTGATGATGAACGTGCGGAAGAATATCACCCTGTTTGGCTTTACGATGGATTTTGTGGCGTTGGTGGCCTTGGCCGTTGCGGGGATTGGCATCACCAACACGACCTTGGCGGCCGTGCTAGAGCGAACGAAAGAAATTGGCATCTTGAAAGCAGTGGGGGCCAAAGATCGGGATATTATGATTATGTTCCAAACCGAAGCAATTCTCGTCGGTTTGCTGGGAGGATCGCTTGGGGTAGTCTTTGCGTGGCTAAGCTCCCTACTGGGAGATAATTATGCCCTGAAGTTGATTGCTCAACAAGAACCCAATATGCCCACCCCTGAGACGGTCTTCCGCTTTCCGATTTGGTTGGTCTTAGGAACCCCATTGCTTGCCTGCATTGTAGCGGTCATCGCAACTTGGTTCCCCGCCCGACGGGCTTCGCGATTGCATCCCGTGGAAGCTCTTCGTTATGAATAATTTTCGGAACCTCATGGTGACCAGTGACACTGTTGGATTTTTTGATAGATATGAATCGCTAATTTTTCCGCAGCCGGTTCATGGAATCGAAAAAATAATTCGGGTTCAATCAATTCTAATTCCATCAATTTCAAATTATCAAGTTGATCGCGAACCAAATCGACCCGAGCATATAACGGAATTTCAGGACAGGCTTGAACGATTTTTTCTGCCCAAGCCTTTTCTTCGGGAGTGGCCTGATAGGGATGCACGCTTCCCCCATGATCATCATGAACGCGAAAATCCCCCGGTTTGCCAATTTTGCGCACCGCATGAGTATATTCGCCATCGATCACAATCAGGGAAATTTCACCAACTTCCAGAATCCCCGACAAAAATTCCTGTAATAAAAAATCTTCGGTTTCTAATAATTGATGTAATCGAGGTTCCAAAGATTCAATCTGATTTTCCTGTAATAAGTAAGTGTGACGCCCTGCCCCCGAAATCACGGGTTTGAATATCGCCTGCTGCCAGCCTTGTTGCTTCATATTTTCACGAAGAGCAGGCTTTTCTCCTTGTGAGAACAGAATGGTTTTCGGGATTGGAATACCTTGATGATTTAATTCCAAAAGATATTTTTTATTCCAATTCCAACGAATTAATTCAGCCGAATTGATAAATCGGGTTACCGTTGCTATTCGTTCCATCCAAGCAGAAAATTCACGAAAGCGTTCAAAATAATCCCAAGTGGAACGAAAAACACAAACACGGACCGAAGACCAATCAAAGGTCGGGTCCGCCCAAGAAATTCGCCGGCAAGATAACCCCCGTGCGGTGAGGTGCTGGGCTAATAACCCCTCTTCACGAAGGATGTTCCCCACATACCAATCGGGCTGCGAAACGTGGACATATCGATCTTCGGTCAAGATCGCCACATCGAGAAAATTCTGCTTCATACTTTTATCGTACAAGCTCAAAATAAATGGGGAGAGAAAGGAAAATCCTCACTGAGAAAGTTTGGGGGAATATCCCCGAGTACCTCCAGAATCAAAAAAATCGAAAAAGATCGGGGATTTTTTATTGAAATCGTAAGAATTTCGATGGAAAATCGAACACACTAGTAAAGAGGAATTTTGACCGCTGTTCAGCCAAATCTTTGCAGGTGAACACCATGATTAGCAGCAAGCCCCGAGATCGTTGGACACATCTCCCCGATTATGTTGCTCGTTCGATGGTCTACTCCGCACTTCGTACCATGCGAAAAAGTGGCGGCGGACCATTCACCTATTCAGAAGTGTACGAGATTGTGTCCGATGTGATGGAAATTCCCTTAGAGAAGTGCAACATCTCAACATGGGATAAAAATCAATGTCGAACTCTTCTGTTTCGATTACTTGTTCGGGGATTGATTTATGACCCCAAATTGTGAATTGTAGTCTTGTAGGAATTTCTAGGAATTCACAGTTTCCTCATACTAAGGAAGTCCGAAACGAGTAAAATAACTTCGACAAGAAAGAAACGTCCAAGAGAAGTACAATAATTTCCAGTAAACCTTATTTGGGCTAAATCATCCCAACGACAAAAAATCATAAAGGAGTTACCCCAATGTCATCACGAGAAGGCTGGGCTTTTCTGTGCTTAATGGGCTGCTGCGTCCTGACTACCCTTTCCCTGAGTCTTTTCAGCGGAATAGAGCAAGCCGCCGGTTGTGTGCTAGCTGCCTTGCTAGGCATTGTCTCGGGGGGATTGTACGCCGCATCGGTCAAACCGCCCGCAAATCAGAACCAAGATTTATCTACCTGACCGAGCATTCCTAAACTGGTTTCCCCATCTCTCGCCCCGATCTCTGCTCGCTGGCTCGAACATCCACATCAGCAAGATTGGAAAGCATTTTCAAATCCCTTCCCAAAAATAATCCTATCTTGGTGAGTGGTTCAAAAGCACGTTTGTTGGTCTAATGTATCCCTTGTTAGCATATTCTCAATCAGAAAAAACCGTGTGAATCTCACTCCAGATGCCAAAGGTTAGCCCTCCAGTTTGATGGGAAAGATTCCTCATTTAAGGAAATGGTTTTTGGGTTGGATCAGAGGTAAATGATCTTATCAAATTGAAGGTGATTGTATTATGGGGATCATTTTTTCTTATCCAGAATTAAAATCAAATAACTAATCGAAAGAATCTTTTTTATCTTTCTTAGTCAAATAACTTCAGAAAATGGATCAATTTCATAAGATTAATTACGTCATTATCTCTTGATCTTGTAAAGATAGGGGAGCCGATTCATGGCCAAAACCGATGCGACTGTAGAAGAACTTGTGGGTATGATCGAACGTAGTGAGTTGCGATTGCCCGAAATGCAGCGAGGTTATGTTTGGAAAGCAACTCGTGTGCGTGATTTATTCGATTCCCTATATAGAGGTTATCCATCAGGATCAATTTTGGTTTGGGAGACTGATGAAAAAGTTGCCACACAAGCATTTGCCGTCAATCAAAGAGAGAGCCAATATAAAACGACTCGACTCTTACTAGATGGACAACAACGATTGACTTCTCTCTCTGCTGTAATTCGTGGTGAGCCAATCCATGTTCGGGGTCGAAAAAAACCTATTGAAATCTTATTCAATTTGGACCACCCCGAGAATCTATGTGTAGTTACTGAGGTAAATGAAGAGACCAACACTGATGAAGAAGGGGTATCAGCAGAGATGCCCGATTCCACAGAAGATGAAATCCAAAATAGATTTAACCAGATGGCATTTGTCGTGAGTTCTCGCAACCTCGAACTCAGACCAGAATGGGTCAAAGTGACCGATGTTTTCAAATCAGACAGTGATGTTGAATTTCTAAAGCGTGCTGGGATCAAGAATTTCGATGATCCTCGATATGAAAAATATAGTCAACGCCTAAAACGTCTTCGGAATATCCGAAAATATACCTATCGGATAGATATACTCGAACGTGATCTATCTTATGAAGAGGTGACCGAAATTTTTGTCCGTGTCAACTCTCTGGGCGCAAAATTACGAGGTTCGGACTTAGCATTGGCTCAGATTACGGCTCGTTGGCGTGGTTCATTAGAGATATTCCAATCGTTTCAGAATCAATGCAGACAATATGGTTTCGATTTTGACTTAGTTGTCTTCTTGAAAACCTTGATCGTGCTCGCATCGGGTCAGTCTCGATTCAATACTATCGGAAAATTTTTAATGGACGAATTGAAATCAGCTTGGGAGGAATCAAAACAAGCAATAGAATATGCAATCAATTTCCTGAAAATGAATGTGGGAATCGATAGTCCTGCCTTACTTTCTTCTTATCACCTCCTTATCGTTGTTGCATATTGGGGGCATATCAGAAAGTACAATATCCTCCCAGATGAATCTCATCAATTCCGCACTTGGTTGCTTCTCGTGAATGCCAAAGGCCGTTATTCACGGGGTTCTAGTGAATCCTTGCTTGATCAAGATATTGCTATCTTAAGAGATGGTGGGGGGCCCAAAGAGTTAATCGATCGGCTTCGACTTCAAGTAGGAAGATTAGATATTTCTGTCGAAGAACTTGAAGGACGAAATCAAAGAAGCTCTCTTTTCAAAATGATGTTTTTAGCATTTCGTAGCAATGGTGCTATGGACTGGTATACCCAATTAAAAATTGCTTTAGATCATAAGGGCACACAACATCAATTACAATTTCATCATATCTTCCCAAAGGCAATCCTGAAAAAAAAATCTATCCCAGATCGTGAAATTGATGATATTGCTAACCTAGCTTTTATTGCAGGTAAAACGAATCGAAAAATTAGTCATAAACCACCCTCAGAGTACCTTTCGCCAATCATTAAAAATTCTGGTACTCGGTTGTTTGAGACTCAATGTATTCCTACCGAATCTAAATTACTTGAAATCGAAAACTACAAACTTTTTTTATCAGAACGTCGAAAATTGATTGTGAAACGACTAAATCAATTCCTTGGGACCGAGGAACATTCGATTGAGCAGAGCCAATCGAACAAGGTTGAGTGAAAATTTCTCCTCGTTCGGATGAATGCCTGAAATTTTTGTAACCCAATTGAATGCGACCAATCATCTATTTCAGGATGTGGATTGTTTTATCCATCAAGGAAAATGACTTGTCATTTTGATGCGAATTGAATTAATGTCGGGGGTCGCGTTCTGCTCCACTGGTTTTGTGAAGAAAAACTTCTTTCTCTGAGAGGCATCCATGCACCCTTGTTTTCTAGCAGATTACTCGGAGAAATGTAATGCGAATCCCTGAGTTGAGTATGAATAAGGGATTCAGAAAATCTATCTCAAAATCGAGTTTCACAACGGTTTAGGTTTTCTATGACAACCCAACAAGCATCACCGCCCAATCCTGCTGCTCCCAAACCCTCACGGTGGCGGGTTGTTGTCGGGATCACTGCGTTCATTCTTACGATGATTATTACTGTCTTAATCATCGGGCATGAAGAACCAACTGCCCCGTATGTTCCTAAAGAATGTGAATGTGCGCCGACCGTGCCTCGCAAACCCCTTGGGGATTGGGTTGTTCTTTCAGACCAAGATTTAGCTCAAGAGAAAATGCTCCTGCAGCACTTTTCACCACAGGCACTCGCCACTGCCAATATCTGTGGGATGATTCCCCTTCTTCGACAGTATTGCTCGGAAGCGAAAGACTCGCCTCAACGCGGGATTCTCAGACAAAAAATCAGTGAACGGATCACCACCGTAGCACTGGATATTTCCAGTACCTCTGCCGAGATGGATTGTGAGGAAGAACGGGCGGATCAAATTGCGGATTATCTCATTGATGTTGCCCATGCCCGAATCAAAAAACTCACTTTATGGTCGATCTTGTTGGGGGCCATCGGCTCAACTTTGGTGAACGGATTAGCACTTTGGAATGTGGATCATCGAATCTATCGGCTCATAGGGATACTGTTCGGGCTGGCGGTCGCTGCCATTAGTTTAACGGCCATTACTGCCGTTCAAAGCGAATTAGAATACTCGCACCAACGTAACGGCCTAGCAGAATTGTACCAGCAGGCGGCTGTTCCTACGGTATTTCCCCCTTCGGTTTGGAATTATTTGAATCGGCCGGATGAACGCGATGGCAATCCATCGAGCCTTCGGGTCAGTCTGTTGCATCGTTGGGAACATTCGGGAGAATTGGGGGCCAAACCCGAAGCCGAAAAACAACGGCTGATGGCACTTCTGTTTGGAACGGGAGGCTCGTATCGTGCTAGTGAACTTCGGATTCGCGCCAATTTATTCGATCAATTAGAATCGTACATCAACCTTATGAAGCACGATCTGGGACAATTAGCTCGGGAAATTGCAGAGCTGCCCTAGAAATTCGTGTAGAGATATATTTCATCGCATGGACAGCCTGTGTGAATCGGCACCAATCGGACTAAGGAGCGAAGTCGTCTATGAAGATTTGTCGGGGGGAGCAAGCAGGAGGATGGGATTAGGGGACACAAATACATAATTTTCAAAGGTCGAAATTGCTGGATGCAGCGAATCAAGTGATTTTTTCTAAAATGATCCAAGTTGATACAACGAATAAAATTTGTGTTAGGTGGAATTCTTGCAATCCTAGACCGAATTCAATTCCATCTTATTACTTTTTAATCATCTTGGAGTTTTCCTCATGTTCGAGAACAATCCGACCAGCGTTATTGCTGCATTCGAGATGCTGCTTGAGGAAATCGAAGCAGAGATCGATTTGGTTAACAGGGTAGGTGCTCGGGCCTTTGAAGAACGCGATTACGATAAAGCGAAAGAAGCCCTTGAACGAGCAACCCAAGTAACAGAATTCCGCGACAAGGTTTATGCACTACGGCGGGAGTGGACTAATCTTTTTGCATATGTATCTGACAAAGAAGATAGTGAAGACCATACCGAGCGTCGAAACCTTGGTCGTTTGCGACGTGGTCTTCGCACTCGGGAAGAAGCCTACTATCGCCCGATTCTCCAAGCTCTACAAACACTAGGTGGCTCGGCACGTATGCAACAAGTGTTGGACCTTGTTCTTCAGAGTATGAAAGGCATTCTTAAGGATGTAGACTTTGAAATGCTTGCATCAGAGCCAGACTTGCCGCGATGGAAGAACTCGGCACAATGGGCACGAAACTCGATGGTCAAAGAAGGCCTATTACGGAATGATAGTCCACGCGGTATTTGGCAAATAAGTGAGGCAGGAATCAGCTACCTTAAAAGTGAGGACAGGGAATAACCAATTTTCTCTGGATAGTTACATTTCAATAATGTCGGGGTGTATTATTTGAAAGCTCATTCCAAATCTTTCTTGTCTTCATCTGGCTAATTTACAGATACATTGGAATCTCATCCCCTTGTTCTGGAGTTTCACCCCCGAGTCTGAGTTTTTGCCTCCTGCCAAAGCGACAGTCCCACCGAGTGCGTGGGGGTATTTCTTGGCAGATGGTTGGTCTTTCTCACTTTGTCCATCATCGTAAATCTTTATCTTGCAATATGTTGCATTTATATGTCCAAAATAGGCACATGGATTGCTTGACGCAAAAACATTCTACGTCTGTTTTTGGAGTTTGTTAATGAACCTGCAACCTTTAGATGACCGAATTTTAGTGGAACGAATCGCTGCCGAAGAAAAAACCGCTGGCGGGATTCTGTTACCTGACACCGCAAAGAACAAACCTCAAATCGGTAAGGTCGTTGCTGTTGGACCGGGCAAGCTCAAAAAAGATGGGGGCCGGACTCCCCTGCAAGTGAAAGTGGGCGATAAAGTCTACTTCACCTCGTGGGCCGGCGATGAAGTGAATCGCCAAGTTCAAACAGAGAACGATCTGCTCATCATGCGAGAAGAAGACGTTTTGGCCATCATCGACTAATTTCGACAAACCCAAATGAATTGATTTCAATCTCGCCCGATACCGTAACATTAACAAGCTAGTATTTGAACGACCTATGAGCGCAAAACAAATTGCATTCGACCAAGAAGCACGAGAAGCCATGAAACGAGGGGTTTCTAAATTGGCCCGTGCGGTGAAAGTAACCCTTGGCCCCAAAGGGCGTAACGTCATTATTCAAAAATCGTTTGGCTCACCGACCGTGACCAAAGACGGTGTGACCGTGGCTCGTGAAATCGAGTTGGAAGATAAATACGAGAACATGGGCGCCCGCATGGTCAAAGAAGTGGCCAGCAAAACCGCCGATGTGGCCGGCGACGGTACCACCACCGCCACCGTTTTGGCCGAAGCGATTTACAATGAAGGGCTTCGCGCGGTGGTTTCTGGTGTGAACCCCATGTTGATGAAACGGGGGATCGAAAAAGCCGTTGAAGACATTACCGCCAAGCTCAAGAGCTTCTCGATTCCCGTGGCCAGCGAAAAAGACCTCGAAAACGTGGCCACCATCGCTGCCAACAACGATAACGTTATCGGCGGAATCATTGCCAAGGCCATGACCAAGGTCGGCAAAGATGGCGTTCTGACTGTTGAAGAAGGCAAATCGACCGACACCAACTACGAATTCGTCGAAGGGATGCAGTTCGATCGAGGCTACATCTCTCCCTACTTCATCACCAATCCGGAAACGATGGAAGTTGAACTCGAAAATCCTTACATCCTGATTTACGAGAAGAAGATTTCCAGCATCCGCGACTTGGCCCCGATTCTCGAAGAAGTTCTCAAACAAGGCCGCTCCTTGTTGATCATCGCCGAAGATGTGGATGGCGATGCTCTGGCTGCTTTGGTCGTCAACAAGCTCCGTCAACCGGGCGTGTTCAAATGTGCTGCCGTCAAAGCGCCCGGCTATGGCGATCGCCGTAAAGCCATGCTCGAAGATATTGCCATTCTCACCGGTGGACATGCTATTTTTGAAGACCTTGGCGTGAAACTCGAAAACGTGAAGATCAGCGATTTGGGTCGCGCTGCGAAAGTCAAGATCGACAAAGACAACACCACCATCATCGAAGGACAAGGCAAACCGGAAAATATCAAGAACCGCGTGGCCATGATTCAACGCGAGCTGGAAAAATCGACCAGCGACTACGATCGCGAAAAACTCAGCGAGCGAATCGCCAAGCTCTCCGGTGGTGTGGCCAAGATCAACGTCGGGGGCGCCACCGAAAGCGAAGTGAAAGAGAAGAAAATGCGGGTCGAAGACGCCATGCACGCCACCCGTGCTGCCAACCAAGAAGGCATTCTGCCCGGTGGTGGCGTGGCCCTGCTGCGAGCCAGCGCTGGGGTGAAAGCAACCGGTCTGACCCCCGATGAAGAAGTCGGTTACAACATTGTGGTTCGCGCTTGCTCCGCCCCGATCAAACAAATCGCTGCCAACGCCGGTGAAAACGGGGACGTCGTTGCTAACAAGGTTCTCGAAAACAGCACCGTGAGCTTCGGGTACGATGCCCGTGCGGGGGAATACACCGACCTCGTTGCGAAAGGGATCATCGACCCGACCAAGGTGGTTCGTTCGGCCTTACAAAATGCCGCCAGCGTTAGCACCTTGTTGCTCACCTCCGATGCCTTGGTTGCCGATGCCCCTAAGGATGGCGACAAGAAGAACGATGACCCCTATGCTGACTAATTGATCTCGCTCGGGTTCGACTAACATAAACAACAACCTCTAGGGGACACCTTTTCAGGTGTCCTCTTTTTTTATGTGTGTGGGGTCAATCCATTTTCTGTATACGGGAGTCGGAAGAAGGCAGGGGGGACGAGAGAGCTTCTTATTCATCGTGGAGGGAGGAGGGGGGATAAAAAACGTGCCGCCCTCAGAGGCTCATTTTTGCTTTCACTGGGAACATGGGGCGGAAAACCGCAAGATGCAGCGATACTTCCTTCCCCATTCCCTATTCTCTATTCTCTATTCTTACTTCTTCCCACTATCCATTTTCCATTCTCAATTTTTCCATTCTTGAGAGGGGGGTTGAAGGGGGAAGAAAAAATTCCTCTAGTCAAAATATCTCTAAGACGATAAACTTAATTAGGTATAAGTCCCCCTGAAAGGAATCCATCTCGGGTATGGTTCGGAAAGCGTTCTGGCTGATAGGGATAGTGTATCTGATCGGGGCCGCAGTTTGGGTGGTTCGATCGGGCTTTGTCCAAAACCAATTATTGAACGTCGCTTGCGATCCGACCCGTGAATTATGGCAGGAGATCAATCAAGCCTTTCTCGAAGAATACGAAGCCCAATATGGGGAAAGGCCGTTTATCCGGCAATCTCACGGAGGTTCCGGAAGCCAAGCTAAAGCAGTGATCGATGGCCTTCCTGCGGATGTTGTTTCGTTGGCCCTGTGGAGCGATACCGATCAGATTCGTAAACATCACCTCATGCGGGAAGATTGGGAGACCGCGTTTCCCAATCGTTCTCTTCCCTATACTTCGACTATTGTAATGGTTGTTCGCAAGGGGAATCCGAAAAATATCCGTGATTGGCCCGACTTAGCTCGACCCGATGTTCAAGTGATTACCCCGAACCCGAAAACCTCGGGAAACGGCAAATGGAGTTTCCTTGCCCTGTGGGGTTCCGTGGTGTTACGAAATGGCTCGGAGCAGCAAGCCAAGGAATTAGTCGGGCAGGTTTTTCGCCAAATTCCTGTGATGGATTCTTCCGCCCGAGCTGCCACCATGACATTCGCCAAAAACAACATCGGTGATGTGCATCTCACTTGGGAGAATGAAGCCCATTTGGAAGTAAAAGAAGCCAAAGGGGAACTGGAAATTGTTTATCCTCCTATCAGCATTTTGGCAGAGCCGCATGTTGCGATTGTGGATGCGGTGGTGGACCGCAAGGGGACCCGTCCTCTCGCGGAAGCCTATGTGAAATTTTTGTACAGTCCCAAAGGGCAAGAAATCATTGCGAAACATTATCACCGGCCAAGCAATCCGGAGATTCTGGCTCGGTATGCTGCGGTGTTTCCGTCGTTTCCTCAAGGGCTATTTACTGCTCGGCAGCTGGCCCCGAATTGGGATGAGATTCAACAGCGTTTTTTTGCCGAGGGGGCCTTTTTCGATCAGATTTTTCAAAAGGGGGATACCCCATGACCCCCGCCTCACGTCGTGTCTTACCGGGATTCGGTTTGGGACTGGGAACGACGATCACCTATTTATGTTTGCTCGTTCTGATTCCGCTGCTGATGCTCTTTGTCGAGACCAGTCATCTTACTTGGAGCGAGTATTGGCGAACGATTAGCACCTCTCAGGCAGTGGCGGCCTTTCGCCTCACCTTTACTGCCTCGCTCGTGGCCGCTTCGGTCAATGTCGTCCTTGGCCTGATTGTGGCTTGGACGTTAGTGCGTTACCAGTTTTACGGCAAACGTCTGATTGATGCCCTCGTGGATGTTCCGTTTGCCTTACCCACCGCAGTGGCCGGTTTGGTTTATGCGAGCCTTTATGTAAAGCAAGGTTGGATTGGCGAATACTTAGTGCCCTTAGGAATCGAAGTGGCCTACACCAGGTTGGGAATTATCTTAGTGTTGATTTTTACGGGGTTTCCGTTCGTGGTCCGTACCGTGCAACCGGTTCTGGAAGATTTAGACGCCGAGACCGAAGAGGCCGCGAGTTTGCTGGGGGCCTCCCGATGGCAAACCTTTTCTCGTGTGATCCTCCCCGTGTTGATTCCCCCTACATTGACGGGTTTCACCTTAGCTTTTGCCCGTGCCATTGGGGCGGATGGTTCGGGCGTGTTCATCAGTGGGAACATCCGCGAGAAAACCGAGATCGCCCCGATGCTCATTTTCCAACACCTCGAGGCCTATGCCTACAAGGAAGCTGCTGCCATTGCCGTGACCTTATTGCTGATCTCGTTTTTACTATTGGCTTTTGTGAATCGCGTGGAACGGTGGAGTCAACCAGGCGCCGCTCCGAAACCTCTGCGCCGTGTGTGCGGCACGCTGTTCCATTTCTTCTTGAAAGTCGCGGATCGAATCGTTGAGTGGATTCCCAGTAAAAGGGGGGGGGGAACGCAAACGCTCACCTTGCGAAACCCTCAGGCCCCCCCCCAACCCCTAGTCCGCGTTGGCCGCGGGTTTTTGATCCTGTTGACGTTTGCCATTTTGATCGGTTTAGTGGTTGTACCGTTAGTGAGTGTGTTTGCCCAAGCCTTTCAACCAGGTCTCAAAACCTATTGGCAAAACTTAGTGGCCGATAGCGATACCCGACACGCGATATTCTTGACCCTGATTGTTGCCCCCCTTGCGGTTGCGATGAATACCCTATTCGGGATCGCCGCTGCCTATACGATCGCGAGATTTCGATTTCCGGGCCGAACTTTGTTAACGACGTTGATCGATCTGCCATTTAGTGTTTCCCCTGTTGTGGCAGGGATGGTCTTCGTCTTATTTCTAGGTTGGCGTCACCCGATCGGCGCCTGGCTGGGAGAGTATGGCTACCAAATCATCTTTGCCCCGCCAGGTCTTGTGTTGGCCACGGCCTTTGTGACCTTTCCGTTTGTCGCTCGCGAGTTAATCCCTGTTCTGGAGGCCAACGGCCCCGAAGAAGAAATTGCCGCTCGCAGCTTGGGCGCAAACGGTTGGCAAATGTTTTGGCTAGTGACGTTGCCGAATATCAAATGGGGATTGATTTACGGGATCATTTTGTGTAATGCCCGTGCCATGGGTGAGTTCGGTGCTATTTATGTGGTGAGTGGTCGGATTGGGGGACAAACCGATACCATGCCCCTAAGAATCGAAAAATTGATTCAAGAATATAATCAGCCAGCCGCCTTTGCGTTGGCCTCGCTGTTACCCCCGTTGGCCCTAGTCACCTTAATTCTCAAAGTGATTGTAGAACGAAAATTGCACAACGCCGCCATACCAAATGGAGCAACCGAGGAGACGGGAGCATGAGTATTACCGTTCGCCAAGTCACCAAGAAATTCGGCTCATTCACTGCCCTAAATAATGTTTCTCTCGAAATCCCTGAAGGAGAATTGCTGGCATTATTAGGACCTTCCGGCTCTGGGAAAACGACCCTGTTACGAGTCATCGCCGGTTTAGAACAACCCGATATGGGGAGCGTCCATCATTCCGATATTGATGTGACCAAACGTTCAGCAAAAGATCGGAACTTCGGCTTTGTGTTCCAACACTATGCCCTTTTCAAACACATGACCGTTTTTGAGAATGTGGCTTTCTCCTTGCGTGTGCGAAAATGGAAAGAAGCCGACGTAGTGAAACGAGTGAACGAATTATTGCACTTAGTTCGTTTAGAAAATCTGGGGGAACGCTACCCCGCCCAGTTATCGGGAGGCCAAAAACAACGAATTGCCTTAGCTCGGGCCTTGGCGGCTCGACCTGCCGTATTGCTTTTAGATGAACCGTTTGGCGCCCTCGATGCTCGCGTTCGTACCGAATTACGGCAATGGCTACGACGACTGCACGATGAAATGCCCGTGACCACTATTTTTGTCACCCACGATCAAGAAGAAGCGTTTGAAGTGGCCGATCGGGTAGTAGTCATGAACGGCGGAATCATCGAACAGCAAGGAACCCCTCAGGCGGTCTTCGATCATCCTGCCAATGAATTTGTGATGGATTTTTTAGGCCAAGTGAATGTATTTCATGGTCGCGTTCACGATGGCAAAGCCTTTATCGGGGATTTAGAAATCGATCTTCCTGGTTCACGGAGTAACGGTCCCGCCAAGGTTTTTATCCGCCCTCATGAACTCGATCTCGAACTTCAGCCCAACGGCACTCCCAGTCTAGCTGCCACAGTGCGCCACATTGTCCCCAGCGGAGCGGTCACACGGGTGATGGTCACCACAGTCGAACAAGGACTAGAATTAAATATCGATCTGTCCCCATCTCGCTTTTCGGAACTCAGTCTGAAACGCGGGGATTCGGTTCATGTGGTTCCCATCAAGGTGCGCGTGTTTGAACCCGATTACGCCATCTAAATGATGGTGTGATCTGTATGATGAAACCATTTCAATGAGATTATGTCACCTGAATTGACCAGAGGTTCAATCGATTTACTTTCCCATGGAAGAGAGGGGGGGGGTAATAATCCCTATGAAGTAAGGGGGG
>JAOAAA010000088.1 GCA_026419115.1 Gemmataceae bacterium
GTCAACGAGTGGTTCACCAAACAAGTTCCCTACACCGTTTGCAAAATGGTGAAGCAAGAACATGTGCGTTACGAAACCCGTAAGCATTGCTATACAGTGCCGGAAACACGGGTTCGCCAAGTCTGCTACACCACCTGCCGAATGGTCACCGAACAGCATGTGCGATACGAAACCCGTCGGCATTGCTACACAGTGCCGGAAACACGGGTTCGCCAAGTCTGCTACACCACCTGCCGAATGGTTCCCGAAACCCACACCCGAACCGTTCGTCAATGTCGTGTCCATTACGTTCCGGAAGAGAAAGTGTGCCAAATTCCGTACACCACCTGCCGACTCGTTCCAGAAACCTGTGTCCGGAACGTCTGCCGGACCGTTTGCGAAATGCAACCCTACTGCGAGACCTACACCACCTGCCGATTAGTTCCTGTGTGTGAGCCGGTGTGTGTCGATCCTTGCAATCCTTGTGGAGTCGGTGGCCATGCTTCGTGGAAACATACCTTCAACAAGCATTTGAGCTTGTTCCACTGCAAGTAATCGATCTCGTGACAACAACCCCCCTGAGGGAATCTCTTTTGAGATTCCCTCTTTTTCTTTTTTGCCCCTTCTTTTTTAACCTTGGATTTTCTCTTTCACCCGTTGGATTGTCCGATGATGTGTTAGTGATATTCGATGCTCGATCTTTTCGCTTTAGCGTTGGATTCTCCCTTTGAGGAGCAGATTATCTCCCAAAGGAATCACATGCGGAGAATCGAGCATCAGGGCTTCGGAAATTTTCTCGATACCGTGCCCCCCAATGGGCGAAGGAGCTAGATTGCCCCCAAAAATTTTCGGAGCCAAATAAACATGAACTTCGTCCACCAATTTGGCATCGAAGAAACTGCCGAGCAAGCCCGCTCCCCCTTCCACAAGAACATTCGTCCAACGCATTTTGCCCATTTCATCGAGCAAAGCCGACAGGTCCACCCAACCTGAAGAAGTAGCGGGAACGGGGACTGCACGGACAAAGGGGGGGGGAACCCAAGAAGAAGAGGAGGGGGATTCGGGATAAACAACCCAAGTGGGGATTGGCTCGGCCGTGCGAAAAAGTTGACACGAAGAGGGAAGCTGGGTAGGCTGGGAAGTGACAACAACCCGAGTCGCAACCCGAGGGGGGCTTTGGGAATCGGGCAGCCGTGCCGTCAATGCGGGATCGTCACTCCGCAGGGTGCCTGCTCCGATCAGAATCGCATCCATATTGCCCCGCACACGATGCGCCTGTTGCCGAGCCTGTTCGTTGGTGATCCATTTCGACTCGTTCGAGCGGGTCGCCATCTTCCCATCAAGGGTCATCGCCCATTTGGCAATAATCCACGGACGATTTTCGCGCAAGCGTTTCAGGTATGGCGCATTTAGGGAGCAAGAAGCTATTTCGCCAACGCCGACCTCCACAACGATGCCCGTCTCTCGTAAGCGAGAGACGCCCTTTCCCGAAACACTCGGGAACGGGTCGAGCATCGCAGCGACGACCCGGCGTACCCCGCTTTGGATAATTTTTTCCGTGCAAGGTGGGGTTTTGCCGAAGTGGCAACAGGGTTCGAGAGTGACGTACAAAGTGGCCCCCACTGCCAAAGGTCCCGCCTGATCCAGTGCGAAGACCTCGGCATGGGGGCCACCATATTTTTGATGCCAACCTTCACCCACGATTCGACCTTCCCGAACCACGACGGCTCCGACCATCGGGTTCGGTTCCACGGCTCCCTCACCTCGGGCAGCCAGTTCTAGGGCGCGATTCATATACTCCGTGTCGGTCATCCAAAAATCTCGTGAACCTTGTGAAAAAAAACAGACTCTCTGAAGCAACGAACTTCAGCAGAACCAACCCCAAAAGGCTCGAAAAAAATCCCGAACCTTTTGGGAAATGATATGTCCTGCTGAAGGAATGAATCTCGCTCAAGGTGTCCAAAACATCGGGCTTGGGTTTCCTGTGCGAGACCCTAGCCCGAATTTTTTGTGGGCGGCTGGAGTTTCAAAATCATGCACCTGTGATGTAACGGTAGCCTGTCGCTTTGCCATAGCGGATGTGCGGGTTCGATTCCCGCTAGGTGCTCGTAAAAATCCTCGGGGTGTGAGGGAAGCACACAACCCTGCGAAGGTTGAAGATTAGGTTCGACTCCTAACGAGGATATTCAAGCAAGAACATTCAAGCGGGGATATTCAGCCAAAGACTATTGGCTTCTTTGGGCTAAAGGGGGTCACTGATAAACACACACGTTTTTGAAGCGTGTTCTGTGGGTTCGAGGCCCACTCTGGCTACGAAAACAATTTGTCCCGTGAGACGTCTGGCGATGTCGCTGGTTTCTCAAGCCAGAAAGATGGGATCGAAACCCATACGGGATATTTTCACTCCTCGTGAGTCTTCTGGGGAAGATGGCTGTCTTACACACAGCACAAGGCAGGTTCGATTCCTGCACGGGGAATTCTGGAATTCTGGAATCAGGTTCGGGGGGGGCGGTTGACGATCCTTGCTTCCCGATTGTCGGATACTCGTTCGATTCTCATCCAGAGTGTTCCGGAAAGTCTTCGGGTGAATGTTGGCGGAGGCTCAAGAGGGAAGGCCCCTCGACAGTCTGCAAAACTGTTGCCAAGAGGTTCGATTCCTCCTGCCAGCTCGATTTTTTAGAGTCGGTCAGTCTGGGAACTGGGTCGGTCTCCAAAACCGATAGCGTTTCGCTTCAGGGGGTTCGATTCCTCACGACTCTGTTTCCGGCGCTACCTATGGGGAACCATCGTGATTGGCACTCACGGTTCAAGGGTTCGACTCCCACTAACTCCATTTGGTTGCCCAGTCAGTGTGAAGGACACACACCAGCCTTCGGAGCTGGAGATAGGGGTTCGAGTCCTCTACTGGGTACGATTCGATTGCGTGAACGATGGAGCAGAATGTTTAAATCAAAATGAATGGCATCGGCATGAAGCTCGATTGTCACACAATCAAAATGAATGGTGGCTGAAATAACGATTGCGGTTGAGGTGAATGCAATCGCTATATCGAAATGGTGGCTGAATCCAAACGGCGTGGAGTCTCGCTGTGAACGAGATGAAAGTGGGTTCGACTCCCACCAGTCACCCGAGTTTCGATCGTCCTCAAAGTGTTAGGGAATGCACACAACCCTCCGAAGGTTGAGGTTCTGGTTCGAGTCCAGATGAGGATACTTTTTTCACCGGAGGGATGAGGGAGAGTACCAGTTAGGTCTCATTAGCCCAATCACATCGGTGCCATCTTTCGTACCGTGTCAACACGTCAACATGTCAACATGTCAACGTGTGATGACGACAAAGTTTCGTTCCACTCGTTTTCGTTCCACTCCCCTCCTTGTATTCTTTCTGCCACCCAGTAGCTGAAGTTCTCAATTCGGGGCAATCACTCGAACGGGCAAGTAGACTTTAGCGACTTTCTGCGTGATTTTGTCCGTAGCTTTCAATTCAACCAAATACCCACCCGCCCGATTCATCGGCAGAGTAAATCGCAGGGGAATCCCAAGGTCTTTTTCGGGAACGTCTTTGTCGATGATGACCGAAACGGGTTTCGGCAATGTCGGTCTTTTCTCCGCATCGTAAACGGTCATTTCAATTTCGATTTTCGGTTGTTTGCGAATAGCTTCACGCTCGAAGCCGACTAAGGCAAATTGCACGAAGAGACTTTGCCCCACAAGCCCCGTAGTCGAGGAGGGGAATTTGCCATCGGGATCGACGGAGGTGAACAATTGGACGATACCAAAATCTTTTTTGAGAACCTCGAACTTGTGTTCGAGCACTTTGGGTTCCGATTTAGCCCCTTTATCGGTCACGGTGACTTTACAGGTGTACAAACCGGCTTCTTGATCGACCGCTACGGATACAAATGCCCGAGCGGGGAGCTTGTTCCCGCCCAAGGGAACAAAATCTTCGCGATCGACGGGGGCTTGTTTGAAGATCGAGACGCCCTTGGCATCGAGCACTTCCATCCCCATGCTGTACTTCACTTTACCCTCGGCATCGATGGTGATGCCATCAATATCAAAGCTCACAAAGAAAATATCTCCCGGAAGGAATTTGTTATCCGGTCGGCTGGCCCCGAGTTCGCCGTAGGTCACTCGGGTGTTTGAGAGAGAAATTCCGGTCCCTTGTGCAGGAAGCGAGAGAGCAATCAGGGTTGCGATTGTTGGCGCAATCATGGTATGTAGGGTCTCCAATTGTTCGGGCGTAATTCCTAAAAGGTTATTTTGCCTATTTCCCCAAAATAATGCTAGACGACTTTTTTTAGGTGTTACTTTGTCTTGGGTTGAATCCAAAGGGATCGGCTTACCAAACTCGTTGGGTTCAACTGGATTAGGATGTGATAATGTTTCTCACGAAGAAATAGGGGGCGTTGGCAAGTTCAACGGGTTGAGAACGACTTTGCTGGGATGTTGGTCTATCCAAGGGGAATCTTGGTCCGTATAGTATTCTCAACAGTTAGGGGATGTTATGCAGCGGTTGATGTTCAAATCGAAAATTCATCGGGCGACCGTGACCCGTACCGACAAAGATTACGAGGGAAGTCTGACGATCGATGAGGACCTCCTTGATGCTGCCGATATTCTTCCTTACGAACAAATTCATGTTTGGGACGTTACCAACGGTGCCAGAATCGTGACCTATGCGCTGGCCGGTGAACGCGGTAGCGGGGTCATTGGGGTGAATGGAGCCGGTGCGCATCTCATTCACACGGGCGATCTGGTCATCATTGCTACCTATACTCCCATGACTACCAAGAAAGCCAAGAAATACGAACCGACTGTTGTGTTTGTGGACGAAAAAAATAAAATCAAGGCAGCGAAATAAACCGAGGGTCTCCCCATGCGATTGTTTTCTCTTGTGATGTTAATGGGTTTGGCTTTGGGATTGAGTGGTTGTCAGGAAGAGAAGAAAAAACCAACCATTACGCCTCCACCGCCGGGGTCCTCTCTAGGAACAGGCACGCAGACCTCGGCCAAAGGTTCCTGAGTTCCTGAATCCTTCGCTGCGAAAATTGTTATGCCGCTCGATGCACTGACCCCACCTCAGACCGATCCAACGCCAATCTTCGAGGTGTTCCGCAATGGTTATGCCACGGAACTACTCACTGTGGCAGTGGCCGACTTCGACTTGTTTACCCGATTGCAACGAACCCCTTTGACGTTTGAGGAAATTTGTCACCATCTTCAACTGGCCCCTCGGGCCGCCCATGTTTTGTTAACGGCCCTAAGATCGATGGGGTTGGTGTTACTGCAACAAGGTCGGTATGTCCCTTCCGCAGCAGCCGCAGAACATTTGGTGAGCGGGGAGTATTTTGAGGTCGGTGGCTATGTGGGCTTGGTGGCCGATGCACCTCATGTGCGGGCAATGGCTCGATGCCTGAAAACCAATCAGCCGATGAAGAATCGGGAAGAAGATTCGGGGGCAGCCTTTATCTTTCGCGAAGGGGTCAGCTCGGCAATGGAGCAAGAGCAATCGGCCCGCCGGTTGACTTTAGCTTTAGCGGGTCGGGCCAAGAATGTCGCCCCTAGTTTGGCCGCTCGGATCGATTTGACCCAAACCCGAACCCTTCTCGATTTAGGGGGGGGAACCGGCATTTACTCGATTGCCTGTTTACAAAAATATCCCCATCTGAAAGCTATTGTCTTCGACCATCCTCAAGTTCTCAAGGTCGCTGCGGAGATGGCTCAGGCTTACGGGGTCGCCGATCGTTTGCTTTTGCAAGCCGGAGATATGTTCACCGACCCATTACCTAAATGCGAGGCCATTTTGCTTTCTAATGTGCTTCACGATTGGGATGTTCCTGAGTGTGAAAAGCTGGTCGCTCGCTGTGCCCAAACGATTCCGCAAGGGGGGCAGGTGATTATTCACGATGTGTTTTTGAACGACGACCTCGGGGGGCCTTTTGCCTTGGCCATGTATTCCGCTGCGTTGTTCACACTTACCGAAGGACGAGCCTACTCGGCAGAGGAATATCGGACTTGGCTCCGAGCCAATGGCCTCTCGCCGCAACCGATTCAACCTACCTTGGTTCATTGTGGTTTGCTTTCGGGAATCTTGATGTAATTGCTTCTGTAACTCATAATTGGAATCTTGTTGTAACTCGTGAATCGCTCAGGTCCATTGCAAAACGGGTGGGGGGCATCCCAGCATGGCGGCACCTTTCGGGAATGTGAGAGCAGTTTCGTTTCGAGCTGATAATCTTGCCCCGAATGCCCGATCGTCAACGAAGAGAGCCTCATCCACAAGGGAGAGTGACCGCAATACCAATCATGAAATGCTAGTTGGGGGTTAACCATCACCTTGAAGGATCATGCCCTTACTTTCTCTCTAATCGGTACAATCGTACTATTTCTTATTGTGAAAATTCGTTACATTCGCTATATCGGTATCCTGATAAACTATTGTTTTGGTTGATATATTGCGATCGATTGGAATCGATACGTTCAAATCAGGGTGCCATGCAACTACGAAATGCGATCCATTGTCTCGATTGCCTTCAGGGTCTAAAAAAAATCCCGACGGGTCAGGTGGACCTTATTGTGACCGATCCGCCGTTTAACATCGGTTACGAGTACGATGAGTATGACGATCGCCGAACCAAGGCCGACTATTTGGCTTGGTGCGAACGCTGGTTGGGCGAATGTGTCCGCGTTTTATCGGATCAAGGCTCGTTCTATTTGGCCATTGGAGATGAGTACGTCGCGGAATTAAAAATCCGGCTGGATGAGCTGGGGCTGACTTTGCGGAACTGGATCGTTTGGCATTATACCTTTGGGGTGAATTGCACGAAAAAGTTCAACCGTTCGCACGCCCACATTCTCTACTACGTTGCCAATCCAGAGGCATTCACCTTTAATGCCGATGCCATTCGGGTTCCGTCGGCCCGACAAACCACTTACGCCGACAAGCGCGCCAATCCCCGAGGCAAATTGCCCGACGATACTTGGGTCCTAAGGCCGCAAGAAGACGATCGCTTTTTTCAAGAGGATTCCGACACTTGGTATGTGCCACGGGTTTGTGGGACATTTAAGGAACGGACCGAACATCCTTGCCAAATGCCTCAGGCGTTGTTGGAGCGAATTATCCGTGTGTCGAGCCATGCGGGCGATTTGGTGTTCGATCCCTTTGCGGGCAGTGGCACCACGTTGGCCGCTGCCAAACGCTTAGCTCGCGATTATCTCGGCTTCGAGCTGTCTGCCGAGTATACCCGCTCGATTCAAGAACGATTGGAACGGGTGGTTCCTGTTGAGGAAGAGACGGTAAAACGGCGAAGCAAACGGGATCGTTCTGTGGTCTAGAGCCAGTTCAAAATAGGTGTCGTGCCAAGCAGGCCGGATCGTCAGCGGATGAAAGCACCTGTGGCACTTGCAACCACTACACTCAATCGGAACTCACTCGAAATGATTGCCTTCACAGTGAGATTGGTTGCTCAGGTTCAGGCATCATTTCTGTTTCGGGAAATTCCAACTTCGATCGAATAGGCCGCTCTCGATGATCTCGAAATGGGCGGGGTCCTTCTCGGTGGGCTTGGGGCGCACGAGAGCAAAATCTCCCAAGCGGGGATAAAGCAGCGCATTGGTCCCCTTGAAGTCGGCTTCGTGGAAAGTATGCCCACTATTGAGAACCACATAATGCCCCGACCCGTTCGGATAGATCAACATAGGTAGATGTGTTTTGGCATCGTAAGATTTCCCTCGCCAAGTGATTTCTTTTTCCGTCCACGAGAACGGGAGCTGCGGCAGAATTCGGCTGATTAAAGGATTACTCGCAGGGGTGCCAAACAAAATCACGTTGCTTTGTGCGAACAACACCGAGGGGTCTTTGATTTCCGATGCTTTGAGTGTCGGGAGTTTTCCCCGCATCCACTTTTCCCATTCGCGTTCAAAGCGTCGGAATTGAATCAGGGCCGGTGAATCTTCTGCATCGTTGCCGATTACACAAACAAATTTATCCATGAACGCATGATCGATCGGTCCGCTCAAAATGTGGCCCGTCGGTGTGACCCCTTTGAATTTCTCTTCCGCCAAACGACCGAGGGTCCACTGACCACCGACTTTGCTGAAAATCACCGTGTCCGAATCGAGTTTAAGGTTCTCAAGTTTTTGGCCATCGAGGGTAATGGCCTTGGGTCGTTTGCCTTGGCTGAAGCGGATTTTTATCGATGCGATATTTTTGGTCTTCAGTGTGTAAAGGTCATCCATAAGGGAAGCAACAACCAAGGCTTGTTCGTACTCTTGCTCCAGAGACAAAATTTGTAAGGCCGAAGCCTCGCCGTGAATCACGCTGTAGGTGGTGAAACGAATTTCCTTAGGAGGTTTGGGGTTTTCGTGAGCTTGTGCGAGAAGTTTGGCAATTTCGGCATCGGTCTTGGCTTTCCATGCGGGGGGAAATTGATGTTCCAAGCCCGGAGCAATCAGGTGAGTCATCCGTTCGGAAAGGCCCAGTTCCTTGAGGCGGGCTTCGATATTGTCGGCGGCTTTTTTTTGCCCATCTTTTTCCCCGCTATAAGCCACGATGGGGACGTTGAACGCATTTTCCGCATACAAGATGGCATCGTAAATTCGCAGGGTTTCTTCCACAGGAGAAGGAAGCAACGCAGGAAGCCCGCCGACGTAGCCATGGGTCGTCGTGAAACCGGCACCGGGTTGTAGGACCGCCGCGAAGAAAGGGCGCCGCAAACCGATATGCCACGTTCCTGCCCCCCCCATCGAAAAACCGCGGAGGACAATTTGTTTCGGATCGACCTGAAACTTCAGCGCTTCGGCCGTGGCTTCGAGCACATCGATTTCCCCTGCCCAACGATAGGCATTGTTGCCACGCCCGTAAACTTCGAGCGTCAGGCATTCCACATCTTTGGGAGCCGGTTTCCCTTGGGCATGGGTCGCTAGAAACTTGGTCTCACAAAGGGTTCCGTCTCGTCCATGCAGGACGACATCGAGTCGATATTTTTTCTGCGGGTCCTTCCCATAATCGGGCGGAAAGGCCAAAGCAAAGGGTTGCACCGAGCCATCGATCTTTGAGATATAGCCCAAAGGAACCCAAGTGCCCGCCGGTTTTTCCAACCAGATTCGTTTACCGGTTTGCGCTTGTTGACAGCGAGCCAGACCTTGCTCGATCACGCTGAGAGCCTGTTTGGTATCGCCATTGAGAAATTCGTTATGCTTGATTTGCCATTCAAGGGCTTTGACATAAATTTCTAAATCGGCCTGAGCTTGGGAAGAAGCTCCCTTCGCAGAGAGAGGGCCTTGTTCGAGAGCCGTTTTTGCTTTGCCGACCGCTTGCTTTAATTCTTGGAACTTTTTGTTGAGTTCCGCCAGTTGTTCTGGAGAAGGGGCCTTGAATTCTGCGGGAGGTTTTTTGGCTTGGCCCAGCAACGGACCCACCACAAATAGAAGAATCAACCAAGGGAAAGTTCGCATAGTTCCAATGCTCCGCGTTCGAGAATGTGCTGCAATCCATCCTGAGGTTGAGCTTAGGGATTTTTCATGAAGAAACCACGTTGACCACGAAGCGGGTGCAAGGAAATGGGGTTACATGGGATAAGGAGTTGATACAACATCCTTTTAGAAATAGGTTACTCGGGGAACTGAAAATTCGGTTTCGACGTCTATAAATCAAGCAAACCTTAACCCGTGAGGAACTTTTTATGTATCGAACCTTGTTCGGTTTATTTATCTTAGGTGGACTGATCGTCAGCACCACCCAAAGTTCTGCCCAATCGAAAGATGCGGCTGCCAGCAAGGCGGCCCTGCAAGCATTGAACGAATTCATCGGCCAATTCAAGGGCGATGCCGACCCTAAGGATGGCAAAAAGGCATGGAAGGAACAAATGGAATGGGGCTGGAAGATCAAAGGGGACGATGTGGCTTTATCGGTCGTTTTTAAGGATAGCCCCTACTTCAAATCGGGGATTCTGAAGTACGACCCCACTAAGAAGCAATATGTCCTGACCACCATCAATGCCGACGATAAAGAGTCGGTCTTCACGGGGGACTATAAACAAAAACGTCTTACCCTCTCCAACTATAACAGCAAGACGAATGAACGAATGGAATTGGTCATGTCCACGAACAACGATGGTGCCCGATTCATTTACTCCGTGGCCACTGGAAAAGGAGAAAAAGGGCTAACCAAGAAGGTGGTCGATGTGGCTCACAAAAAGGAAGGAGAGGCCATTGCCGGCGCGGGTGGGAAAAAGACCGAGTGTATTGTCACTGGCGGATCGGGAACGATTCCCGTCAGTTATAACGGGATGACCTACTATGTTTGTTGCAGTGGCTGCCGCGATGAGTTCAACGCCAACCCCAAAAAATATGTTGACGAATATCTTAAGAACAAGAAGAAATAATTTCACCCCGAACCATTTTGCATAAACCTCAGTTCAACCCATCGGTGTGAATTGATAACCGATGTTGATAAACCTTTACTAAACCCGAGACGTGAGCTGATAATCGATCTTCTAGGAACCTTTCCTAGGCCCATTCCTTATGGATTATGGGTTATAATCGAGCTACTTGCATTTCGTGAACGGCTTTGGTGACCAACTGAGCGGCTCTGGTCACATCCTCCACACTGAGATGCGGCCCAAAACTAAAGCGAATGGCGCCCCGAACCTGTGATTCAGGAAGGTTCATGGCCAACAAAGCCGGCGAGGGCAAAGCACTGCCACTCGAACAAGCCGAACCAGTGGACACATCGACTCCAGCTAGATCGAGTTTGATTTGTAAAAGTTCGGCCCGAGAGATGGGGAAGCTCGCATTGAGCACATAATCCGAGGCCTTTGCGGTGCCGTTGAAAATCACTTCGGGGATGTTCTGTTTGAGAAGGTTTTGAAAGGTGAGTTTGAGATTTTGCACATACGGCAGAACCGATTCTTGTTCCCGTGTTGCAGAAAGTAAGGCGATTCCCATGGCTTCGGCCAAGGCAGGCGATTCGGTGCCCGGCCGAAGCCCTCCTTGCTGATGCCCACCATAAAACAGAGGAGTGATTTTGGTCCCCGCCCGAAGGAGTAAGCCGCCGACCCCTTTGGGAGCGCCAAATTTATGCCCACTGAAGCTCAAGGTGGTTGCACCTAACTGCTGAAAATCGACGGGATACCGGCCCACGGATTGCGAAGCATCGACATGAAGGCGGACTGAGTTCGGAAGCGATTTTCTCAGTTCGCTGACCGGTTGAAATACACCCGTTTCATGATTGACGGTCATAAGCACAGCCAGCTTGGTATCGGGGCGGACTCGTTCCACAAAACTGGAGACTAACGCCTGACCAGAAGTTTCCACCGGAACCCATTCGACCTGAACCCCCGATTTTGCCAAATGTTCCAACGGGCCAACAACACACGGATGTTCAAAGCGACAGGCCAGCACATGATCGCCCGGCTGAATTTGCCCGAACAAGGCGAGGTTGTTGGCTTCGGTCGCCCCTGAGGTGAGAATCAGCGTATCGTCTCGTTGTCCGCCGAGTGTACTTTTGAGCAAATCTCGGGCGGACTCTAACAGATAATGGGTTTCACGACCTCGAGTATGAAGGCTTGCAGGGTTGCCTAAAAGACGGCTGGTTGAAACAAAGCGTTCGAGGGCTTCTGGACGAATTGGTGCCGAGGCGTGCGTATCCAAATAAATTCGAGACATGGTTCCTAAAAATTATTGGGGTCGAATACCAAAATCTTCAATGGTAAACAGCGGACGAAAATCGTAGCGGGCCAAGGCTTCGCGGGCTCCTTGCAGACGATCGACCACACAAATCACACGATCGACAATCGCCCCTTTTTGCTCAACGGCTTGAATGGCTTGCAGCACACTGCCGCCGGTGGTTAGAACATCATCAATGACCACCACATGATCGCCTGCGTTCAATACACCTTCGACGAGTTCTTTACTCCCGTGATCCTTGGCGGCTTTGCGAACAAAAAATCCCTCGATCGATTGTCCGGCCCGATGGTAACTGATGCAGGCAGCGGCCGCCATGGGGATCGCTCCGATTTCTAAGCCGCCGATCCCTTGAATTTTGAGATCGGATGTAGCTTCGTAAAGCAAATCTCCCAACAACGAAATCGCTTCGGAATGAAATAGAACCAGTTTCGAGTTAATGTAGTAGGAGCTTCGTTTTCCCGAGGCGAGCAGGAAATCACCAAAGCGAAGGGCGCGGGTCGCATACAAGTCTCGTAAACGTTCACGAGGGGTCATAATCAGCATAATCTCCAAGGGGGGGGTTACGGCTTATTGGGGGGGGGCGACGATGGAAAGGGTTCGGCCATAGGAATTTCCTCCGGAGCCAAGAGCTTCGAGAGTTCTTCGTTATCGGCGGCCTTTTCGGTTTCCGTTGCCGTTCGTTCAGTACTCATCAAGATTGCCCACGCTTGCATTCCTTCCACATGCATCAGCGCTGCACGAATCCCAGCCATGATTGGCATCGCCAAAAATAGCCCCGGTGTTCCCCAAACAAAGTCCCAAAACAGGCAAGCTAACATCACGGTGGTGGCATTTAGGTCCATGCTCCGACCCATGACCACCGGAACGATAATGTATCCTTCAACGGTTGAGATAATGATGTACAAAATCAGAATCACCACCGCGATCCACGCATTGGTATGAATGATCGCATCGAGAACTGGGGGCACACCCGCGATGATGGTTCCTATGTAGGGAACATAGCATAACACCACCGTCAATAAGGCCCACGTCCAAGGTTGATTCAAACCCAAGGCATAATAAATGACCCCGAGAAAGGCCCCTAGCCCGATATTCACCACCGTTCGCCACACTAAGTAGGAACGAATCGATTGCGCCATTTCGTTCAAGGCCGACCCGACGTGGCTTTGAATCAATTTGCTTTTCCCAAAGACGTTTTTGATCCGCGCTGCCAGCATATCCCCTTCGAGAAGCAGAAACAACATCACGAACAACACGACGATACTTTCCAAAATGATGGCTAAACCCTGTTTCGAGAGATTCAAAAGTTGATCGGTAATGTATCCCCCTGAAAGAAGTTTTTCGATGTACACATAGGCGCGAGAATCTTCGGCATTGGGGGGCAGCACGCGCTCGCTAGAAATGGGCAAGAAACTGCTGACGGTCTGACGAACTTTTTTATAAACATCCTTCAAAGCGCCAGGGTCCTGTGGGTTGGGGATTTCCTGTAGCAAAGAAGGAACCGCCAAAGCAAAACCGGTAAAGACCCCGCCGAATACCACCACCATCAACGAAATGACGATCGAGCAGGCAAAAAACCAAGGTAAGCGGAATTTTCTTCGCAACCAATGAGCCGCCGGATAAAGCATGACAGCCAAAAGAATCGCAAAGACCAAGGGGATAAAAATCGATCGCCCTAGGTAAAGCGCGACGGATACGCCCAAGGCAGCACTAATCGATAAACCGACCCGTGTTGCGGCGGAAGTATTGATATTCATTCCGTTTGACTCCGGAGCAATTGTGCCGCCCGTAGAGTGTTATACAAAAGCATGGTGATGGTCATCGGGCCGACCCCTCCGGGTACGGGCGAAAGCCATTCAGCCACCTCGGCAACCGACGGGTCCACATCACCCACAATTTTACCCCCGACCGAGTTAATCCCCACATCAATCACCGTGGCCCCCAAGCGAACCATTTCGGGTTTCACAAAATGGGCCACCCCGATTGCGGCAATCAACACATCGGCACTTTGACAAACCTTCTCCAACGAGCGGGTACCTCGATGCACTACCGTTACGGTCGCATCTCCTGCTTCGGGGAAATGCGTGGACGGCTTCTGCATCAGAATCAGGCTCATTGGCTTTCCTACGATGTTCGATCGACCAAGGATCACCACGTTGGCCCCTGCTGTAGAAATACCCGATCGGCTTAACATTTGTTGCACACCAAACGGGGTACAAGGTAAATATCGCGGGTGACCTGCCGTCAGAAGACCTAAATTCTCCGGATGAAAGGCATCAACATCCTTTAATGGGTTAATGGCCAGAATCACTTTGGCTTCGTCGATGTGTTTCGGAAGGGGAAGCTGCACAAGAATGCCCGAAACTTCCGGCGTTTGATTCAGTTGTTCGATCAGGTTCAACAGCTCGGCCTGCGTGGTGCTTGCAGGGAGACGATGTAACCAACTGGCGATCCCGACCGATTCACATGCCCGACGTTTATTGCGAACGTACACCTCGCTGGCGGGATTATCCCCGACGAGAACCGCTGCGAGTCCGGGGATGATGCCACTCGAATGCGCCAGTTGTTTGACTGCGTTGGCAATTTCCCCACGAATTGTTTGAGAAAGTTGTTGTCCGTCTAAGCGTTTGGCTGCCATCAATTCTACCTCATACGTCTTCATTCGTTATATGGGAAGGCAGGCAACGATAAGCCCCGATTTCTGCCGAGATGCCATTTGCGGAATCCGTCTAATTATCCATCCATCTGAGGAATACTCAGATCGAGATATGCGCGTTCCTCAAGGAATGATTTCGTTGTTGCGGAAAGGCATAGGATTGTTCACCTAAAAATTTCATGACCCGTTCTCGGAAGAGAAGAAGGACACCCGACCTCCACTTCTAACGTCTTTTGGCTCGCGGGTTATTTCTTAGGTTTGATGAGTCCCCCATCGTGGTTGATGGTGCAGGTCGGAAGCGCCTGATGCAATTCTTCGATTCCTTTGAGAGTGACAGCAGTATTTCGGACAATAACGGTACCCAAACTTTTGAAATTCTTTAATTCTTTGAGGTCGTCATCTGTGATGGGACATCCCGAGAGTTGCAAAAGTTTGAGATTGTTGCAATTTTTGAAAGAGGCCAAACCTTTACCACTGATTTTCAGGTTCACTAAGCTGATTTCCAAAAGTTGGTTACAATCTTTGAAGTAGGCCAAACCCTTATCGGTTACGGAAGTATCGGTCAGATAGAGATACTTGAGGTTGTTGCAATTTTGAAAGTGGGCCAAGCCGGCATCGGTGACCTTGGTTCGGCTGATTTCGAGATGTGTCAGGAGAGGACACTCTTTGAAATAGGCGATTCCTAAATCGGTTATCATTGTATCAGAAAGATAAAGCCCCTTGAGTTTATGACAATCTTTGAAATTCGCTAATCCTTCATCTGTGATTCGAGTTGATGAAAGATTGAGATAATCGAGATTTTTGCAGTTTTTGAAATTCTCTAATCCCACATCGGTAACCGAAGTTTGTTGCAGGTGAATAGATTCAATATTTTTGCAATCTTTGAGATTTTTTAGCCCTTGTTCGTCGAACTTTTTACCGGGCAGCATCACAAATTTTAAGGTAAATTTCTCTTTGGGAAGGTCTGCAATCCGCATATAATCGCGGTCAAACCCATTGAAGTGAATTTTGACTGCCCCCCCAGCCGAGATCACAAATTCCGCCCCTTTTCGATCGGGATCGAGGATGACAGGCGGTTGATTCTTCGGGGCCACAAAATGGATTTTGCAGTTCGGTAAAGCTGCTCGTAATTGCTCCACCCCTTGGGGTGTTACCTGAGTTCTGTTCAGATCAAGGAACCGCAATTTCCTAAAATTTTTGAGGTGATCTAAGCCAACATCGCTGACTTGGGTCCCTGTCAAAAATAGAATTTGTACATTCGTGCAATCTTTCAAATGCGATAATCCCTTGTCGGTCAATTTGGTCTCCGTGAGGATAATTTCTTTAAGTTCCTGACAATCTTGGAAGTAAGCCAGCCCTACGTCACTCATCCGAGACCATGCGAGGTCGAGACGTTCTAGGTGTTTGCAGTCTTGAAAGTGACTGAGGTTTTCATCATCAATTCTGATCCCTTTTTTGGAAAGCATTAGATCCGTCACAACAAACGGGCCTTGGGGAAGCTCCGAACGCTGGGAAATAATTTTGAATTGGTTGTTCGCATGGATTCCAACGGAGCCACCAATCGACAGGGCATATTCGGCGGCCATACGATCGGGATCGATTACGATTTTCGGTTTCGATTCATCGTCCGTGGTACTTTTGTTTGGGGGCTTAGCTTTCGGATTTTCTTGGATGAGAGGGACTTTCTCCGGCGGATTGTTTTGAGTAACGGAATCATTTTTCGATTTCATGATCACGACAATCGTGATCCCGAGTATGAGCAAAACTCCCAACGCTAATCCGATCGGGAACCAGCGAACTTGTCTCAACGAGGATCGGTGAAGATTTGAGGATGAACTAGATGCCAAGCCTTGCACCGCCGTGGAACTTAATTTAGTTTTGTTGGGGACCGCATCAATACCAACAAACGGATTCGCAGGTTGAACTGGCGTGGGATTCGAGTTTGATCCCGCTTCCGAGGATAATAAAGGCAGTAACGGTGTGACTGCAGGGAGCGTGTGTGATGCCGTTAAACTCTGGGCGATGAGCAAGAGACGATTCCGAACTTCCTCGGCACTCTGGGGGCGATTATCGGGATTTTTTGACAAAAGCTGATGCATCAATTCCGCCAGAGGTTCGGGAACCAAAGGATTCAGATCACGCACGGGGAGCGGTTCTTTCGTACCCAATGCCATGAGGATCGCCATCGTGTTGGGGCCCTCGAAGGGCAGGACGTTCGCACAAAGTCGATACAGCAGGACTCCAAGGCTAAACAAATCGCTACGGTGATCGACCTTTTCCCCGCGGGCTTGTTCGGGACTCATATAAGCGGGTGTGCCAACAATGGCACCGCTTTGGGTCACTTCGATATCGGCGTGTATGGGCTTGGCAAGCCCAAAATCGAGGAGCTTGATGCGACCGTTCGGGGCCTCTACCCAAAGGTTGCTCGGTTTAATATCTCGGTGAACCAACCCCACGGCATGAGCAGCAGCAAGCCCCGTTGCTATTTCGGAAGCAATTTGGACAATCTGCCGGATCGAAAGGGAGCCTTTCTTTTTGAGATACTCATCAAGGGGGGAACCTTCGAGAAACTCCATACTAATGTAAGGAATCCCGTTGTGTTCATCGGCTTGGTAGATCGTGACAATATGATCATTTTTGATTCGGGCGGCCGTTCGTGCTTCGCGGAGAAATCTTGCCTTGGCATCGGGCATCGCTGCAAAATGGGCTAACATCACCTTGAGGGCTAATCGTCTTTCCAAACGGGTATCGATAGCATCATAGACGGCACCCATGCCTCCTCTTCCTAGTTCTTTCACGATACGGTAAGGACCCAAACTTCCTATATCGTTCGGAACCAAAGGGGGACCAAAACCCAGTATTGCTTCGTGGGGATCAGAACCAATTATCTCTTTGTTAGGGGGAGAATTGGCTTGGGCGGACATGGGGGTACTGTCGGGAGGGGATGGAACCTCGAACGATTTTGTGACCTCAAAGTTCGGGTCTTTTTGGGGTTCCATCTGTTAGGCTCCCAGTATGCCGAGCATTTTTTCTGATTCTCGGCGGGACTATAAAACGAATTAACAAGAGTTTTTATATTCGACCTGAACCAAAACTTCTACTCGATGTATTTTCCTGAGCTGGCAAAGGCGAGGGATTGCAGAATAGGGAAGGGTGTGGTGAATTCCCTCTGTGTCTGTGGAATTTCAACGAATTTCTTTCTCGGCGAGCGCGAGTTCCTTAACGTAATGACGTAACTTTGGGAAAAATTCGTCGAAATCGATCTCGAAATCCTGATGATGAGTATCGAGTTCCACAATGGCTTTTTCGAGGTGAATTTCGGTTCCGATTCGTTCCTTTATCCGGTGCGAAAGACGCCACAAGGTTTCTTCGATTCCTTGACGTTGAGCATAGGAAGCAAGGCGATTAGTTTGAATCATTTTTTCCACAATAAAGGCGGCCTGCGGCGGTAATACAAGGGGGCACAGGCGGATTTCTGCGTAGAATTGAGTAGTAAATTCTAACAAAGGGATCGGGGAATAATCGTTCCACTTTCGGGCTAGGAAATGATCCATGAAAATATCGCACAAGATGCCGGCATATCGGCGAAAAGGCGAGGCGATTCGGGAGCGGCTGCGATCCATCACCCAATGAGAATCGGTAAAGGCATCGATTCTTTGATGACGGGCGGCCCCGCGAAGAAACTCGATGCTTAGGCCCTGTCGTTGTTTTCCTTTGACGTAGTCGGCTAAAAGATTTCCGAGGCGGAATTCCACGTTTGGTTCGGAAAGATAAACGTGGGCTAACCAATTCATTCTAATTCCTCGATCATGCCCAAATAGCTGTGGTATCGTCGGGCACTGATGAAGCGAAGTTCCACTGCCCGTTTCACACCACAGCCTAGTTCGTGCGTGTGGGTGCAATCGGGGAAAGAACACTGACTGACAAACGGGTTAAATTCGACGAAGAACCCCTCCACTTCCCGAGCAATCACATCCCACAAGGCCAAGCTGCGAATGCCAGGGGTATCGACCACCCAACCTCCAAAATCCAACGAGATTAACTCGGCCGTGGTGGTGGTATGTTTCCCCTTCTGGTTGACTTGACTGACATTCGAGACCCGTAGTGCCAAACCCGGTTGAATGGCATTGAGCAAGGAGGATTTTCCCACACCGCTTTGACCTGAAAAAACGGTGGCCTTTCCCGTCAGGAGTTCTTTCAATCGGGCGATCCCTTCACCGGTTTTGGCCGAGGTTAACAAGGTGGGGAT